>NZ_CP050177.1:7407500-7716784 GCF_011694815.1 Streptomyces liangshanensis
AACGTCACGCTGATCTTTTTCCTGGACCGGTACCGGAAGGTGATGGGCGCCTACCAGAGCGGCCTGGAGCAGGCCCTGGAAGCGGGGCTCGACCTGTCGGGCATCCACTCGGTCGCCTCCTTCTTCGTCTCGCGCGTCGACACCGAGGTCGACCGCCGCCTCGACGCCCTCGACAGTACCCAAGCCCGGGAGCTCAAGGGCAAGGCCGCGGTCGCCAACGCCCGGCTGGCCTACCAGGCGTACGAGCAGGTGGTGGCCGAGCCGCGCTGGCAGCGCCTGGCCGCGGCCGGAGCCCATGCCCAGCGACCGCTGTGGGCGTCCACCGGAGTGAAGAACCCGGACTACCCGGACACGATGTACGTCAGCGACCTGGTCATCGCCGGCACGGTCAACACCATGCCCGGCGCCACGCTGACCGCGTTCGCCGACCACGGCACCGTGCCCGCCCACCCGCCGGCCGCCGAGGACTACGCCGCCGCCGAAGCCCACCTGGCGGTGCTGGGGGACGCCGGTGTCGACTTCGCGGATGTGACGGACGCTCTGGAGCGCGAGGGACTGGAGAAGTTCGAAGCCAGCTGGGCGGAGCTGGGGGCCTCGGTGGCAGACGAGATGCGCTCCGGCGCAGGGTCGGCGGCCCGGGCCGCCGACGGTGCCTCGAACAACGTCGGCTCGCTGGCGATCTACCTCAACGACCACTACACGGGTGCGACCGGCGGCCTGGAGCTCTTCCAGCGCGCCGCCGGCGCCAAGAAGGGCGGGAAAGAAGAAGTGGTCCTGACGGATCCGGCGCGTCAGGTGGAGGAGGACCGTGACGCGCTGGCACAGATCATGGCCGACCTGGGTGTCTCCGTCGACCGTACCAAGGTGGCCCTGGGCTGGGTCGCGGAGAAGGCCGGCCGCTTGAAGACCAACGGCCACCTCTTCTCCCGCTCCCCGCTCAGCGATGTCCTTGAAGCCGAGGCGATGCTTCTGGGCGTCCTGGGCAAGGCAGCGTGTTGGCGCAGCCTGCGCGCCCTGGCCTACACCGACAGGCGCCTGGACGCAGCGAAGCTGGACACCCTGCTGGAACGCGCCGAGCACCAGAACGCGGCCCTGGAAGAACTGCGGGTCGCGGCCGTCACCCGCACGCTGGCCCCCAAAACCCCGCCCAGCAACTGATTGCCGCCCGGGCGATTCCTCCGCCTGCACCGTGACAGGTGAGGGGGATGGCGCCGCTCGCCGGTCGACGTACTCTGCGCACCCGGGGACCGACCTGGCAGCTCGGAGTCTCGCGCTTACCCGCGTCGCGGGTCCGGCAAGTGGTGCATGGCTTGCTGGGCCTGTTCGAGGGTGAGCGCGGCGCAGGGCAGTGGATGGGTGGCCGGTGTGCGAAGTCCGTCGAGGGTCTTCGCGTCCGTCGAGTTCTCGGCCAGGTGTCAGGACTGTGGTGCGCAGTTGGAGTGCTGGGGTGTTCAGTCCCTGGTGAGTTTCCGCCGGTCCAACGACGGCCGCCCCAACACCGCGACCGCAACTGCGGCACCAGCACAGCCCACTGCGCGTCAGAAAGTTCCCCTCGCCCCACACCGAGATCATCACGATGCGGGACGAGGAACAGAACCGACTTTCAAAACACGGCGGACCACCGTCTACGGCTCACCGGCCGTAGAACAGTGACCCGAGGGACGTCGGCTAGTAGTTGAACTGGATGTAACCTCCGATTCCCGCGTCGCCGCTCTGGCTCCTGCGGATGCACTCGAGCTGAACCGCCGGGTCGGCTCCGGTGTTGCCCAACCAGGTCCAGAGGTTGTAGCCGGGGTCGATGTACCGGGCGTCGAAGCGGCCTCCGTTGACGACGATGCGGCAGGCTTCTCCTGCGGCCGCGTGGTTGTTGACCAGTAGATGGACGCTCGGAGACCCGCCGGGGAGCCACTCGGCCGTCTCGGGGAAGTCGCTCGAACTGAAGCTGCACCGAGTCCATGTGTCCGCTGAACCGCAGTAGAACGTGGTCCTCCACGACTGCTGGGCATCCGCGGGCCTGGCCACGGCCGCCTCCACGGGCGCCGCCTGGGCTCCAGGTGCCGTGGCCAGGACGGCGCCGGCCATGACGGCGAACAGACTGCCGATGAACTTTCTCATTGTCTTCCATCCTCTGGTTGATGCTCCGAGCGAGGAATCGCGCTTCCTTCCTCGCCGGGCCGGCGATCGACCGCCGGCCCGGGTCGTGCAGGACAGGCGCGACGTGGCGTTGCCCCGGCGACCGGGGCTGGTGGCCACGTCGATGACCTTGTCGTGTGCCGTCACCATGTCGTCATCACCGCGTCACCACGGGCGTTGAGGAGGCATTTCCGCGCACGCTATGCTCCGATGGGTTACTTTGGGTGACAAGGGCGGTTCGGGGGATGGACTTTCGCGTACTGGGCACGCTTGAGGTCCGGACGGGCCAGGAGCGGTTACTGGTGCCAGGAGCGCGGCGGCAGCGGGTTCTGGCCGCGTTGTTGCTGGCGCCGAACTCGGTGGTGCCGCTGTCCAGGCTCGCGGACATGACCTGGGACGACGAGCCGCCCGTGACTGCTGTGAAGCAGTTGCAGAACTCGGTGTCGGCGCTGCGTGAGCGGTTGGGCGACATCGCACAGCGGCTCATCCGTACCGAGGACAACGGCTACCTGATCCGCGTCGGGGAACCGCACCTCGACTCGCTCCGGTTCGCCGCTGGGGTCGCCGAGAGCCGTCGCCACGCAGCGGAGGGAAGGCTGCATCAGGCAGTCGCGGAGATCCGGGCAGCGCTGGATCTCTGGCGCGGGACCGCGCTCGAGGGATTGGGCACCGCAGCGCTGAACAGATCCGCCGCACGGCTGGACGAGCAGCGGCTCAGCGCGCTGGAGCTTTCGGTCACATGGCGGATGGAACTCGGCGAGCACCACGAGGTCGCCGATGACCTGGCAGATCTCGTGCACGACCATCCACTGCGCGAAACACTGCACATGCAGTGGATGGAGGCGCTGGTCCACTGCGGCCGGCGCGCGGACGCGCTGCACGTCTTCCACCGCCTCAGAACCAGCCTCGCCAAGGAACTCGGCGTCGACCCCGGGGCGGATGTGCGGCGCCTGCATGAGCAGATCCTGCGCGGAGAACAACCCGGGGCCCGCCCGGACCATCGCACCCAGGGCGTCCATCGCGTGCCCGCGATGAGGCAGCCGTGGTCCGTTGCCCCGCCAGTGCCACGACAACTTCCGCAGAGGGTCCCTGACTTCATCGGCCGGGCCGATCACCTGCTCGCGCTCGACGCCCTGCTGCCGCCGGCCCGTGGCCAGGCCGTGGTGATCTCCGCACTCGACGGCTCGGGCGGAGTGGGCAAGACGACGCTCGCGGTGCACTGGGCCCACCGGGTGCAGGACCGGTTCCCCGACGGGACACTCCACACCAACCTCCGCGGGTACGGCCCCGGCAAGCCCGCGAGTCCGGATGAGATTCTCGACGACTTCCTGGTCGCGCTCGGCGTGCACCCGGCGGCCGTACCAGCCGGCACCGGCGCCCGCTCGGGACTCTTCCGTACGCTCGCGGCGGGACGGCGCATGCTGATCGTGCTGGACAACGCCCACAGTGCCGAGCAGGTCCGCCCGCTGCTGCCCGGAGCCCCCGGCTGCATGGTGGTCGTGACCAGCCGCGACAGCCTGACCGGCCTGGTGATCACCGAGGGCGCACACCGCCTCACACTCGATGTGCTCGCCCCGTCCGAGGCGCTGGAACTGGTCGTCGGCATCATCGGGCCTCATCGGGCCCGAGCGGAACCGGGTGCGGTGGAGACCCTCATCCGGCTGTGCGCGCGTCTGCCGCTGGCGCTGCGGATCGCCGCAGGGCGCGCAGCCGCGTACGAAAACGTCTCCGTCGCCGACATCGTCGGCGAGCTCGCCCAGGAAAACTCCAAGCTCGACGCACTCAGCTGGGGCCGAGACCCCTACGCGGCGGTCCGCAACGTATTCGCCTGGTCCTACGACCAGTTGTCCGTCGTGCACGCGAACCTGTTCCGGCGGCTGGGCCTGCACCCGGGCCCGGACATCTCGACACCCGCGGCCGCAGCCCTCGCGCAACGGCCGCCACGCGAGACCCGGCAACTGCTCAACGGGCTGGCCGACGCACACCTCATCGAACCCGTCGCACATGACCGATACCGCTTCCACGACCTCTTGCGCGCCTACGCGGAGGAGCTGGCCGGTGAGCACGACACCGAGGGCCGGCAGCGCGACGCCCTCGACGCCATGCTCACCTGGTACAGCCACACCGCCCACACCGCCGACCGCCTGCTCTACCCGAGCTGCACACGCGTGGTTGCGACCGTCGCAGAGCCCGACCACTCCCTGCCCCTGGCCGACCGCGACGAGGCCTGGGCCTGGTTCACCGACGAACGCGCCAACCTGATCGCCGCTCTGTACCACGCAGTGGACCGCACCATGGACGACTACGCCCTGTACCTCGTCGACGCTCTTGGCTTCCTCGTGCTCATGGGCGGTTGGGAGGAACGCGTCGATACTGCCGGCGCGGGTCTCCATGCGGCACGGCGGTCCGGCCAGATCCTCCACGAGGCGAACGCCCTCCTCGCCCGCGGAGAGGCACTGGCTCACCTGCAGCATCCCGACGCGCAGGCGGACCTCACCCGCGCTTGCCGACTCGCCCAGGACGCCGGCAACGTCCACGTCCAGATCGCCGCCCGCATCGAACTCGGCCAGCTCCTGCGTCAGAAGACCCGCTTCGTCGAAGCGCGGCAACACTTCGAGAAAGCCCGCCTGCTCAGCCGAGGATTCGACACCGGTCGGTGGGAAGCGGTGGCGGACGGGCACCTCGCCGCACTCCATTCCGATCTCGGCAATCACCAGCAGGCCATCGACTGCGGCACACGCAGCGCGAAACTGCGCCACCAGCTCGGCGACACCGATGGCGAAGCATGCGCTCTCGCGGCCGTCGCCGTGGGATGGCAGGGCATCGGCGACCACGACACAGCCATCATCAACAGCCGACGCGCCATCGCGCTCGGCCGCGCGTCCCTGGGCAGCCATGAAGAAACCCTCGCCGGGCCTCTCACCGTCCTCGCCACCTCGCTGTACGCCCTCGGCCGCGTGACCGAGGCAATCGACTGCTGGCAGGAAGCCGCTTCCATCTACACCGACCGGGGCCTGGACGCCGACGCCGCCACCTTGCACCACCGCATCCTGGCGGCAAGGCAATGATCTGCCCCGCCTTGCGCACGCAGGTCCGCCGACCTTGATGGCGCCTGGAGAGGACATCAACTCCGGGGCAGTCGCCGCGGCCACGCTCTCTGCACAGTGGGGACGTCCCCCGCCCGGTGGTCACCGCAGTCCGTCGTACGCGGCCAGGAGGATCTCCATGCCCCGGTTGTCCTCCTCCCGGCAGCGGTCCACCATCTGGTTCATGACATGACTGCCCTCTGCGCGCTGATCCTTGCCGACCGGGCCGCCTCGACCTGTCCGCGCCGATCGCCGCGTACTGGCCCGAGTTCGCCGCGGCCGGCAAGGAGAACGTACTGGTACGGCACGTGCTACGGGACCGCGGCCGTCCGGCAACGCCGCCCCAGGTCTCGCGGCCGGGATGAGCACCGGGATGCTCCTCGACTACCTCGCCGTCCGGCTCAACGGCCCGCGTGCCGCGGCCGTCCGCCTCCGTATCGGCCTGGACGTCACCGGGGACCAGGGCGGCCCCGCCGAGGAACGGTTCCGGCTGATCGTCGAGAACGGCATCCTCCGGCACACGGCGCCGGACCCCGCCGAGAACCCGGCCGGCACGCTCCGTATCCACCATGCCGCCCTGGCCGACCTCGCCTACGGCGCGACGACCCTCGACGACCTGCTGGCGGCGAACACCGCGGCCCTGAACGGCGACCGGACGGATCTCGACACCCTGCTGGACCTGCTCGACACGTTCACCGCCGGGTTCGACGTCGTCGTCCCGAACATCTGACAGGCGCTCGGCTCGCAGAGACGGCCGACCTCCACCACGCCGCATCAGCGGACCGTTTCTGTCCGCGACAGGTGGCAGGGTGCGCTCCATGGAAGATGCCGACCCGGTGCCGCACAGCCACCGGGAGCTGATCCACCACCTGCCGCACGCGCAAGCCGCCACGAACGGAGCAACCCGATGAGCCGCCACATCCAGGTCACCTTCGACGCCCACGACCCGCGGGCCCTGTCGTCCTTCTGGCGCGACGCGCTGGGCTACATCCACCCCGCCCCGCCCGGGGTCGACCTGCCCGAGGGCGCCGACGCGCTGGCCGCGTGGGACGACTTCCTCGCGCGGATCGGCGTACCGGAGGACCAGCGCAACACGCGATCCGCCATCGAGGACCCGGACGGGCACGGCCCGCGGGTGTTCTTCCAGCAGGTGCCGGAGGACAAGGTCACCAAGAACCGCGTCCACCTCGACGTCCGCGCGGCCCCCGGACTGGAGGGGGAGGAGCGGATGGCGGCGCTGGAGGCCGAGTGCGACCGGCTCGTCGCGCTGGGAGCGGCGCGGCTGCGTCGCCACGAGCCCGCTCCGCCGATGAGCGCGGGCTTCCTCGTGATGACCGATCCCGAGGGCAACGAGTTCTGCCTGGACTGACACGGCCGGCCCGGCCCGGGAGCCCGGCCGCCCCGCGAAGCGCGCGCCACGCGGCCGGACTCCCCCCGTACCACCGCTCATTCGTCCCCCCAGTCCCACGCGCCGAAGTACGCGGCCACGCCGGTACGCCGGGCCTCGGCCACCGCGGTGAGGCGTGCGAAGTCGCGGGCCGGCATCAGCGCCTCCCACCCGGCCAGGGGCAGGACGCGGGGGTCGTGCTCCCGAGGGTCGAGGGAGATGCCGCCGATCTGCGCCGCGGTGAGCCGGCCGCCGTCGAAGACCATCCCGATCGTGCTGTACGGCCACGCCGCGCCGGGCAGCCCGTACACGGTCGCCAGCAGCCGGGGTGGGCCGGACACGGTCAGGCCGGTCTCCTCCCGGCACTCGCGCAGGGCCGTCTCGAAGGGCCGCTCGCCGGGGTCCATCGTCCCGCCGACCAACTGCCACGGGTGGGCGGGGGAGTAGACGGAGTGCAGTTGGAGCGGCCGGTCGTCCTCGTCGGTGAAGTACACGCACGCGAACGCGGTGGCCTTGAGCACCGTCTCGGCGTACTGCTCGGGCGGCAACCACGACGCGCCGCTCCGCGACGAGCCCGCCACGGGCGTGGCCGTCTCCGTGGCCGTGGGCGCGGGACGCGTCATCCGCATCAGCGCCGGACTCCCCGTGAAGCCCAGCTCCCGGTAGAGCGGCTGCGCCTCCACGCCGGCGTGGAGCTCGAACAGGGTGACGTCCTCGACGTCGGCGAGGTGGTCGAGCAGCGTGGTGACCACCGCGCGGGCGTAGCCGCGCCGCCGGAAGCCGGGGCGCGTGGCCACGACGTGCACGCGGGCGGCCAGGCCCCGGGGGGAGGCCGGGGCCGGGAGGACGGAATGGATCACGCCGAGGGCGCAGGCGGCCATGGTGCCGTCCGGGGCGTCCACGACGAACGCCCGCGCGTCACCCGCCGGACCCAGCCGGGGAGCCAGCTCGTCCGCGGAACGCCCGATCCACTCCTCGTCCAGGGGCCGGGACAGGACATGGGCGGAGCGCATCCGGACGATGCCCTCGGCATCGGCGGACGTCGCCGCCCGCACCGGAACCCACCCACCGGTGCCCCCCGGGTCGGTCGCGGTGGCGGGTACGGAGTCGATGGTCACCAGGCTTCTCCTGTCGGACACGGCTGCTTCGTGGGGTTCAACGACGCGGCCTCCCGTATCGAACTGGTGTCTTTCGGTCGGTTCGTGGTCCGGCGGGGAACGGGCCGCGGCCCGTGGGGGGTGCGCCGACCCGTACCCCGCAACGGCACTGTCGTGAAAGGGGGTTGGCCGAATCGCCGAGGATGCCGAGTGGGCCAGTCGTACGGGAACGGCGTCGGCGGGGCGCGGGCGCCGGAGGCCGGGGTGGTCGTGAACTCGTCGCGGGGCCGGGGCCGACGCGCCCTCATTGGGGTGTACGTCCCGGGGCGGGGTCCTCCGGCCGAGTAGACCTAGCTCCCGTGACTCAATTGGCCAATTGGTGCTTCAGGAATCGCCGCAAGGTGGTGGGGGCCTGGCTGCTGGCCCTGGTGGTCCTGCTCGGGATCAGCCAGTCGCTCGGCAGCCAGTACAACGAGAGCGTCAGCCTGCCGGGTACGGACTCGCAGGCAGCGGTGTCGCTCCTGAAGAAGAGCTTCCCGTCGGCGTCCGGCGAGAACGACCAGGTGGTCGTCGAGGCGCGCAACGGGACCACCGTGCGCTCCGCCTCGGTCAAGGACCCGGTCACCGCCGCGCTCGTCAAGGTGGCCGCCGTCCCCGGCGTGGAGTCGGTCATCAGCCCGTACGGCAAGGCCGGCGCGGGGCAGATCAGCCAGGACGGCACCGTGGCGTTCGCCCGGGTGACCTGGTCGAAGGTGGCCGCGGACGTCACCACGGACGACGCCAGGCACCTGATCGACGCGGCGAAGACCGCCGACGGCCCCGACGTCCGTATCTCGCTCGGCGGCCAGTCCATCTCCAAGGAGGAGGGGTCGGGTCCCGGCCTGTCCATCGTGGTGGGTGTGGTCGCCGCGCTGGTGATCCTGCTGATCGTCTTCGGCGGCGCGCTCTTCTCCTCGCTGATGCCGCTGATCACCGCGATCGTCGCGCTGTTCATCGGCCACGCGATCATCAGCCTGCTGTCCCACGCGCTGGACACCCCCAGCGTCTCCAGCGACCTCGCGATCCTCATCGGCCTCGGCGTGGGCATCGACTACGGCCTGTTCATCATCAGCAGGCACCGCAGCGCGGTGAAGTCCGGAGTCGGCTACCTGGAGGCGGCCGAGGAGGCCGTCAACACCTCCGGGCGTACGGTCCTCTTCGCGGGCATCACGGTGTGCATCGCGCTGCTCGGCCAGTTCGCGCTGGGGGTCGACTTCCTGTACGGGCTCTCCGCCGCCTCCGCGATCACGGTCGCCCTGACCATGGCGACGTCGCTCACGTTCCTGCCCGCCATGCTCGGGTTCCTCGGCGAGAAGGTCCTCTCCCGCCGGGAGCGGGCCGCTCTCGCGGAGCACGGTCCCCTCTCCACGGACGCCACCGGCTTCTGGCTGCGGTGGGCGAGGTTCATCGAGGTGCGCCGGTGGTTCGTGGCCGTGGTCTCCCTGGCCGTGGTGGTGGTGATCGCGCTGCCCCTGTTCAGCCTCCGCCTCGGCTCGTCCGGCGCCGCCGCCGATCCGACCTCGTCCACCACGCACCAGGCGTTCAACGCCCTCGCGCGGGGGTTCGGCCCCGGGTTCAACGGACCGTTCCAGCTCGTCAGCGCGGTGTCGTCGGCGGACGACAAGAAGGCGTTCGCCCGCTTCCTGGCCGACGCCGCCCACACCCCGGGAGTCGCCCGGGTGACGCCGCCGGTGACCTCCCCGAACGGCGAGGCCGTCCTCGCGATCCTCTACCCGACCACGGCACCGGGGGACAAGGCGACCGTCACGCTCGTCTCCACCGTCCGGCACCTGGGGCCGAAGGCGGAGGGCCCCGGCCACCCCGCCGTCCACGTCGGCGGCGCCACGCCCACCAACATCGACTTCTCGCACGTACTGAGCGACAAACTGCCCCTGTTCATCGCCGTGGTCGTCATCCTCGCGTTCCTCCTCCTGGTGGCGGTCTTCCGCAGCCTGCTGATCCCGTTCGTGGCCGCCGTCATGAACCTCCTCTCCGTCGGGGCCGCGCTCGGCGCCCTGACCGCGGTGTTCACCTGGGGCTGGGGCAGTTCGGCCCTCGGCCTGCCGACCACCGGACCCATCGACGCCTTCATCCCGGTCCTGCTGTTCTCGGTGCTGTTCGGGCTCTCGATGGACTACGAGGTCTATCTGGTGAGCCGGATGCAGGAGGAGTGGCACCATCAGCGCCGCACCGCGCGCGGCGACGCGGACGCGCTGAAGGCCGGCGCGGTGCGCCACAACCACGAGGCGGTGAGCCTCGGCCAGGCCAAGAGCGGACGGATCATCGCGGCGGCGGCCAGCATCATGATCCTGGTCTTCGGCTCCTTCCTCATCGGCGACAGCTTCGTCCTCAAGGAGTTCGGCTTCGGCCTCGGCTTCGCGGTCCTGGTGGACGCCCTGATCATCCGCGGCCTCCTGGTCCCCGCCCTCATGCACCTGTCCGGCCCCGTCACCTGGGCCCTCCCGGCCCGCCTCGGCCGCGTCATCCCCAACCTCTCCGTGGAGAGCAGGTCGGACAACGGCCGCCCGTGACCCCCGCGGGCGGCGGACGGGATCCGGCGGGGGTACGAGCGCGCCGCCGCCTCAACCCGCCTGCGGGGGGCGTGGGTTCGGAACCGCCGACGGCTTCGGGGGGCCCGGGGGAGTGCGGACCAGGAGGAACGCCGAGCGGCGGCGCAGGGTGAAGCCGATCGACTCGTACAGCCGGATCGCCCCGGTGTTGGCGGCCGCCGCGTGCATGAACGGGGTCTCGCCCCGCTCGCGGATGCCCGCCGCGACGGCCCGGACCAGCCGCGTGGCCAGGCCCTGGCCCCGGTACGCGGCGTCCGTGCAGACCGCGCTGATCTCCCGCCACCCCGGCGGGTGGAGCCGCTCGCCGGCCATCGCGACGAGCCGGCCCTCGCGCCGGATGCCGAGATAGGTGCCGAGTTCGATGGTGCGCGGCAGGAAGGGACCCGGTTCGGTACGGGCGATCAGGTCCAGGATCTCGGGTACGTCGGCCCGCGTCAGGCGGACCGCCTCGGCGTCGGGCTCGGCGCGCAGGGAGGTGTCGACCAACTGCACGCCCTGTCCGCGCCGTACGGCCTCCCACCCGTCGGGAAGGTGCGTCGCGCCGCTGACCGGGGCGAGGGCGTCCGGCCCGACCAGGGAGACGAGGTCGTCCCAGGCACGGGGGTCGGTCGAATCGGCGAGGGCGGTGAACGGGGAGACGTCGGTGGGGTAACGGGCGGCGCGGCCCACCCGCTCGGCGAAGCGGGCGTGCGGGCCGTCGAGCGACGCCCAGGCGGGGTTGTCGAGGATGTGCGGTGCCGGGACGCTCCCGCCGCCGGACTCCCGCCCGTCGCCGGGTTCGGGAAGCGGGTGGCTCGGGGAGGGGTGGACGCTGGTGGACATGAGGGCCGATCTCCTGGTGACGGTGCTCAGTTGCGGGTGCGGGGGTGCGGGGGTGCGGGGGTGCGGGGTACGGGGTACGGCCTCGCGGTCGGCGGTTCGGTGGGACGGCAGGTCGGCGGGACCGTTCAGGCGGCGCGTGGCGGGCCGAGCGCGAACGGGCCGCGGGCCGGGGCGCCGCCCACGAGGTCGGCCGCCAACTCCCCGATGACCGGGGCGAACTTGAAGCCGTGCCCGGAGAAGCCGGCCAGCACGGTCAGCGGTCCCGCCCGGTCCACGACGAAGTGGTGGTCCGGCGTCGTGGTGTACAGGCACGTGCTCGCCACCGGGGCCGTAGGGTCCACCCCCGGCAGCCACCGCTCGGCGTACCGCTGGACCTCGGCGAGGGCCCGGGGGGCGACGGTACGGTCCCGGTGGTCCGGGTCCACGACGGGCCCGACCCCGTGGAAGCCGACCTTGACCCCGTCGTCGCTGCCGAGTCCGTAGATCCCGCCCTCGTCCGCGAGCCCGGCGCCCGGGTGGTGGATGAAGCTCGGCCAGTCGAGCGCGTCGGCCGCCGGGAAGTGCGCGGGCTGCTCCTGGGTGACCCGCATCGCCGGCAGACCGGGCAGGAGCCCCGACAGCCGCCCCGGCGCCCACCCCCCGACCGCGACGACCACCGAGTCGGCGGTGAACGTCCGCTCGTCGGCGGTCACGATCTCGGCGCGCCCCCCGCGTACCGACAGCCGGGTCACCTTCACGCCGTGCCGGATGTGCGCGCCGTGCTGCCGGGCGGCCTGCTGGAACGCCGCGACCGCGCGGTCCGCGTGCACCCGGCCGGCCTCGGGATGGAACAGCGCGGTGGTGTCGGCGAGCAGCCCGGGCCACCGCTCGGCGGCCTGCGCCGGGGTGAGGAGCTCCGCCGGCCGGCCCGCCGCGCGCAGGACGTCGTGGAGCGCGGAGGTCGCGGCGGCGGGTCCGTGGTCGACCGCGCCGGTCAGCTCCAGCACCCGCCGCCCGGTCTCCGCTTCGAGGCGCCGCCACAGCGGCAGCGCCCGTACCGCGAGGGAGACGTAGAACGGGTCGGCGTAGGCCAGCCGGAAGATCCGCGAGCTGCCGTGCGAGCTGCCCCGGTCGTGGCCGGGCCCGAACTGCTCCAGGAGCGTGACCTGTTCGCCCCGTGCGGCCAGGTGCCAGGCGGCCGAGGAGCCCATGACCCCTCCTCCGACGACGATGTGATGGACCACGGGGGCAACATCCCTTCCGGTTGAACGGATATGACGGGTGATCAGAAGACGGTCGCGGGTTCGGCCGGTGCCGGCCGGCCCGCCGTGGTGAAGGCGGTCAGACCCGCGCCGGCGCGCTCTCACGCGCCGGGAGGTCGGGGAGTCCGAGGTTCTCCCGCAGCGTGGTGCCCGTGTAGTCGGGGGCGACGATCTTCCGCTTGCGCAGTTCGTGCAGCAGGCCGTTGACGACGAAGTCGTGCTCCCGCGGGTCCGCGAGGCCGCCCAGCGTGACCACGTCCAGCACCCCCGCCCGGAACCGCTCCTCGACGGCGTCGGCGAGCTGCTCGGGCGTACCGGCGACCGCCCAGTGCCCGGTGTCCTGGGCCGCGACGACCAGCTCCCGGAGGGTGTAGCCCTGGCGGGCGTACCCGGCGAAGATCTCGACCCGTCCGCGACGCCGGTTCACCGAGCCGAGGTCCGGCAACAGGCTCTCCGGCAGCTTCGCGTCGAGCGGGACCCCGGACAGGTCGATCCCGCCGCCGAGCATGTCGGCCACCTGGGCCCGGCCGCGGTCGAAGTCGATCGACTCCCGACGCTCCCGTACGAGCCGCCGCGCCTCCTCCTCGGTGGCGCCGTAGGTGGCGTGGAGCGAGCTGAAGATCAGCGGCAGCCCGTCGGGGCGCCCCCACCGCCGCGCCTGCTCGCGGATCCTCCGGGTGAAGTCCACCGCGACGTCCAGGGTGGGGAGGGAGGTGAAGACGATCTCGGCGTACCGGGCGCCCAGCGCCGTACCGGCGGCGGACTGCCCCGCCTGCATCTGGACCGGGCGGCGCTGCGGCAGCGGCGGGATGTTCAGCGGGCCGGCCACGGTGAAGAACCGGCCGGAGTGGCCGATCGGGCGCACCCGGTCGCGGTCCAGCACCGCCGTGCCGTCGGCCCCCGCGGTCAGCGCGCCGGTCTCCCAGCTGTCCCACAGCGCGTTGACCACCTCCAACGCCTCCTCGGCGCGGGCGTAGCGGTCCTCCGGGCCGGGCAGGCCGCCGGGCCCGAAGTTCTCCTCGCCGACGGAGGAGGTCACCAGGTTCCAGGCGGCCCGCCCGTTGCTGACGTGGTCGAGGGTTCCGAACAACCGGGCCAGGTTGTACGGGTGGTGGAACGTGGTCGAGACGGTGGCGATCAGGCCGATCCGCGAGGTCACCTGGCTCAGCGCCGAGACGAAGACCAGCGGCTCCTGGGAGCCGATCGCGCCCTGGGCGCCGAAGCTCAGCAGGTCGGCGGTGAACAGCGCGTCGATCCGGGCGGCCTCCGCGAGCTTCGCCACGCGCACGGCGGTGTCCAGGGTAGACCGGGTCGGGTCGAGCGCCAGGTCGTACGTCTCCGACGTACCACCGGCTCCGGTGACGGTTCTCAGCGTTCTGGGCCGCTTCGCGCTCACGACTGGTCCATTCTCACCGGTGACGGCGATATCGGGATGACGGCGGCAGGGCGGGGACCCGTCCGGGCAGAGGCCGGGACGGGACCGGAGCAGGGGATGCCGACGCGGGGCAGGGGAACAGGACGCCGCCGGGCCGTACGGCTCAGGAGGCCGGGAGCACGGCGCGGGGCGCGGAACCGAACGGGCGAAGGGTCAGCGACAGAGCGCGGTGTGGGTCCGGCACAGGTCGACGTGCCGGCGCCTGGTCCGCACCGGCGGCGCGATCGCGGCGCGGGCCGGCCCGGAAAGGGCGGACCTGACGTGCGATGCCTTCACGTGACTTCCCATCGGTCCTGGAGTGAGCAGGACGAACGTACGCGCCGGGAGGGCGGGCTTGTCAAGAGCGCGCGGAGCGGCCCTCGATTGACGCTCCATCGGTACGTCCGTATCGTATGGTCATGCCTCTTGCACACCGTACGCGCAGAGCCGGCGGGGCCAGGCGGATCGCGGTTCTGGGTTCGGTGATCGACGTCCTCGCGGAGCGGGGGTACGAGAACACGCGATTCGCGGATGTGTCGGCGGCGAGCGGTGTGGCGATCAGCACCCTCCAGAATTACTTCGGGTCCCGCGAGGACATGATGATCGAGGCGATGCGGCGCTACACCGACCAGGAAGTCCTGGCGCTCAACAGCGTGGTGGAAGCGGAACGGGATCCCTGGAATCTCCTCGTCGCGCTCGTCGACCGGAGCCTGGCCAACTCGGAAAGTACCCGCCGCGTGCTCGTCGAATTCTGGCGGGCGGCCATGCGCGACGAGGAATTGCGCGAATACAGCGTGGAACTCCAGACGCGTTACCGCGAGCCCTTTGTCGACGCGATGGTCGCGGGGCAGGAGCAGGGCATCTTCGAGCTCGCGCACAGTCCCGACGACGCCGTCGACTTCCTCCTCATGGCCGGCATCGGTTTCATGATTCCGCAGATCCTGCACCACCCCACCCCGTCCCCGGAGTCGTTCCGGCGCGTACTGCTGTCCCAGATCGCGGTGATGGTCGGCCGGAAGGCCTGACGCGGGCCTCGCGCCGGATGACGGCGCGTCATTCCTCCAGAGCCGCGAGTGCGTCGCGCAGCGCCGCCCGGGAGCCGATCCCGAGCTTCGGGAAGATCTGGTAGAGGTGCGCGCCGACGGTCCGGTGCGAGAGGTAGAGCCTTTCCGCGATCTGCTTGTTGCTCAGGCCGGACGCCGCCAGATGCGCTATCTCCCGCTCCTGCGGGGTGAGCGCCTTGCCGTCCACGGCCGTTCCCGGCGCGGCCCATCCGGTGGCGCGCAGTTCCTTCGACGCGCGCTCCGCCCACGGGCGGGCGCCGAGCAGGGTGAAGGTCTCGTACGCCTCGCTCAGCGGCCCCCTGGCCTCCGTGGTCGCGCGGGCCCGCCTGAGCCTCTCGCCGTAGGCCAGCCGCACCCGGGCCCGGTCGAACGGCAGGCGTTCGACGCCCGGCAGCGCCAGCGCCCGCTCGAAGAGCCGTGCCGCCTCCGCGTGGTCTGCGGCGCACAGCGCCTCCGCGCCGCCGGCCAGCAGCGCGAGCCGGGGGGAGAGGGCCGCGAGGTCCGCCTCCCGCATCGCGGCCACATGGGCGGCCGCCTCCGGGTGGCGGCCCGTGCGTACCGCGGCCTCGACCAGGTCCATCGCCACCCACAGGGCGTGCGGTACGTGCGAGGCGAAGGTCCCCGCCGGGCTGATGGCCGTGGCGTTGCGGTACGCGCTCTCGAAGTCGCCCCGTCCGAGATCGACCACGGTACGCACCTGCCGGGCGTAGTGCAGGGCGGCGCCGACGCCCCGGGGTGTCGCCCACCTGACGATGCGTTCGGTGAGCGGGTCCGCCGTGCCGCTGTCCCCGCGGGGTCCGGCGACGACCGCCCGGCAGTACCAGAAGTACCAGGTGAAGAACGCGTACCCGGAGTCCTCGCACAACTGGATCCCCTCCTCCGCCAGTTCCACGCACTCGTCCCACCTGCCGGTCAGGTAGTCGTCGAGGCAGAGGTGCATCAGGGCGCCGAGGTGCCTGCGGACCGGGCCGCCGTCCCGCCCCTGGAGGACCACCTTCCAGGAGGCCTCACGGACGTCCCCCAGCCGGTCGGCGTAGAGGGAGGCGGTCCCGAGCCGGACGATCCTGCCCGGGTCGGTCTCCTCGGGCAGTCCGCCGAGGAGCGATTCCAGCTCCGCCAGCGCCCCGATCCCCGAACGCGCCGGATCCGAGAAGGTCTTGGCGACCACGGACAACAGGGTGGGCGGTTCCGGCCGCAGGCGCGCCATCGCCGCGTAGAGCGGTTCCCACGGCTCGGCACGACCGCTGAAGAAGCACAGGAGCACCAGCAGGTGCACCGCGTCGACCAGGGCGTGGTCCGTGGCGTCGTACCCGTGCGCGCCGGACTCGACGGCGCCCACCAGCAGGCGGTGGGCCGTGTCGATGTCGCCGTCCCCGTTGATGACCAGGTAGACGGCGGCAGCGGCGGAGTGCAGCGAACCCACGTGGTCCGGGTCCGCCCGCCGCGCGTGGTCCAGCAGCTCCGACGCGCCCCGCAGTTCCCCCGTGGCGTCGGCGCCGATGTACGCCGCCTCCGCCAGCCGCCGGGCCCGGTCCGCGCCGAGGGGGCTCAGGTCCGCGGCCCGGATCAGCGCGGCCACCGCCCCCACCGCGTCCCCCCGCGCGGTGATGCGGTGGGCGGCCCGCTCCAGCAGCGCGGCCACCTCCTCGTCCGGCTCGACGGACGCCTCCCCGAGATGCCAGGCGCGGCGCTCGGGATGCCGCGCCACCCGGGCCAGGGCGCGATGGGCGGCGCGGCGCTCGGCGCTCGTGGAGGCGGCCACGACCGAGGACCGGATCAGGGGGTGCCGGAAGACGAGCCGCCGCGTGCCCTCGTCGACGTGCACCAGCCGGTCCCGCTCGGCGGGGGCGAGGTCGTCGAGGTCCGTGAGGTGCCCGGCCTCCCGGGCCGCCGCCCGGAGGACCCCGAGGTCCCCGGTCCCGTCCGTCGTGGCGAGGAGCAGCAGCCACCGGGCGGCGGGCGGCAGCCGGGACACCCGGGAGACGAACAGCGCCTGGAGCCGCCCGCCGAGCGGCAGGACAGCCGGAAGGTTCTCCAGCGCCGCGCGCTGCTGCCCGGTCAGCACCGCCGGCAGCTCCATGAGGGCCAGCGGGTTCCCCTCGGACTCCACCAGGAGGCGCTGCCGGACCCGCTCGGCGAGATGGGGGAAGCGTGCGTCGAGGAGGGCCCGCGACGAGGTGGCGTCCAGGGGCGGCACCTCGTACTCCGGTATCCCGCCGCCGTTGAAGAAGCTCTCGCTCCCCGAGCGCATCGCGCCGAGGAAGCCGACGGCACTGCCCGCGAGGCGGCGGGCCACAAAGCCCAGGACGGCGGCGCTGGCCCGGTCGATCCAGGGCAGGTCGTCCACGACGAGGAGATACGGCTCCGCCGCCGAGACCTGCCGCAGCAGCATCAACGTCGCGCTCGACACCACCAGCCGGTCCGGCGGCGGCCCGCCGCCGAAGCCCAGCGCCACGCGCAGGGCGTCCCGGTGCGTGTCCCGCAACTCGCCGAACGTGTCGGCGAGCGGGAAGAGCACCTGGTTCAGCCCCGAGTAGCTGACGTCCGCCTCGAACTCGACGCCAGCCGCGTGCAGGACCCGGGTGCCGCTCGCGGCCGCGGCCTTCGCCACCGCGCCGAGCAGGGCCGTCTTACCCACGCCCGCCTGCCCGGACAGCAGCAGCGCCCGGCCGCGGTCGGCGGAGGCGAGGAACGCGCGGATGCGGTCCAGTTCCCCGGCCCGCCCGACCAGGGCGTCGTCGGAGCCGTCCTCGAAGAGGTCGCCGTACCCCACCTCGTCACGCTCCCGTCCGCCGTCCCCCGGGCCGGGCATCGTCAGGCACGGCGCGCGGCATGCGGTTATTGTACGGTCGTGGCGCACCAAGAACCGGTACGGCCGTACCGGCTTGTGTGATTCAGGACACGGGTCACCGATCACCCGCCCCGGATTCGTCCAGCAGCCCGAGCCCGCGGAGCCAGGTGTCGTCGAAGACCTTGGACAGATAGTTGCGGCCGGAGTCCGGCAGCAGCGCGACCACCAGGTCGTCCGGCGTCAGTTCCGCCGCCACCCGCAGCGCCGCCGCCACCGCGGTGCCCGCGGAGCCGCCGACCAGCAGGCCTTCCTCGCGGGCCAGGCGCCGGGCCGTCCGCAGGGAGTCCCGGTCCCCGATCCGCTCGAACCGGTCCACGACCTCGGGGTGGTAGGACTGCGGCCAGGTATCGTCCACCGTCTCCGGGTGGCGGAAGTGACCGATGCTCTCCACGTAGTACGGGCTCCCGTCCCCGCCCGAGTACACCGAGGACTCCGGGTCGGCGCCGACCACCGTGACCCGGCCGCCACTGACCTCCTTGAGGTACTCGCCGGTCCCGGTGATCGTCCCGCCGGTGCCGATGCCCGACACCAGGTGCGTGATCCGGCCGTCGGTCTGCCGCCAGATCTCCGGACCCGTGGTGCGGTAGTGCGCCAGCGGATTGGCCGGGTTGTCGTACTGGTTCGCCAGCCACCCCCCGGCCGTCTCGGCGGCGACCCGGGTGGCCACGGAGTGCACGTGGTCGGGATGCTCACGCGGTACGTCGCTGGGGCAGACGATCACCTCGGCGCCGTACGCGCGCAGGACGGCGACCTTCTCCGCGCTGCTCTTCTCGGGGATCGCGAAGACGCACCGGTAGCCGCGCTGCGCGGCGACCATCGCCAGCCCGACGCCCGTGTTGCCCGAGGTCCCCTCGACGATGGTGCCGCCGGGCGCCAGCTCCCCGGACTCCTCGGCCGCCTCGACCATCGCCAGCGCGATCCGGTCCTTCACACTGCCGCCCGGATTGACGTACTCCAGTTTCACGTAGACCGGTGCGAGGGCCCCGTCGGTGACGCGGTTGAGGCGGACCAACGGGGTGTTGCCGACCGCGTCGGTGAGGGAAGCGTGGACGTCCAATGCGGTGCTCCTTGCGTACGGCGCTGTGGCCGGCGGGACGGGTCGGATCCCATCGTTTCACTCGTGTGAAACGTGGACCGCCGCCCGGGACTCCGGCACGTGTGGCGGGCCCGCCGGGAGGGCCGCCGGCGCGGTTCCGGCGGTCCGGGGCGGCATTGTCCGACGCGGGACGAGCGGTTACGGTGAAGGCCGATCACCCCCTCCGGCACCGCGCCCCGGCGCCCGGCCGGCCCGGCGATCGACCCGACGACCGCGGGCGAGACGAGACGGGACGAGGTGAACGGTATGGGCGCGCGACACCCCGGTGGACGCGACCGCCGCATGCCGCACCACGGCGGTTCCTTCGAACTCGGCGTCGCCCGGCGCCACGTCGACCTGCTGCGCGTGAGCAGCGCGCTGTGTACGGGGACGTCCCCGGCCCGCTGAGCGTGCCCCCGCCGCTCACGCCGCCCGACACCGCGACCTGACCCACCCCCACCGGCCCGCCCCGGCGCACCGACACGTCCCCGTGCCTCCCCTTCCCGCGTGTGCCGTCCGGCGCGTCCTTCCCCGGCGCCCCGCCGCCTCCGCGCCCCCCGGCGCCTCCGCGCCGCCCGCCGAGCCCCACCCGCCCCCACCGCGCCACGCCCCACCACGCCCTCCCGTCCCCACGACCCCGGCCAACCGCCCCTCTGCCAGGACCACTTCACCCGGAGGCATCCCCCATGACCGACCACGACGAAGGTCTTCCCCACCTGCACCTGGCACTGGAGGCCGACGGCGACGGCGCCCACCCCGCCGCCTGGCGCCACTCGGGGCGCCCGCCGGGCGCCGTCCTGACCGCCCGCGCGCTACGGGACGTGGTGGCCGCGGCCGAGGACGCGGGCTTCGGCCTCGTCACCTTCGCCGACTCCCCGCTGCCGCCGGCCGCGACGCCCGGCGCGGGTCCGGCCGGACGCGTCGAGGCCGGAACCAGGGCCGCCCACGTCTCCGTCCTCACCGACCGGATCGGCCTCGCGCCCGTCCTGCACGTCGCCACCACCGAACCGTTCCACCTCGCCACCCAGTTGGCGAGCCTGGACCACGCCTCGCGCGGACGGGCCGGCTGGGTCGTCGGCGCGGCGGCCGGCGAGGCCGACCTCGCCACCGTCGGAGGAACGGCGCTCCCGGCCGGCGGCCTGCTCCGGGAGACCGCCGACGTCATCGACACCGCCCGCGCCCTGTGGGACTCGTGGGAGGACGACGCGGTCGTCAAGGACGCCGCGACCGGCCGCTTCCTGGACTCGGACAAGGTCCACCCCATCGACTTCGAGGGCGCGTCCTTCACCGTCAAGGGCCCCCTGATCACCCCGCGCCCGCCCCAGGGCCAGGTCGTCGTCCTGGTGCCCGACGCGCTGGAGGCCGACTCCCGCGCCGACGTGGTCCTCGTGTCCCGCCCCGACCCCGCCGCCGTCACGGCCCGTGCCGCCACGGCCAGGGAGTCCGGCGCCCCGCTGGTGTTCGCCGAGGTGGAGGTGGTCCTCGACGCGGGCACCCCGGCCGCCGAGCGGCTCGCCGCGCTGGACGCCTCCGCTCCCTGGCCGGAGTCCGGGCGGCTGCGCCACGTCGGCTCCCCGGAGGCCCTCGCCGCCCTGCTGCGCGAACTCGCCGGGTCGGTCGACGGGGTCCGGCTGCACCCCGCCGTCCTCGCCGTCGACCTGCCGGTCCTGACCGGGCACGTCCTGCCGGAACTGGCCGCCGCGGGGCTGTGGCGGGCGCCCCGGCCCGGCGCCACCCTGCGCGACACGCTCGGCCTGCCCCGTCCCGCCAACCGGTTCGCCGCCCCGGCGACCGCACACGCCTGAGGTGAGTGCCATGACAGAGACCCCGCCCCAGCTCCACCTCGGCGTCTTCTTCACCGGCGTCGGACCGCAGCTGATCTGGACCGACCCCGGCGCGCCCTCCCACACCGCGATCGACACGTTCGTCGACATCGCGCGGACCCTCGAACGCGGCCTGTTCGACGCGTTCTTCCTCGGCGAGGGACTGCGGGTACGGGAGAACCGGGGCCGGGTCTTCGACCTCGACGTCGCCGGGCGCCCCGACGCCATCACCCAGCTCTCCGCGCTCGCCGCCGTCACCGAGCGGATCGGCCTGGTGGCCACCCAGAACACCACGTACAACTACCCGGCCGACCTCGCCCGGCGGCTGGCGAGCCTCGACCTGCTGTCCGACGGCCGGGCCGGCTGGAACATCGTCACCACCGACAACGCCTGGACGGGCGCCAACTTCCGGCACGGCGGCTGGCTGGAGCACGAACGCCGTTACGACCGGGCCGGGCAGTTCGTCGACGCCGCCAAGGCCCTGTGGGCGTCCTGGGCCCCCGACGCCGTCGCGCCCGACGGGCAGGCC
Organism: Streptomyces liangshanensis; assembly: GCF_011694815.1. Taxonomy (NCBI): domain Bacteria; kingdom Bacillati; phylum Actinomycetota; class Actinomycetes; order Kitasatosporales; family Streptomycetaceae; genus Streptomyces; species Streptomyces liangshanensis. Next base: position 7,428,632 of record NZ_CP050177.1, read on the forward strand.
GCGAGCTGGGCCCGGCCCGGGTCCGTCACCCCGGTCGAGCGGGACACCGACCTCGTACGGCTGCGCGCCACGGCCACCGTCCCCGGCAGCCGGCAGGGCCGCCCGGTGCTGTTCCAGGCGGGGGACTCGGACGGCGGACGCGAACTCGCCGCCCGCCACGCCGACGTGGTCTTCTCCGCCAACACCGAGTACGGCAAGGCCGTCGCCTACGCCGCCGACCTGCGCGAACGGCTCGCCCGCCACGGCCGCACGCCCGACTCGCTGCGGATCCTGCCCGGCGCGAGCCTCGTCCTCGGCGACACACCCGCCGACGCGGAGGAGAAGGCCCGGTGGGTACGGCGCGAACAGGTCAACGGACCCCGCGCCCTCGCCTTCCTGGAGCAGTACTGGGGCACCGACCTGTCCGGCTACGACCCCGACGGGCCGCTGCCCGGCATCGAGCCCAGCGAGGACGAGCTCGACCCGTCCCGGGGCACGATCGCGATCGCGCACCGCAGCGGCAAACTGGCGCTGATCCAGAAGTGGCGTGACCTCGCGGCCGAACGCGACCTGTCGATACGCGAGTTGGTGCTGGAGGTCTCCCCGGGCCACCCGACCTTCGTCGGCACCCCGGCGTCCGTCGCCGACGAGTGGACCCACTACGTCCGCACCCGCGCCGTCGACGGCTTCAACCTCGTACCGCACCTGCTCCCCGCCTCGATCACCGACGTCGTCGACAAGCTCGTCCCCGAACTCCAGGAGAGGGGCGTCTACCGCACCGCGTACCGGGGCACGACCCTGCGCGAACACCTCGACCTGCCGCCGCTCCCCGCCGCCGGCGCCTGATCCGCGGGACGGACCGCGGCCACCTGCCCACGGCAGGGCCTGCTCCCGTACGCGGATCAGGCCCTGCCGTGCGCCTGTTGCGACTGCCGCGACAGCGAGTCGATGACCACCGCGGCCAGCAGCACACCCCCGGTGATCATCAGCTGTACGGCCGACTGGATGCCCAGCAGCGCCATGCCCGAGGCGATCGACTGGATGACCAGGATCCCGAGCAGCGCCGACCAGGTCGTCCCGCGTCCGCCGTACAGGCTGGCGCCCCCGACGACCGCCGCCGCGATCGCGTTCATCAGCAGCATCACGGAACCCGACGTCTGGTTCGCGGCGGTGATCCGGGAGGCCAGGAACAGGCCGCCGACCGCCGCCAGCGTCCCGGACACCATGAACACCGACACGCGCACCCACACCACCCGCACCCCGGTGCGCCGGGTGGCCTCGATGCCCCCGCCGATCGCGTACACCTTCCGTCCGTACGGCGTCCTGCGCAGGAGGATGTCCAGCGCCGCGATCACCACCAGGAAGACGAGCAGCGCGAGCGGCATGCCCTGGAACCGGTTGAGGATGTGCGCCGCGCAGAACGAGATGACCGCCACCACCGCCGTGCGCACCCCGGTCTCCCCGAGCGGCTTGTAGGGCATCCCGGCGTCCTTCCGGCGCCGCCTGTCCCGCCAGGACACCAGGAAGAACGCGGCGGTACCGAACGCCGCCAGCCCGTACGCCACGCCGTCGTCGTGGAAGTAGTAGCCGGTCAGCTGGGCGACGAAGCTCTGGTCGTCGAGGTTGATCGTGGCGCTCGTGCCCAGGATGTAGAGCATGAGGCCGCTCCAGCCCAGCAGCCCGGCGAGCGTGACGACGAACGCGGGCACGCCCAGCCGCGCCACGATGTACCCCTGGAACGCGCCCACGGCCGTCCCGGCGAGCACGGCGACGATGATCGCCGGCGCCTCGGGCACGCCGTGGAGCACGTTCTGCACCGCGAACACGGCCGCCGCGAGCCCGCTGACCGACGCGGCCGACAGGTCGATGTCCCCGATCAGCAGGACGAACACGAGGCCGACCGCGATCAGTCCGGTGCCGACGACGTCCACGCTCAGGTTGGACAGGTTGCGGGGGGACAGGAAGCGGGAGTTGAGGCTCTGGAACACGATCCAGATCACGACGAGCCCGGCCACCGCCGGGACCGAGCCCAGCTCCCCGCTGCCGAGCCGGCGGCCGAACGCCTTCGCGACGCGGGTGAGGGTCGAGACCAACGTACTCAGGACTCGTCCCTCCCCACGCCCGGCGGGCGATGTGTCACGGAGCTGCTCGTCGCCCCGGTCATCGACGCGAGGATCTGCTCCTGGGAGGTGGTGCCCACGTCGAAGTACCCGTTGTTGCGGCCGAGGTGCAGGACCGCCACCCGGTCGGCCACGGCCTTGATGTCGCCCATGTTGTGACTGATGATCAGCACCCCGAGGCCCTGGTCCCGCAGCCGCTCGACCAGGTCGAGGACCCGCACGGTCTGCTGGATGCCGAGCGCGGCGGTCGGCTCGTCCAGCAGGAGCATCCGCGGCGAGCCCAGCAGCGAGCGGGTGAGGGCCACGGTCCGCCGCTCGCCCCCGGACAGCGAGGCCACCCGCTGCCGCACGTGGGGGACGTTCAGGGGCAGCGTCGTGTCCAGCAGTTCGCGGGTACGGCGTTCCATCTCGACCTCGTCGAGGATGCCCCACCTGCTGATCTCCCGGCCGAGGAACAGGTTCCCGACGATGTCGAGGTTGTCGCAGAGCGCGAGGTCCTGGTAGACGGCCGCGATGCCCAGGTCCTTGGCGTCGTGGGGGCGCCTGATCCGTACCGGCCGCCCCTCCCACTCGATGACCCCGGTGTCCGCGGGGTCGATCCCCGCGATCACCTTCACGAGCGTGGACTTGCCGGCGCCGTTGTCGCCCATCAGCGCGACGACCTCACCGGCCCGGACCTCCAGCTCGACGTCCGTGAGTGCCTGGACGGCGCCGTAGCGCTTGGAGACGCCTCGCACGGCCAGCAGGGGCGCGGGGGTCACGGTCACCACCTCCCTCCTCGGCCCGTCACGTGGTGAGTCCGGCCCTTCCGCACGCCGACGCGAACCTCGGGGAGCAGATCTGGCCAATCGTGTACATGCCGTCCTTGACGACGGTGCTCCTGATGTTGCCGACGGTCACCGTGATCCCGTCCAGCAGGACGGCCGGGACGTTCCTGGTCGTGGGGCTGTCGACCCGGTCGGGGGCCTGCTTGCCGAGCTTCTCGCCCCGGCCCAGGGTGAGGGCCATCTCGGCGGCGGCCGACGCCTCGGGCGCGAAGGGCTTGTAGACCGTCATGTACTGGTCGCCCACGACGATGCGCTGCACGGCGGACAGTTCGGCGTCCTGCCCGGTGACGGGCGGCAGCGGCCGGACCACGTTCGCCCTGAGGGACGCGATGACCCCGGCGGCCAGTCCGTCGTTGGCGGCGTACACGCCGTTGATGTGATCGGCGCCGAGGGACGCGATGGCACCCGACATGTTGCTGTTGGCGATCTCCGGCTTCCAGCCCTCGGTGTCGTACGACTTGCCGATCCGCACCTTGCCGCGCAGGACGGACAGGGCGCCGCGCTTGAACAGGTTGGCGTTGGGGTCCGCGGACGGGTCGCCGTTCATCATCACGATCTGCCGGCGGGCCGCGTCCGGGCCGAGGGCCTTGAGCAGGGCGGTGCCCTGGAGCCTGCCGACCTGCTCGCCGTCGAAGGACACGAACCCGGAGATCGGGCCGTTGGTGAGCCGGTCGTACGAGACGACCGGGATGTCCGCCGCCCGCACCTCCTCGACCGAGGAGGTCAGCGCCTTGGCGTCGACGGGCCCGAGGATCAGCGCGTCGACCCCCTGGGTGATCATCGAGTCCACCTGCTGCTGCTGGGCAGCCACGTCCCCCCGGGCGTTGCCGTACCGCACCCGGCAGTCGTCGCACAGTTCCCTGACCCGGCGCTCGATCAGCGGCCGGTCGAATTTCTCCCAGCGCGCGGCGCGACTGTCCGGGAGCAGCAGCCCGATCGTCAGACCGCCGCCGCCCGAACCGCTCCCGCCGCCGTCGCCGCACGCGTTCAGGGCGAGGCCGGCGGCCACCACGGAGACGGCGAGGGTGACGGTGCCGCGACGGAGCCCGGTACGTGCTGCGGTCCGGAACACTCGGAGTTCCTCCTCGCCCGTTCGACGGCGCCCCCTGACCCGGGACCGGAGGCGGTACGGGCAGGTCGGACGCGGCCTACCCTGCCACGGGCCCCGCGTCCGGACCGGACGCCTCGCGTGGCGGCACCGGGATTTCACTCCACACCTGCTTGCCGCCGCTCACCGGCACCGAGCCCCAGGCCGCCGACATCGCCTCGACCAGCAGGATGCCGCGCCCGCCGGTGGACTCCCAGTCCACGATCACCGGTTTCGCGGGCGCCCGAGGGGAGCCGTCGGTCACGGCGACCCGCAGCCGGTCCGCGGCCAGCGCGAGGTCGAGACGCACCGAACCCTGGGTGTGCACGAGGGCGTTGGTGACCATCTCCGAGACGATGAGGAGTACGACGTCGGCCTCCTCCGCCAGGCCCCAGGCGCGCAGGGTCCGCGCGGTGAAACGCCGCGCGTGCATCACCGCGTCCGGCAGGCGCCACACCGTCCAGCTCGCCCGGACGGGCCGTACCTTCATCCCGTCGTAGCGCATCAGGAGCAGCGCCACGTCGTCGTCCCGCCGCCCCCCGCCCCCGAGCATCGTGTCGGCCATCCGGCCGGGGTCGGACGTGTCGGTGGAGCGCAGCACCTCGCACATCCGCCGCATGCCGTCCTCCAGGTGGAGGATCTGGGACTCGACCAGGCCGTCGGTCAGCAGGGCGAGGACCGTGCCGGGGGCCAGCCCCAGCGTGGTCATGGGGAACTCCGCGTCCGCGAGGACCCCCAGCGGGGGCCCGCCCTCGGTCGTCAGTTCCTCGGTGGAGCCGTCCGGGTGACGCAGCAGCGGCGGAAGGTGCCCCGCCCGGACGAACCAGGCGTCGCCCTCCTCCATGTCCAGCTCGACGTAGCAGCAGGTGGCGAAGAGGTCGGTCTCCATGCCGACGAGCAGCCGGTTGGCGTGCGAGACGACCACGTCCGGGGGGTGGCCCTCGACCGCGTACGCCCTGATCGCCGTACGCATCTGGCCCATGATCGTCGCGGCGGCGGCGCTGTGTCCCTGCACGTCCCCGATGACCAGGGCGACCCGTCCCTCGGAGAGCGGGATGACGTCGTACCAGTCGCCGCCCACCGCGAGTCCCGCCATCGCGGGGAGGTAGCGGGCGACGGCCACCCCGCCGGCCAGCGCCGGGAGCCTGCGGGGCAGCAGGCTGCGCTGGAGCGTGGTGGCGAGTTCGTGCTCGGCGTCGAAGGCACGGGCCCGCTTGAGGGCCTGTCCCACCAGGCCGGCCGTCGCGGTGAGCAGGGAGCGCTCCTCGGGGCGGAACTCGTGCGGTGCGTCCCAGCCCACCAGGCAGGCGCCGACCACCCGCCCCTCGGCGGGCAGCGGCAGGACGGCCAGCCCGCCGGGACCGACGTCCGCGAGCCCGTCCCCGCTCGCGGGCCCTTCCGGCCACAGGCTGACCCGGCCCTCGCGCAGGGTGCCGGCCAGGGTGGGCAGGGCCCGGATCGGCAGGTCGGGCCATTCGGAGCGCCACTCCGACTGCCAGGCGTCCGGCCACGCGGAGGGTTCCGGCGGATCGAGCGCGAGGACGACCAGCCGGTCGGACTCGATCTCGGCGAACGCCACCCGGTCGGCGCCCAGCGGACCGCGCAGCGCGGAGACCATCACCCGTCCCACGTCCCGCACGCTCATCGCGTCGGCCAGCGCCGCGGCGAGCCGCTGCACCCGGGAGACCTCGTCGGCGCCGCGCCGCAGCGCGTGGGCGTCGGCGACCACGCCCACCACCCGGTCGGGTCGGCCCGTGTGGTCGGCCAGCACCCGGCAGCGCATCTGGAGCCAGCGCAGTTCGCCGTTCGTCCGGCGGACGCGGAACTCCAGCTCCCGGCTGCCGGAGGTGACCTTGCCCGGTTCCACCAGGGACATGAGCGCGGGCAGGTCGTCGGGGACGCAGTGGGCGAGGAAGGTCTCCACCCGGCCGTCGAAGCGGTCCGGCGCCATGTCGACCAGTTCGAGGACCCGCGCGTCCGCGTCGATCCGCCCGGTGCTCAGGACCAGGCTGAACTTCCCGACGCGCAGCGGGTCGGACGCGGTGGCGGGCAGGACGGGCGGCGGGCGGCCGACGGTCAGGACACTGCCCGGCTCCCCGTGGGCCTCCAGGCGGGCGGCCACCTGGTCCGCGTACACCTCCAGGAAATCGCGCCGCTCGGCGTCGAAGCCGGCCTCGGCGTCGTCGACCACGAGCAGGCAGCCCAGCCGCCAGGGCAGCGCGCCGAGCGAGATGTCGACCGGGAGGGGCCGCTGTCCCGTCTCGCCGTAGGAGCCCAGTTCGGCGGGGCCGAGCCACAGGGGGTGGCCGGTGCAGTACGCGTCGGTGACCGGTGACCTGCTCGACAGGGCGTACACGTCGGGGAGCGGGATCCGCTCGCGCAGCCGCCCGGAGGCCTGGGCCAGCCGGAGGGAGCGGCCTCCTTCGTCGAGCACGTAGACGGCGACCAGGGCCGCCCCGGCGAACGCGAGCACCTGCCCGGCGACGGCCTCCTCGCCCCCGCCCGGCGGCAGACCGCCGTCAGCCCCGCCTGCCGGGTCCGCCCACAGCCTCGGGACTTCGACCTCGGTGCCACCATCACCGGACATTCCGCTGTATCACCTACGTCCCATCATCCACTCACGGCAAACGGGGAGCCAGCCCGGCGGCGCCGCCGGTACGGGAACGTCCTCCTCGTCCGTACGGCCCGGGCACCGGCGTGCCGGGTACCACCCAGTTTTGCCGCTGTCCCGCGTGAGCGCCATCACCACGACACGACGGGGTGTCCGTACGGGCGCCCGGGACGTGCCGTTCCGGGGCGGGGATCAGCCCGTTTCCGCGCTCTCCGGGGCGCCGGCGGCCTTGCCCGTACGGCTCAGCAGCGCCGCGAGGTCGTGCACCTCGGCCTCCGCGCGCCGGGCGGGCACGCCCGCCGCGATCAGCGTGGCCGTCGCCGTCGCCGTCCCGTCGTCGTGCCAGGCCTCCGCCCCGACGCTCTCGATCAGCGAGAGGGCCATGGCCTCCAGGGCCGCGCTGAGGACACGCGGCGGTACGTGCGCGGGGATCGCGCCGAGGGCCTGGCCGCGCTCCAGGATGCTCGTGACCTTCTCGCGGGCGGGGGCGAGCAGTTCGGAGACCCGCTCGTGGCCCAGGTCGCGGCGGGCCAGCCCGATCAGCATCCGGTAGCGGTCGCCCACGGGCCAGATGCCCAGGACGAAGCGGGCGAGCGCCCGCTCCGGCGGGTCGTCCGGCGACACGGAGGTCCGCACCGCCTCGCCCAGCACCTGCGACACCTCCTGCGCCACCGCCTCCAGGAGCGCGGGGCGCCCGGGGAAGTGCCCGAAGACGGTCCGGCGGACGACGCCGGTCGCCCGGGCCACGTCCTCCAGGGTCGCGTCGGGATTGCGGCTCAGCTCGACCTGGGCGACGGCCAGGATGCGGGCCCGGTTCGCACGGGCGTTGCTGCGTCGGGGCTCGGGCGCGGTGGGTGGCGTCATGGGAGATCCATTCTGCACATCGGTGGGCAGGGGTGGCAATCGTCCGCGGCGGGCGGGGCGGTGAGGAGGGCGGGACGCCACTTATTTGCACGCCGGTGAGCAAAAAGCTAACGTGCACATCGTTGAGCAAATAAGAGTCGTCGGTCCACGAAGGAAGCCGCCATGCCCCTCCTCGCCTCGACCCCGGTCGACCGGATGCACACCCCCTACGCCAAGCGGTGGTGGGCGCTCCTGGTGCTGTGCCTGAGTCTGCTGATCATCGTGATGGCCAACACCGCGCTCATCGTGGCCGCGCCCGACATGACCCGGGACCTCGGCCTGGACAGCAGCGGGCTCCAGTGGGTCATCGACGCGTACACCGTCCCCTACGCGGCGCTGATGCTGCTCCTGGGCGCGATAGGCGACAAGTACAGCCGCCGCGGCGCGCTCGTGGCGGGCCTGGCGCTCTTCGCGGCCGGCGCCGTGGCGGGCAGTCTGGCCCACTCCGCGGGGGCCGTCGTCGCGGCCCGGGCCGTCATGGGGGTCGGAGCCGCGGTGATCATGCCGGCGACCCTGTCCCTCCTCGTGGCGACCTTCCCGCGCGAGGAACGGGCCCGGGCGATCACCGCCTGGACGGCCACCTCCGGTCTCGGCGTCGCCTTCGGGCCGCTCATCGCGGGATGGCTGCTGGAGCACCACGCCTGGGGCTCGACCTTCCTCATCAACGTGCCGATCGCCCTGGCCGCGATCGTCGGCGCCTTCGTGCTGGTCCCCCCGTCCCGCGCCCGCGACCTGGGCCGGATCGACGTCGTCGGCGGCCTGCTGTCCATCGTCGCCATCGGGTCCCTGGTGTACGCCATCATCGAGGGGCCGCACTTCGGGTGGGGCGCCGGCCCGGTCGCCGCGGCCGTCGTCGCCGGACTGGGCATCGCCGGCTTCGTGGTGTGGGAACTGCGCCATCCGCACCCGGTGCTCGACGTCCGCAAGTTCCGGGACCGCGCGTTCAGCGGCTCCACGATCGCGGTCCTGATGTTCTTCCTCGGCACCTTCGGCGCCATCTACTACATCACCCAGCACCTCCAGTTCGTCCTGGGCTACAGCCCCCTCGAAACCGGGGTCAGGATGCTCCCGCTCGCCGCGGGCGTGTGCGTCGCCGCCGCCGTGACGGGGCGTCTGACGCCCGTGCTCGGCATGCGGACGATGGTGGTCACCGGGATGGCCGTCGGCACGGTCGCCGTCCTGCTCCTGACCCGTATCGACGCGGGCTCGACGTACGGCGACTTCCTCGCGCCGTTCATCCTGCTGGGCTTCGCCGTCGGGCTGAGCGTCGCGCCCTGCACCGACACCATCATGGGGTCCTTCCCGGAGAACGAACTGGGCGTCGGCGGAGGCGTCAACGACACCGCCCTCGAACTCGGCGGCTCGCTGGGCATCGCCATCCTCGGCTCCCTGCTGGCGACTTCGTACCGTGACAACCTGACGGACGCCGTGGGCACGGCACTTCCCCAGGCCCCCCTCGACGCCGCGCGCGACTCCATCGGCGGAGCCCTCGCGGTCGCCGAGCGGCTCGCCCACGACCCGCAGGCCACCCCGGCGCAGGCGCAGGCCCTCGTCTCGGCGGCGCACTCCGCGTTCTCCGACGCCGTCGCGGCCACGAGCCTCGTAGGCGGCATCATCATGGCCGCCGGGACGATGATCGTGCTGGCCCTCCTGCCGGGCCGCTCCCACCCGGCACGGCGTGACGCGGCGGTCCCGGCCGATCCCGCCAAGACGCCGGTCGCCTGAGGGGTCCGCCCGGCGGACCGGGCGGACCTCGGAACCCGCCCCGCGCGCCGCGCCGGTACTGTGCCCGGCAGACGATCGACGCGGGGGGCGGGCATGGGCGCGGTGAGGGCGCGGTGGATGGTGTCCCGGGTGGCGGGGGTCCTGCTGCTCGTGCTCGCCGCCGGGTGCGGCGGGGCGTCGGCGAAGGCCGGGCCCGGCGCTCCCGCCGGATGGCGGACCTGGGCGGTCCGGGCCACCGGTCCCGAACCGGCGGGCCGCTGCCTGCCCACCGAGCGGCTGTTGGTCTGTCCGGCGGCCCCGGCCGGCGTCGTCGCCCGGTCCGCCTCGACCGGCGAGGTCGTGTGGAGCGTGGGGGCCGGCAAGGGCAGGGGCAGGAACACCGGGGCCGCCGTCGACGGGGACCGCGCCGTCTCCGCCGGCGGGCGCACCCTCCGCGCCGCCGACCTGGCCGACGGCCGGGCCGCGTGGACGAGGACGCTCCCCGCGGGACGCGCGTTCGGCCCGCCCGCCGTGTCGGACGGCAGGGTCTACGCGGTCGCGCACGGCCCGGCCTACACCGATCCGCAGACGCTGCTCGCCTACCGCGCCTCCGACGGAAAGCTCCTCTGGCAGCGGGACACCACCACGATCACGCCGTTCGCGCGGGGCGGCCGGGTGATCACCTTCGAGGTCGGCGGCCGCGCCGTCGCCCGGGACGGACGGACCGGCGAGGTGGTCGCCGCGTCCGACCCCGCCCACCCCTGTCCGTCCCTGATCAGCGCCCCGGGCCGACTGGTCTGTACGGAGGAGCGCACCGCGGCCGGGGACACCTTCCCGCCCCTCGTACGGGTCGACCCCGCCACACTTCGGTTCACCAGGACGCTGTGGCGGCCGGACGACAAACCGTCCGGCGGCGTGATCTCCCCCGACGGTGTCCTGGTCCTGCGCACGGTCAACGCCGAGGACCCCTCCACCGGCCGCTGGATCGCCCTGGACCTCACGACCGGGAAGACCCTCTGGCGGACCGAGGGACCCGAGGACGGCGACGGGAACGACACCGTCGTCCTCGCCGGAACCCGGGCGGTCTGGATCGCCGGGGGACGGCTGGTCTCCGTCGACCCCCGCAAGGGCCCGTACGCCACGGGCGCCGACGCGCCCCGCCGCTCCCCGGCGTACCCCGAGGCAGCCGGCCGCAGATCCCCGCTGCTGGTGGCGTACGGCACCCACCTCGTCGTCCAGGCGCGGACGGGCCCCGGACTCCGCTCGGTCACCGCTCCTTAGTGGGCAGTCCAGGCAGCTCAGGCAGCGCGGGCAGTTCGAGCTCCAGGAGCGGGGCGTACTGCTGGCCCCCGTAGTGGTCGCTGTCCCGCAGGTCGCCCTGGACCACCGGCCGGGGGAGGGACACCTTGACGGCCAGCGCCGACGGGTGGTTCACGACCATGACGTCGTCCTCGTCGGTCCCGAACAGGGCCGAGAACAGGGCGGCGTCGAGCACCCCCGTACCGACCAGGGCGTCGTACGTCCGCCGGTCGTGGCACATGAAGTCGAACGTGAGGGTGAACGGGCCCGCGTTCTTCGAGCGGACCAGGGAGCAGTAGTCGAGCAGGGTGGCCATCGGTGTCACAGCTCCTCGGTGACGGTGCGGAAGAGTTCCGTGGGGGTCACGCCCGTCGCGACGTGGTTGAGGGTGAAGCGGTACAGCGCGCCCCGGTCGGTCTCCGGCGGCGAGTACGGGTAGGCGAGCGTGCTGACCAGCCCGTCGTACTCGGGGATGGGCAGATGGCTGCTGGCGTGCGCCACGAAGGTCGCGACGGCGTGCGCGGTCGACTGCTCCGGGGCGGTGACCGTGATGAGGACGCCCAGCTCCCGGGGGAGCGGGGCGGCGGGCTCCGCGCCGGCGAGCACGGCTCCCGCGCCGTAGAGGCGGTAGTCGATGTCGACGGTCCCCGGGTCGATCTCCCCGCCGAACACGTCGAGGATCTTCGCCTCGAAGTACTTCTTCGCGAACGGCAGCAGGCCGGGGAGGCGTTCGATGACCACCCGGTCACGGACCCCGCCGACGATGACGGTCTGGTACCCGACGAGTTCGGCGCCTTCGAGCTTGTTGGTGTAGCCGTCGGCCTCCACGTAGCGGGCACCACGCACCCGTACGGTCCGCTCGTCCACCGCCTCGTAGGTGGCGTCCGTCGTGTCGAGCGTGCCGGACGGCTCCACGACATGGAACGGGTCCGCGTTCTCGTACAGCGTGTGCGCGGCCACCGAGCGCGGGGTGAGCCGGGAGCCCTCGGCGAGGGTCGTCACGTCGAAGTGGTCGTCGCGCAGGTGGACCAGGAGCCCGTTGGCCGAGGGTGGGACGGCGCAGGCGGCGCCGCACTCGACGGTCTTGGCCATGTGCCAGGTCAGCCCCGGGTCGGCGCCGTACAGATGCGGTACGGCGGCGAAGAGCGCGGTGTCGCTCGCGCGCCCGGCCAGGATGACGTCGCAGCCGTCGCGCAGGGCCGCCTGGATGGGTTCCACGCCCATCATCGCGACGGTGTGCCCCCGGGCGAACAGGTCGCGGTCGATGGCCGGCGCGTTCGCGAGGGGGCGGATGCGGCCCGCGTCGTGAAGCGCTCGGAGCCGGGCGGGGTCCTGGTCGGCGTAGATCAGGCCCAGCTTGAGGTGGAGCCCCTCGGCCGCCGCGATCGTCCGTACGAGAGCGGCCACCCCGTCGACGCCGACGTCACGGCCGCTGGTGCCGCAGGAGCCGATGACGAGCGGCACGCCGAGTTCGTCCCGGGCCGTGAGCAGGAGCCGCAGGTCGCGCGAGACGGCCTGGGAGGAGAGCTTCGGGACGCCGGAACCGAGCGCCGAGGGGCCGCTGTCGGTCGACCCGGCGTCGCACGCGATCACGTGCGGCCCGGCGTCGACGCCCCGCCGGAACGCGTCGGCGTCGAACCCGGCGCCGAGGGCGCCGGTGGGGGCGAGGATGCGGAATTCCATGGAGGTGTGAGTCCTTCTGTGCGTGATCGGGTGAGCAGTGACCCGTGAACCGCGTGTGGCGCGGCGGGCGTGAGGTGCGGCGGATGTGAGGTGCGGCTGGGGTGAGGCCGGCGCCGGGACGGTGCCCGGCCGGGCTCATCCGGGGGAGCCGGCCGGCACGTCTCCGCCGGCCGCAACCCCGCCCGCGTTCCGCCGCGCCAGGAGGGTGAAGACCGCGAAGGTGACGGCGCCGAGGACCGCCGCGTTCAGGAGCATGTAGCGCCAGTCCGTCAGGTCGACGGTGACCCCGAGCAGCGCGGGGCCGAACGCCATGCCGGAGGCGGAGGCGACGGTGTACATGCCCGTGTAGGTCCCCAGGACCCGGCTGTCGGGCGCCAGGCTCCACAGGGCGACCAGCGCGTTGACCGCGAAGACGGCGTACCCGATCGAGGCCACCGCCATGGAGACCACCGTGGCGGCGGGCGTGGGCGCGGGGAACCCGATCAGCAGGCCGACGACGAACAGCCCGACGCCGTACCGGATCGCCCGGATCTGGCCCAGCCGGCCGGAGACGTACGCGAGCGGGACGACGGCGCAGAGGAAGGCGATCGCGCCGGGCAGCGCCAGCCCCCCGGCCTCACCGCGGGACAGCCCCAGGACCTCGGTGCCGTACGGGGTCAGCAGGGAGCGCAGGGCCGACCACATCCCGGCGAAGCAGAAGATGCCGAGCATCAGGAGGGCCCTGGCGCCGGTGGGGGCGCGGACCAGGTCCTTGACGACCGCCCACGGGGAGGGGATCTCCGCCGCCGCGACGTCCGGCCCGGCGCCCGGCGCGCCTCCCGCCCCGCCGGGCAGGACGGTCTTCGTGTGGTGGCGGCCGAGGAACGTCCAGGACAGGCCCAGCATGACCAGCATCAGGAACGGCGGGATCGCGAAGGCCAGGGTCGTGCTCCGGTCGATGACCAGCAGGCTGATCAGGGACGAGACGACGATGGTCAGGCTGACCCCGGCCTTGACGTACCCCTGCGCCTTGCTGCGGTCGCCGGGCGCCACGTAGTCGGAGACCAGGGTCTCGGTGACCCCCTTGAACGCGTTGGCGATCGCGGCGAAGCCGACCACGCACGCGAGGAGCGCGGGCAGGCTGCCCGCCCGGGGGATGAGCGCGAACGGTACGGCGGCCAGCGACGCGCCGGCCAGGATGATCGGCCACCGGCCGCGCCGCCCGCGCGCGTGCCGGTCGGAGAGGTAGCCCATCCAGGGCTGGATGAAGACGCCCAGGACGTTGTCCAGGCCCATGAACAGGCCCACCAGGCCGGCGGAGGTCACGAAGTGGCGCAGTTGGGCGGGAACCTGGGCGTCGTAGAAGTTCCACACCGACTCCTGGGCGAACACCGCGAGGGTGACCCAGAGGACCGTCCCGCCGTGCATCCGGCCGGGCGCCGTGGGTGGCCCGTCGGCCGGGGGCGGCTCGACGGCGGACGGTGGCTTCGCGGTCGGGGGAGCGACCACGCCGGGGGAGGGCGGCGGCGCGTCGTGGGGCATCATGGCGGCTCCTTGCCATATGCTATAGCAAAAGTGAGGTCCGTCGGGCGTCACGTCCCGAGCGGCGGCGAGAGAGGCGGGGATCAGCCGCCGGACAGCTGGAGCAGCGCTTCCCCGTGGTGGTGCGAGGCGAGCAGCTCGGCGCGCTCCTCGTCCCGGTCCAGGAGCGCGTCGAGCAGCGCCCGGTGCTCGCGGTACCTGCGGCGGAACGCCTCGGCGCGGTCGGGGGCGAGCCGGACGGTGAGGTCGAGCCGCTCGTCGTCGCTGAAGGCGCGCGCCTGCGCCAGCAGGCCTTCCAGTACGGAGTTCCCGGCGGCGGCCTCGACCTGGTGGTGGAACTGCCGCAGCCGGCGGAAGACGGTGACGAGCAGTTCGGCCGCCACCGCGTCGGGCCCCCGCTCGGCGAGGGTCCGCTCGATGTCGTCGACCAGCGCGTCGGTCCCGTCCAGCAGCCCGGTCAGTCCGGCGAGCTGCGACTCGGTGGCGTTGCGGGCGGCCAGGCGGGCCATGAGGGCGGACAGCCTGACCTCCGCCTCCACGATCTCGGCGCGCGCGGCGGCGGAGTGCTCGGCGACCCGCAGCGCCCGGGGGCCGACCCGTTCGACGACCCGTTCGTGGACGAGCTGGCGCAGGGCCTCGCGGACGGGGGTGGGGCTCACCCCCAGGCGGGCGGCGAGATCGCGTTCGGTGATCTTCTCGCCGGGCCGCAGCGCGCCCTCCCGGATGCCGTCACGCAGACGCCGGTAGGCCTGGTCGGCCAGGGACGTCGTCTCCACGGTTCCGAGGGTGTCCTTGCTCATGAAGGCAAGAGTGGGGGCGCTATAGCAAACAGTCAATAGGCTCGTTGCGAGTTGTTTTCCGGGACGTTGCGCCGGTGGCGGGCCGCGACGCGGCCGGTCCCGGCTTGCGGTGGCATCGCCGTGTTTGTCCGCACGCGTTACCGTTGATCAAGGGCATGACGGCACCACGTGTCCCGCCCGGGAGGTGGGTCTGGGTGTCCTCTGTTCGCCGCGGCAAGATGGGCGTGTTCGTCGTCCTGCTCGTGTTCGTCGCGCTGCTGTCCTTCGCCCAGGTCCCGACCTCGCACGACGGTGTGATCCGGCTGGGCGGGTTCTCCGTGCTCGCCCCGCTCGTGGCGAGCGCGCTGCTGTCGTTCCGGCAGACCCTCGTCATCTGCGGCGCGACCATGGTCGGCATCCTCGTCGTGTACGGGGGCGTCTCCGCGCACCTGCCGGCCGTGCAGCGGATCGTGACCATCACCCTGGTGACCGCGGCGACCGCGATCAGCGTGGTGGTGTGCCGGATCCGGCTGGAGCGGGAGGAGCGGATCACCCGGCTCATGTTCGCCCGGGACCGGCTGACGCTGCTCACCGACGCGGGCGTACGGGTCGGCTCGACGCTCGACACCGCCCGTACCGCGCAGGAACTGGCCGACGTGGCCGTCCCCCGCTTCGCCGACCTCGCCGTCGTGGACCTCTTCGACACCGTCCTGCACGGCGACGAACCCCCTCCCTTGCCCGCGTCCGGTCCGATCACCCTGCGGAGAGTGGCCCGCGGCGCGGCGGGGGGCCGGGGGCCGGAAACGGCGGGGGAGCCCGGCGGGCTGCACGCGTACCCGCCCGACTCGGTGCCCGGGCGCTCCCTCGCGCTCGGCCGGGCGACCCGGGCCCGCATCGACGGCGGGAGCGGGGCGGCCGGCTGGCCGGGCCCGGCGACCGGTCCCGCGGCGCGGGCCCACCGGCACCACGCCGCCTCGGGCATCGCCGTACCGCTGCGGGCGCGGGGGGTCACCCTGGGCCTGGCCGTGTTCGTACGGGACGCGCGGGCGGAGCCGTTCGACGACGACGACCTGCTGCTGGCCGAGGAGATCGGGGCGAGGGCGGCGGTCTGTGTCGACAACGCCCGCCGCTACAGCCGCGAGCACCGGACCTCGCTCAAGCTCCAGCAGAGCCTGCTCCCGAAACGGCTGCCCGAGCTGGCCGCCGTCGAGACCGCGAGCCGCTACCTGCCCGCCGGCTCCGTGTCGGAGATGGGCGGCGACTGGTTCGACGTCATCCGGCTCTCCGGCTCGCGGGTCGGGCTGGTCGTGGGGGACGTCCTCGGGCACGGCCTCCAGGCCTCGGCCACCATGGGCCGCCTGCGGTCCGCGGTACGGACCCTCGCCGACATGGACCTGTCTCCCGACGAACTCCTCACCCATCTGGACGACGTCCTCGGCCCCCTGCGCGCCGAGTCCGACGAGGGCGACGAGGGCGACACGGCCGGGGCGACGGGCGCCACGTGCCTGTACGCGGTCTACGACCCCGTCGCCCTCACCTGCACCCTCGCCCGCGCCGGACACCCGGCGCCGGTGCTGGTGCTCCCCGACGGCGGCGCCGCGTTCGTCGACGTCCCCGAGGGGCCGCCGCTGGGCGTGGGGGGACTGCCGTTCGAGGCCACCGAGGTACGGATCCCGGAGGGCAGCCTGCTCGCCCTCTTCACGAACGGCCTCCTGTCGGCGCCCCGGCGCGACGACGGCCGCGACCCCCGCGACGCCCTCAGGTCCGCCCTGGCGGCCCCGCGCGCCTCGCTCGACGCCACCTGCGAGGCCGTGCTCGCGGCGATGCTGGACGGCGGCCCGGCGGACGACATCGCGCTCCTCCTCGCCCGTACCCACGCCCTGGGCGCCGGCCAGGTCGCCACCTGGGACGTGCCGGCCGATCCCCGCGCCGTGGGCGGCGCCCGGGAGTTCGCCACGGGCCAGCTGGAGACCTGGGGGCTGGCCGACGCCGCCTTCACGATCGAGCTGGTCGTCAGCGAACTGGTCACCAACGCCATCCGGTACGGGAGCGGCCCGATCCAGCTGCGCCTGATCCGGGAGGACGGGGTGATCTGCGAGGTGTCCGACCGCAGCAGCGTCTCCCCGCACCTGCGCCGGGCCCGCAGCGACGAGGAGAACGGCCGGGGGCTCTTCATCATTGCCCAGCTGACTGAGCGCTGGGGGACGCGCTACACGCGGGCGGGCAAGACGATCTGGGCCGAGATCCCGCTCTGAGACGGCCGGCGCCTGGACATTTTGTCCGACCTGGAATTACAGTCCGGCCCATGGATGTGACGGCGGACGAGACCGACCCCCGGGTACGCATGTGGTCACCCGTGTGCCACGCGGTGGCCCTGCTGCTCGGACCCTACGCCGAGGTCGTGCTGCACGACGTCCCGGAGGACGTGGTGCTGGGCGTCTGGAACCCGATGACGGACCGGGGACCGGGCAGCCCCTCGCTCCTGGGGGAGCTGGAGCGGCTCGACCCCGCCGCCCGCGATGTCTTCGGACCGTACGGGAAACTGCTGGCCGACGGCCGCCGCCTGTCCTCCGTCAGCGCCGTCCTGCGGGACCCGGAGGGCGAGCCGTCCGCCGTGCTCTGCGTCAACCTCGACCGGACACCGCTGGAGGGCGCCGCCGCCCTCCTCGCCGGGTTCGGCGCCGCCGTGACGCCGCGCCCCGAGCCGCTGTTCGAGCAGGACTGGACCGAGCGCCTGCGGCACACCGTCGGTACGTTCGTCCGCGCCCGGGGCCGCCCCGTCGAGCGGCTCGCCCGCGAGGACCGCCTCGCGCTGGTCGGCGAGCTCGACGCGGACGGCATCTTCGCGGTGCGCCGCGCCGTCCCCGTGGTCGCCGACACCCTCAGGACATCCCGTTCGACCGTCTACTCCCTGCTCGCCGAGCACCGAGCGCAGAGGACCACCCGCCCATGACCCGCCCGCCCGCCGTCCTGCCCCACTTCCTGCCCGACTTCCGGCTCGAAACGTACTTCTCCCGCTGGGAGTTCACCGCCCGCCACCACCTGACCGCCTCCGACGCGCAGACGATGCGGATGGCCGACCTGCTGGAGCTGGCGGACGACGAGGACCGGCACGCCTGGGAGACGCTGTCCCTCGGCTACACCGAGACGTTCGGCGATCCCGGCCTGCGCCGGGCGATCGCGGACACCTACACGCAGGCCGGCCCCGACGACGTGATCTGTTTCGCCGGCGCGGAGGAAGGCCTCTACCTGGCCATGCACGCGCTGCTCGGGCCGGGCGACCACGCCGTGGTCGTCACCCCGAACTACCAGGCCGCCGAGACCGTACCCCTGTCGCTGTGCGAGGTCACCGGGGTGGCCCTGGACCCGGAGCGGGACTGGGCCCTGGACCTCGACCGGGTGGTGGCCGCGATCCGCCCCCGGACCAAGGTGGTCTCCGTCAACTTCCCCAACAACCCCACGGGGAAGGTCGTCGACGCCGCCGACTTCGCCCGGCTCGCGGAACTGTGCGACGAACGGGGCATCCACCTGTTCAGCGACGAGGTCTACCGGGGCCTGGAACGTGACGGGACCCGCAGGCTGCCGCAGGCGGCGGACCTCTCGGAACGCGCCCTGTCCCTCAACGTCACCTCGAAGTCCCTCGGCCTGCCCGGCCTGCGGATCGGCTGGATCGCCTGCCGCGACCGGGAGGTGCGCTCCCGCCTGGAGCGGGCCAAGCACTACACCACCATCTGCAACTCCGCCCCCGCCGAGATCCTCGCCCGGATCGCGATCAAGGCGAGCACGCCCATCCTGGCGCGCAACCGCGCGGTCATCGACGCCAACCTGCCGTTGTTCGACGCGTTCTTCGCCGAGTTCCCCGACCTCTTCGAGTGGCGGGCCCCCGACGGCGGTTGCGTGGCGTACCCCCGCTACCGGGGAGCGGACGGCGTCGAGGAGTTCTGCGCCCGCCTCGTCGAGGAGGCCGGAGTCCTGCTGCTGCCCGCGAGCATCTACCGCTCCGCGCTCACGCCCACGCCGACGGACCGCTTCCGGGTCGGCGTCGGCCGCGCCGACCCGGAACCGGCGCTCGCCGCCTTCTCGGCGTGGCTGCGCGAGCGCCGCTGAGCCTTCCGTCGTGGTCACGGCATTCCCTGTGATCGGGTGCGCCGGTACGTTGGGCGTCCGCACGCCCCACCGCCGCACACCACCAGGGGAGTCGCCCGTGTTCCGCATCAACCGGCCACGTACCGGGAGCCGTTCGTACGCGGCGGCCGTGGTCGCCGCCGTCACGCTCGCGGTGTCGATCGCCTTCGCGGCCCCCGCGTCGGCGCACGTGGAGGTCGAGGCGGCGGGCGCCCGGGCCCTCGACCGGAACGTCACCCTGCGGTTCACGGCCGCGACCGAGTCCGACACGGCGGGCATCACCGCGCTGGAGGTGATCCTGCCCGACGGGATCGTCCCGGCCGACGTCACCTACGCCGGGGGCCCGCAGGGCTGGAAGCTCACGCCCACCGCCGAGGGCTACACCGTCTCGGGACCCGCGATGGCGCTCGGCCAGCCCGCCGCCTACGCGGTGACCGTACGGCAGCTCCCGTACCTCAAGTCCCTGTCCTTCAAGACGCTCCAGACGTACGCCGACGGCCGCGTCGACCGCTGGGTCGAGCCGGCCGCGCCCGCGGGGGAGCACGACGCCGCGCACGGCAAACCCGCGCCGGTCCTGGTGCTGGAGCCCGCCACCCCCGGCGCGAAGCCGGCCGCGACCGCCCCGGACGCCGGGGCCGCCACGTCGGCCCCCGCCGCCGCACCCGCGCCGGCCGCTCCCGGTGAGATCCCCGGAGCGTCGTCGCGGACCGGAGCGGCCGGGGAGAGCGCCGGCGGCGCGAACCCCGCCCTGATCATCGGCTTCGTGGTGGTCGTGGTGGCGCTGGTCGGCGGCATGTGGTGGTTCAGGCGCCGCGGGGGAGCGAGCCGGGCCTGAACCGGACGGCGCCTGGCGGACGGCGCCTGTCGGTCCGTCAGGCCGACCGTTCGGGGCGCCGCACGTGATTCGTTTCACAGAGTCGGTCGCCCCCGGGCAGGCATGGCACGGCGTGCCCCGGGCAGGCGCCTCACAGCCCACAGGTGGACCCCTACTGCCGCCGAGGCCCGACGAAGTGGAGAGTTACCGTGCTGATGGCTCACCCCGCGATACTCCGGAACCTGGTGGAGCGGTACGAGGAACTCCAGGTCGCCAGGACAGGGCAGGACACCCTGGAGACCCGGCGGCGGCTCGAGGACGTCACCTACACCCTGTGCGTGTCCACCGGCACCCGGACGATCGAGGACGCGCTCAGAGTCGCGGAGGAGCAGTTGGCCGAGGCACTCGACCCGGCCGAGGCGGACGTACGGCTCACGGCCTGAGCCGGACCACGACCCGGAGCGCGGCCGGGGCGCCGTGACCCGACCGGTCAGGCGGACCTCTCGTGGTGCCCGCGGTCGCCGTCCGGGCGCTCGCGCGGCACCAGCGTCGGATTCACGTTGCCGAGGACGGTCTCGCGGCTGACGACCACCCGGGCCACGTCGTCCCGGCTGGGCACCTCGTACATCACGTTGAGCAGGACCTCTTCGAGGATCGCGCGGGCGGCCCTGGCGCCCGTACGGCGCAGGAGCGCCTGCTCCGCGATCGCGGCGACGGCCCCCTCCGTGAACTCCAACTCCACCCCGTCCAGGGCGAAGAGCTTCTGGTACTGCCGGACGAGCGCGTTGCGCGGCTCGGTCAGGATCCGCGTCAGAGCGGCCTCGTCCAGCGGCTGCACCGTCGTCACCACCGGCAACCGCCCGACGAACTCCGGGATGAGCCCGAACTTCAGCAGGTCCTCGGGCATGACGTCCGCGAAGGCGTCCGCCCCCTCACGCTCCTCCCGGGTGCGGACCGAGCCGCCGAACCCGATGCCCCGGTGCGCGGCCCGCTGCTCGATGATCCGCTCCAGGCCGGCGAAGGCGCCGCCCACGATGAACAGCACGCTGCCCGTGTCGATCTGGATGAACTCCTGGCCCGGTTGCTTGCGCCCGCCCTGCGGCGGCACGCTGGCCGTAGTCCCCTCCAGGATCTTCAACAGGGCCTGCTGGACGCCCTCTCCCGACACGTCACGGGTGATCGACGGGTTCTCGCTCTTACGGGTGATCTTGTCGATCTCGTCGATGTAGACGATGCCCGTCTGGGCCTTCTCCACGTCGAAGTCGGCGGCCTGGAGCAGCTTGAGGAGGATCGTCTCGACGTCCTCCCCGACATAGCCGGCCTCCGTGAGGGCCGTCGCGTCGGCGATCACGAACGGGACGTCCAGCATGCGCGCGAGGGTCTGGACGAGATACGTCTTGCCGCAGCCGGTCGGGCCGATCAGCAGGATGTTCGACTTGCCCAGCTCGACCGGCTCGTCCCCGGCGGACTCCCGGGCCTCCCCGCCGGCTCTCGGGCGGATGCGCTTGTAGTGGTTGTAGACCGCGACGGCGAGCGCCTTCTTGGCGCCCTCCTGCCCGATGACGTACTCCTCCAGGAAGGCGTGGATCTCGCGCGGCTTGGGCGACTCCCAGGGGCCGGCCGCGGCGACCTGGTCGCGCTCCTCCTCGATGAGCTCGTTGCAGAGCCCCACGCACTCGTCGCAGATGCACAGCGGGCTCGGCCCCGCGATCAGCTTCCTGACCTGCTTCTGGTTCTTCCCGCAGAACGTGCATTTCAGCAGGTCGCCGCTGTCCCCGATGGGTGCCACCGCTCAATGTCTCCTCACCGGACCTACGGAACCGGACGCGCGTAACCGGACATTCACATGGTGAGATCACATGACGTCACCATCTGAATGGCCACGGTATCTTGATGCCGAACGGACGGCAACGCCGTGCCGATCGCACCGGTTCGGCCGGGACGGGCCGCGCCGCCACGGCCGGAATGAGAGAGAGCGATGAGTCGGCTCAGCAGGGTGGAACTGCGGGAGCGCAATCGCGCCAGAGTACTCGCCGCCGCCGGGGACGAATTCGCCGAACGCGGCTTCCGGGACGCCAAGGTGGACGGGATCGCCGAGCGCGCCGGCCTGACCCGCGGCGCCGTCTACTCCAACTTCCCCGGCAAACGGGCCCTCTACTTCGAGGTGTTGGCCGACCTCGCCGAGCACGCCCCCGAACCACCCGCCCCGGACGGGGGAGCCGGGGCGGTCCAGGGTACGGGACCGTCGCCGACCGCCCGTGAGGCGCTGGGCGCCTTCGCCCGCGCCTGGCTCACCCGGCTGCCGCTCGCCGACACGGACGAGGAGCACGGCCCGGCCCGGCTCGGCATGGACGTCCTGCCCGAGGTGCTCGCCGAGGAGTGGATCCGGCGGCCCTTCGCGCAGCTCATGAAGCTGGACGCGATCCTGCTCGGCCTCGCCCTGGAGCGGCTCGGCCCGCCCGGCGCGCCGCCCGGCAGCCGGGTGCGGGTCGCCGAGGCGGTCCTCACCGCCCTGCACGGCGCGAGCCAACTGGCGGCCGCTGCGCCGGGGTTCATCGAACCGTTCAACGTCGTCAGCGCCTGCGAGCAGCTCGCCGGGCTCGAACTCGGCGGCTGGTGGCCGCCCTCGCACGTCCTCACCCCGGCGCTGCCGGCCGACCGGCCGTGGGCCCCGCCGGGCGGCCTCGACGCCGTGCGGCGCGCCCCCGCCCGGCTGGCGGGCGACGGGGTGCTGGCCATCCTCGGCCTGCACCGGCTCGAAGCCGTCGAGGAGGCGGTTCGGGCCGCGCCCGCCGGGGCCGAGGTCACCGCCGTCCTGGTCACCGGCGACCCCGACGAACTGGCCCCCCTGGCCCGGCTCGCCGTGGCCGACCTCTGCGGGCCGCTGCGCCACGCCTTCCCGCCCTCCGCCTGGCCCCGGCTCCAGGTGGTGGTCGACACGTCGGGCGCGGTCGCCGCGGCGGCGGGCATCTCGGTGGTGAGCGACGGGACGGAGGCCGCCGTCCGCGTCGAGTCGAGCCGGATCGTCGCCCGGGCGGAGGGCCGCGGCGCCTGCCACGCGATCGCGTCGGCGGGCGTGGCGCCGATCCCGTAACGGACCGGCGCGCGTCCCTAGAAGGTGTCGGCCGACAGCCCCAAGTGCTCGCGCAGCGTGGTGCCTTCGTACTCCGTGCGGTGGACGCCCCACTCCTGGAGCAGCGGTACGACCTGGTCCGCGAAGACGTCGAGCCCGCCCGGCGTCAGGTGCGGTACGAGGATGAACCCGTCGCTCCCGTCGGACTGCACGAAGTGGTTGATCTCGGTGGCCACGGACTCCGGGGTGCCGATGAAGGACTGCCGGCTGGACACCTCGATGATCAGGTCGCGGATCGACAGCTTCTTCGCCTCGGCGATCTCACGGTACCGGCGCGCCACCGCCAGCGGGTCGCCGTGCTGCCGAACGCTCGCCCGCCCCTTCGCGACCGTGTGCTCGCCCGGGTCCGGGTCGACGTCGGGCAGCGGCCCGTCGGGGTCGTACGCGCTCAGGTCCCTGTTCCACACCTGCTCCAGCAGCTTGATCGCGGTCTGTCCGCTGACCTGCTGCCGGCGAATCAGCGCGGCCTTCTCCTCGGCCTCCTCCGGGGTGTCCCCGAGCACGAACGTGACGCCCGGCAGGATCTTCAGCTCGTCGTGGGTCCGGCCGTGGCGCGCCAGTCTGCCCTTGACGTCCGCGTAGAACTCCTTGCCCGCCTCCAGCGTGCCGTGCCGGGTGAAGATCGCGTCGGCGCCGGCCGCCGCGAACTCGCGCCCCGCCTCGGAGTCCCCGGCCTGGAAGATCACCGGGCGGCCCTGCGGACTGCGCGGCACGTTGAACCGGCCGGTGATGTCGAACTGCTCGCTGTGGTGGTCGAACCGCCCGGCCTCCGGGTCGCCGAGGTAGACGCCCGACTCCTTGTCGGCCACGATCTCGTCGCCGCGCCAGGAACCGAACAGGACCTTCGCCGCCGCCAGGAACTCCTGGGCGCGCGCGTACCGGGCGTCCTGCGGCAGGAAGCCCCCGCGGCGGAAGTTCTCGCCGGTGAACGCGTCCCACGAGGTGACGACGTTCCAGGCGGCGCGCCCGCCGGAGAGGTGGTCGAGGCTGGCGAACTGCCGGGCCACCTCGTAGGGCTCGTTGAACGTCGAGTTGATCGTGCCGGCCAGTCCGAGCCGCTCGGTCACGGCGGCCAGCGCGCTCAGCACGGTGAAGGTGTCCGGGCGGCCGACGACGTCCAAGTCGTAGATGAGGCCGTTCTGTTCCCGCAGCCGGAGCCCCTCCGCGAGGAAGAGGAAGTCGAACTTGGCGCGCTCCGCGGTCCGCGCCAGGTGCACGAAGGAGCTGAAGTCGATCTGGCTGCCCGCCTCGGGGTCGGCCCAGACCGTGGTGTTGTTGACGCCGGGGAAGTGCGCGGCGAGGTGGATCTGCTTGAGGGGCTTGTCGGGCTTGCTCATCTCACGTCCTCGTTGCTCGGGGGTCGGCGCCGGGTCAGGCGGTGGCGGGGGCGGTCGCGGTCGCGGGGGAATCGGCGGGGGAGCCGGAGGCGGTGGCGTAGCGGCTGGCGGGCCTGCCGAGCCCGAGCAGACCGCGCAGGGTGCCCGCCTCGTACTCCCGGCGGAACGCCCCGCGCGCCTGCAACTCGGGAACGAGTCCGCGGGTGAGCGCCAGCAGGTCGTGCGGTACGGCGGCCGGCCGCAGCCGGAAGCCGGAGAGCCCGGCGGCCCGCCACTCCAGGAGCCGGTCGGCGAGCCCGGCCGGGGTCCCGGTGAAGACCGGGGCGTCTGACACGAAGGCCTCACCGGCCAGTTCGTCCAGCCGTTCCTTGCGGGCGACGGCCTCGGCCTCCGTCGCGTCCAGGAACACCACCAGGTCCCCGAAGACGTGCAGCGGCTCCCGGTCCCGCCCGGCGGCGGCCTGTTCGGCGCGGACCTCGCGCTCGACGGCCCGCGCCTGCGCGGCGTCGGACGGCGTCACGTACACGACGTCGGCGGAGCGCGCGGCGAAGCGGTACGGCACGGTGGCGTGCGCGAGCGCGGTGACGAGCGGCTGGCCCTGCGGCGGGCGCGGGGTGATGGAGGGCCCCTTGACGCTGAACCACTTGCCGGAGAAGTCGATGTAGTGCAGCCGGTCGCGGTCCACGAACCGGCCGGTCGCCGCGTCCCGGATCACCGCGTCGTCCTCCCAGCTGTCCCAGAGCCGGCGCACCACCTCCACGTAGTCGGCCGCCTCGTCGAACAGGTCCGTGACCAGCGTGGCCACCGCCGGGTCGTCGCGGTCCTCAATGCGGTGGGTGAACGTACGGCGCCCGAAGAGCGCGGCCTCGTAGGGCCGGGCGGAGAGCTGGACCCGCAGGCCCGCGCGGCCCGAGCTGACGTAGTCGAGGGTGGCGATGGCCTTCGACGCGTGGAAGGGCTCGCTGTGCGTGACCGTGACCGTGGGCACCAACCCGATGTGGCGGGTCAGGGGCGCGACCCGGGCCGCCGTGAGCACCGCGTCGAGGCGGCCCTGCACCCGGCCGGGCGACTCCTCCGGGTCGGACGCGTCGTACCGCGCGGGCCGGACCCCGACGGAGTCCTCGATGGTCACGAAGTCCACCAGGCCGCGCTCGGCCTCCTGGACCAGGTCCAACCAGTAGGCCGGGGTGAAGAGTTCACCGGCGCGGGCGTCCGGCGCGCGCCAGGCGGCCGGGTGCCAGCCGGCTCCTTCGAGGGCTATCGCGAGATGAAGGGGGGCGGACTCGGGCATGGAGGTACACCGCTTCCAGGAGACATGTGCGGGGGCGGGGCGGGGAGACAGTCGCGTTAGGCGACCGGGCGGCGGCGACACATCGCGCCGGCGACACGCTGGAGGTCGATGTGCAGGCGCAGGAAGGCGGTGTGCGAGGTGGGTGCGTGCACCCAGTGCCATCGCCGCGTCGCCCTTTCTGTTCCGAGGGGGGCCGGTAGGACAGCCCCACTGGGGGGAACCGGAGGCGGACTCCCACTGTTCCCGTGGGGTGTTGCGGGAGTGTGTACAGCGTGTGGCACGCCACCCGACCCACCTGCGCCGGGGTTCGGCCCGCCGTCCGGGCGGAAATCCGGGCGCCTTTCGCCCGCTGCACCGGGCAGGATGCCCTCCGTGAACCACCTTCTGTGCGGGCTCGCCGCCAACGAGGCCCTGCCGCCCGACCTGGTGGACCGGCTGATCGCCGTCGCGGACGCCGATGTGGCCCACGTGCTCGCCGGCCGCCCGGATCTCCGTCACGAGCAGGCGGTCGCGCTGGTCGCCCGGGACGGGGAGAGCGCTCAACGACTCGCCTACGAGGGCAGGTTGACCGCCACCGACGTCGATCCCGTAACGCACCCGGACGCGGCTCTCGCCCTGCTCGACCGGCGGGAGGGCAGACCGGAGTGGGCGCGCCTCCTCGCCACCCATCCCCGCGTCGCCTACCGGGAGAGCCTGGCCGCCTGCGCCGGCCTCCCCTCCGACGTGGTGGAGACACTCGCCGCGGACCCGGACGTACGGGTCGTCGCGGAACTGGCCCTGTGGACGACGGCGGACGCGGCGGCGGCCCTCGCCCGGCACCCCCACGCCGAGGTCCGCCGGGCGGTGGCGGCCAACGAGGCCACGCCGCCCGCCGTGTTGGCGGCGCTGATCACCGGCGAGGGGCTGCCGCCGGCCCGGTGGTGCCTGGTCTGCGACCGCGAACGGACCCCGTTCGTCCACCCCACGCGCTGCCCGCGCCGCGACTGCGACCTGCGGCCGGGCGACTCCTGCGACGGGTCCCACGACTCCACCGCGCACCTCATGCGTCAGATGGCGTTGCGGAACCCGGCCACGCCCACTCAGGCCGTCGTCGGTTTCGCCGCCCACCCGTCGATACAGCTCCGGTGGGACCTCGCTGCCCGCCCGGACCTCCCCCCGGAGGTGTCGGAGCGGCTCGCGGCGGATCCCGCTCGCGTCGTCCGGGCCGCCTTAGCGGAGAATCCCGCGATCGGCGGCCCACTGATCCGGGCCATGGCGGACGACCCCGACCAGGACGTACGCCGCGCCCTGGCCCGCCACCCGGACGTGCCGCTCGACGTACTCCGCCGCCTAGCTGCCACGACGAGGCTCGGCGCGACCCTCCTGCCGCAGATCTCCGCCGCTTCCCCGCAGGAGGTCGAGGAGTTGGCGGCGTCGCCGGACCCGGAGGTACGGATGCTCCTGGCGCGCCGCCGCGACCTGCCCGCCGGGATACGCGACACGCTGGCCGCCGACCCCGACGCGAAGGTGGCCAAGTCCGTCGCCCCGCACCCCGGGCTCTCCGAGGCGGCGTTGCGCGCGACGGTCGGCCGGCACGGGGCCCAGGTGGTCGCCGCGGTGGCGACCAACCCGGACGCGACCCCCGCGCTGCTGGAGGAACTGACCGGCCACCGGCCGCCCGTACAGAAGGCGTTCCGCGCGGTGGCACGGCACGCTCGTGCGACGGCCCCGGCCCTGCTCGCCTGCCTGGCAGACCGGCAGGCGAGGCCCCTGGCGGCCGGCCGGCCCGCGCTTGCGCCCCCGGTTGTCGTGGAACTGCTGACGGACGACGATCCGCGGACGGTGGAGGCGGCGGCGGCCAACCCGTCCCTGCCGCTCGCCGTGATGGCGGAGCTGCTGGACCGGGCGTGACCACGCGGCGGGCGGTGGCAGCACGGCTGCCGCGGGCCGCGCGGACCACCGCCCCTGGTCCGACTACGGCTTGGGCAGGGCGCAGCCCGCGAGGCTCAGGTCGATCTTGGTGCCCGTGCCGACGCACGGCACGATCTGGTAGGTCTCCTGGGCGTAGTTGATGCCCTGGCGCACGGTGACGTTGCCGCTCTGGTCCACCTCGCACGGGTTGTTGTCCGTGCAGCGCCCCCCGCTCTCGTTACCGGTGTTGTTGACGGCCACCACCTTGCCGGTGGCGGTGTCGATGACGGGCGAGCCCGACGTACCACCGATCGTGTTGCAGGCGGAGGTGTAGCGGACCGAGTCCTTCCAGGTCCACTGCCCCTCCTTGAGCTGATAGGCGAACCCGTCCACGTTGCAGGTGTAGATGCGCTTCCAGTAGCCCGAGACGACCTTGATGGCGGTGCCCTGCACCGGGCGCGTGGTGTTCAGGTCCAGCGCGGTGATCGCGTACCGGCTCTGTATCTGCGCGTAGGTGCTGGTGAGTTGGTACAGCGACACGTCGGTGTCGGTCATCGTCGCGTACGCGATCCGGCTGGCCCGCAGGGTCGCCACGCCGGTGCCGGCGGCGTTCAGGAGGGTGAAGGTGCGGCTCGACGGCTGGTTGACGATGACCTGGCCGGCGGCCGGGAAGCCGCTCTCCAGGCAGTGGCCGTTCGACAGGACCAGCGCGAAGTCGTTGGGCTGCGATCCGGGCGTACGGACCACGGATCCCGAGCAGTTGCTGAGCGCGACGGTCCCGGCGTAGCTCACGGCCTTGACGGCCGCGGCCGTCCCGCCAACGGCGGTGGTGCCCGCCGGGGCGGTGGAGGCGGTCTTCGCCGGCGCGGCCGCGTCCAGGCCGGTGGCCGTCGCGGGCGCCGCTCCCGCTCCGAGGAGCAGGACGGCGAGAAGCGCGCCGAGGAGAGGCTTTCTCATGGTGGGGGGTCCCCTCTGTGACCGAGGTATGCGATTGTCATGAGCATTGTTGACGCAGGAGCCCCACCGGGCAACCACGCCTCATGGCCCGCACGGCGCGGGTAGGCTCCCGCGCATGGTTCTGGAATGGGAACAGCTCGTGGTGGACGCGGCGGACCCGGTCACCCTCGGCCACTGGTGGGCCGAGGCGCTCGGCTGGGTCGTGGTGGCGGACGCGCCCGAGGAGTACGAGATCCGCGCCGCTCCCGACCGGCTGCCCGGCCTGCTGTTCACCCCGGTCACGGAGGCGAAGACCGCCAAGAACCGGCTGCACCTCGACTTCCGCCCGGTCGACCGGGACGCCGAGGTCGCCCGCCTGCTGGCCCTCGGGGCGACCCGCGCGGACGTGGGCCAGACGGGGGAGGAGCCCTGGGTCGTACTGGCGGACCCGGAGGGCAACGAGTTCTGCGTCCTCGGGCCGCGCCGCGCCTGACACGCGGGAGGGGCCGGGTAGTTGATCCCCGGCCCCTCCCGCGATCGGCGTGATCCGCGAACGGGCGTCAGCCCACGAAGATCTCGATCACCGACCAGAGCGCCAGCCCCAGCATGCACAGCCCGCCGATCCGCTGCACCGTCCTGAGCGGCACCCGCTTCGCGATGAACCGGCCCGCGAGCAGGGCGAGGGCGGAGACGGACATCAGCGCGACGGCGGCGCCGATGGCGGTGGACCAGGTGCCGTTGGTGGCGGCGAGGTTGGCGGTGGTGATCTGGGTGAGGTCGCCGAACTCGCTGATGAACACGGCCATGAACGCGGTGGTGTAGACGGGCCAGAAGCCGGTGACGGTCTTCGTGTCCGCGTCGTCCTCGTCGTCGCCGCCCCCGCTCCGCAGCAACACGAACGCGCCGAACGCGAAGAGCACCGCGGACACCAGCTTGACGATCCAGTCGGGCAGCATCCCGATGAGGCTTCCGGCCCCGACGGCGATGGCGACATGCACGACGAAGGCGCTCGACGTGCCGAACCAGACGTAGAGCGGACGCATGCGCGTGCCCATGGCCAGGGACGCGAACATGGTCTTGTCGGGGAGCTCCGCGAGGAAGATCAGCCCGAAGGCGGTGAGGATCGCCAGGGGGTCGAGATGCATGCCGGGTGGCTTTCTCTGGGGGCCGGACCCGGATCTTCGCGACCTGCCCGAGGCAACCGGAGGACCACTCGGCCCGGCACGACGGTGCACCCACGAGGTCCGTGGATACGTCTGTGCCTGACCGAAGGTCTCGCCCGCCCGCGTGATCCGCGGGCCCTGCCACCGGGAACCCGGAGGTTCCAGTGTGTCGACGACAGGTTCTCGGGGCTACTCCCCTTCGCAGTCGTCCACGATACCCCACCCCCTCGCGGCCCCCCGCGCCGGCCGCTCGCCCTCCCGCCCTCACCCTCCGCCAATCCCTGGGCGTGGGTTCCGGCCGGGACACCGCGGCGGGCATCATCGGCGGCTACGGTCCGTCGTCGATCCGGGGTGTGCGTGTGATACGGAGATTCCTCAGCAGGTCGGTGCCGCCGAAGCAGCCCCCGAGCCGGCCCCCGAAGCAGCCCGAGCGGCCATCCGCGAACCAGCCTGTGAACCCGCCCGGGAAGCGCCCCGCGCCCGAGTCCGTACGTGAAGGCGTCTCCCGCGCCTCGGCCAGGGAAGCGGCGCTCTGGCGGGAGGCCGACGCCTTCATCCGGCAGCACCACGACGAGGAACCGGCCCTGGGCGGCCTCGGCGACCGGCTGGCCGCCGTCCGGCAGGAGATCCACCGCACCGGGACGTACCGCCACACCCCCGCCGAACTGACCTTCGGCGCCCGCGTGGCCTGGCGCAACAGCAACCGCTGCATCGGCCGCCTCTACTGGCGCTCCCTGCGCGTCCGCGACCTGCGCCACCTCACCGACGCCGAGCCGATCGCCGACGCCTGCGCCGACCACCTGCGGATCGCCACCAACGGCGGCCACATCCGGCCCCTGATCTCGGTGTTCGCCCCGGACGCCCCGGGCCGGCCGGGACCGCGCATCTGGAACGAGCAGCTCGTCCGGTACGCCGGCCACCGCGCCGACGACGGGCGTGTGCTCGGCGACCCCCGTAACACCGGCATCACCCGGCTCGCCCGGCGGCTCGGCGCGCCCGGCGGCGCCCGGAGCGCGTTCGACGTACTGCCGCTGATCGTGGAGGGCGTGGACGACAAGCCGCGGGCCTTCGAGCTGCCCCGCGACGCCGTCCTCGAAGTGCCCCTCACGCACCCCGGCGGCCTCTGGGGCGAGGAATGGGGGCTGCGCTGGCACGCGGTGCCCGCGATCTCCTCGATGTGCCTGGAGATCGGCGGCATCTGCTACCCGGCCGCCCCGTTCAACGGCTGGTACATGGGCACCGAGATCGGCGCCCGCAACCTCGCCGACACCGACCGCTACGACCTGCTGCCCAGGATCGCGGAACGGCTGGGCCTCGACACGACTTCCGACCGCTCGCTCTGGAAGGACCGCGCCCTGGTGGAACTGAACCTCGCCGTCCTGCACTCCTTCGACCGGGCCGGCGTCACCATGGCCGACCACCACACCGAGTCCGCCCGCTTCCTGCGGCACATGGAGAACGAGGCCCGCAAGGGCCGTGAGGTGCACGCCGACTGGGCCTGGATCGTGCCGCCGATGTCCGGCGCGACCACGCCGGTCTTCCACCGCACGTACGACGCGACGGAGCGGCGCCCCGGTTTCGTACAGCACCCGGAGGCGGCCGCCAGGGCCCGCGGCGAATCGATTCCGCGCCACCGGCCCGGCACACCGTCCGGCCGGACGACCCAGGGGTACGGGACAGCCGGTCCACGCTGGGCCACCGGCCCGCGATCACGCCCCTAGCCGGCGTC
This sequence comes from Streptomyces liangshanensis, assembly GCF_011694815.1. Lineage (NCBI taxonomy): Bacteria > Bacillati > Actinomycetota > Actinomycetes > Kitasatosporales > Streptomycetaceae > Streptomyces > Streptomyces liangshanensis. The sequence continues at coordinate 7,459,563 of NZ_CP050177.1, forward strand.
GACGCGGAGGGCGGTGCGCCTCCAGGGGGTCACTCCCGGTCGATGCCCGTGATGAAGGGCTGGCCCAGCGGCGCGCTCGCCAGGGTGAAACCCGCCTTCTCCAGCGCGCCGGTCGCGATGCGCCGGGCTTCCTCCTCCGCGCCGTTCGAGTCGTCGGCCGTGACCTCCAGGCGGAGGGTGAAACGCGACTCCTCGGTGTCGACCGAGAGCAGGTCGAGATCCTCGGCCGCGCCGAAGTCCGTTCCCTGCGGATCCGCCGGCCGCAGGGCCCGGAGGAGGACGGCCTTGGCGTCGTCGGTCAGCTCCTCGTGGAGCGTCCCCGGGATCGTCACTACGTAAGTGGTCATACTCGTTATCTATCCCGCCTCGGGCCGCCCACTCCCGATGACTTTCCCCCGCCTCCCGGCACGGTCCGATACGGACGCCGCGCCGCCTCCCTCCGCCGGTCACGGAGCCGCGGCCGGCGGAGGGAGGCGGGAGGGGCGGGAGAGCTGTCTGTCCCGGCCGGGTCAGCGCATCGGGTCGTCGCCCATGCCCTTGCGGTCCCGCCGGCCGTCCATCCCCTTGTCGTCCCGGCCGGAGTCGTACTCGATCTGCTCCTTGCGGACGTCGGAGGACACCTCGCGCTCCTCCGTGACCTTCTCGGTCTCCAGGCGCACCCGCTCGACCGCGACGGTCTCCTTCCGTATGACCGGCTGCTCGGCGTGCAGCGTCACCCGCGTCTCCGCCTCACCGATGTTGGGGCGGGCGGCGCCCTCCGAGGTGGGGTCGATGGGCTCGTGGATGACCCGCACCTCCTCGTGGCTGATCGGTACGGAGGTGGTGACGTTCTCGGTCACCACGACCTTGCGCAGGCGCGCCGTGCCCACCTCGCGCTCCACGGTGCCGACGTGCAGCTCCTCCTCCGAGCGGATGAGCTCCGGGTTGTGGAGATCGGCGGAGGTGGCGGAGGCGGCGGGCGCCTTGTCCTTGTCGAACGACTGGTGGCTCCCGCCGGCGTCGGCCGCCGCCGCCCCGGCGAGCGTCCCCGTGCCGGCCGCCGTGCCGGTCGTGGCGGTCATGTCGGTGTCGGCGTCGGTGTTGGTTTCCCCCGTGCCCGTGCCGGTCCGGGCGCCCGTGTCCGCCGCGTCCCCCGTGCCCATTCCGGCGCCGGACAGCCCGTAGTGCTCGTAGAGCGCCCGTTCCTGCCCGGGATCCAGATGCTCGTCCGCGTCGAGGCGCGGGGCGTCCTTGACCGTTTCCTTGGTGTGCGGGACATGAAGGTCCTCGCCCATCCGGCGGGCACCGGACAGCGGGATCAGGCTCTCCTTCATCCCGAACATGCCGGTCTTCACCGTCACCCACTCGGGCCGGCCCGTGACGTCGTCGACATAGACCTGGCCCACATTGCCGATCTTGTCGCCCTCGTTGCCGTACACGGTCAGGCCGCTCAGCTCACTGGGGCTGTTGAACACGCCGTCGGCTGACATCAGCGATCACTCCTCGCTCGGGGAAATGCGCGTCCGTGGGGCCGGGCCCCTCCGGGGCAGTCGCGCGTACCTCTCCATCGCGCCCCCGTCCGCCATCCGGGGCAACCGGGGGCGGACGGCGCAACGGCCCGGGGCGGCCCCCGGGGGCCGCTCGCCCGCTGTTCCCCGCGTAAGGCGCATGTGAAGGCCGTATCCGCCATTCGGGTGAATGGGTGGTCCGGCGCGCCGGATCCGCGCAATTCGGAGATCCTGGACTGCTGAGCGATCCGCTGAGCAGTCCGGAACCGGGAACCGAACGTACGGAGAGCGCGAGCATGTCTGTGAATCGTGTCGGTCTCGTCGTCCACCAGGGCCGGGAGACGGCCGTCGAGGCGGCGGACACCGTGCACGCCTGGTGCGACGCCCACGGCATCCCCTGCAAGGAGATCGACGTCTGGAAGTCGGACGAACCCCGCCACGGCGTGCTGGAGGAGGCCTCCGCCGCCGGTCACCCCGACCTGGTGGTCACGCTCGGCGGCGACGGTACGTTCCTGCGCGGCGCCCGCATCGCGGCCAAGAGCGACGCGGCCGTCCTCGGGGTCGACCTGGGGCGCGTCGGCTTCCTCACCGAGGTCCCGGCCGACGAGGTCAGGCAGGCCCTCGACGCGGTGCACGACGGGCGCGCCACCTACGAGGAGCGGATGACGCTCACCATGCGCGCCTCGCGCGCCCTGGAGATCCCCTCCGCCATGGAGGCGCTGCTGCGGTACGGGCGCCGCCCCACGCTGCCGCCGCCGGACGTCCGCGTCGACACCACCGAGGACGAAGGCTGGGGCATGGCGCTGGACGTCGTGGCGATCAACGACGTCGTGCTGGAGAAGCTCGCCAGGGACCGCCAGGTCAGCCTGGGTGTCTACATCGCGGGCCGGCTCCTCGCGTCGTACTCGGCGGACGCCGTCATCGTGGCCACGCCCACCGGCTCGACCGCGTACAGCTTCGCGGCGGGCGGCCCGGTCCTGTCCCCGCACATGGACGCCGTCGTCTTCACCCCGGTGGCCCCGCACATGACCTTCGGCCGCACGGTGGTGGCCGCGCCGGACGAGCCGGTCGCCCTGCGCGTCCTGCCGCACTCCGGGGAGGCGGCGCTCAGCATCGACGGCCAGCTGCGGGGTGTGCTGGAGCCGGGGGACTGGGTGGGGGTGTACGGCGCCGAGTACCGCCTGCGTCTGGTCCGGCTCGGCCCCACCGACTTCTACGGGCGCCTGCGCGACCGCTTCCGGCTCACCGACGCGCCCGCCGCCGCGGTGGACGGCCAGGCCCCGCCGCTGTTCCGCCCCGACAGTCCCGTACCCGACGACCTGGCACACCTGCGGCTGCCGCCGGCGCCGGGAAAGAGCTGACGCCCGCCCTTCTCCGGGCGGAAGGAGCCGGGCTGCCCGCCGACCGGGCCGCGTTCGTCGAGGGGCTGACGCGGGGTGTCAGCGCCCTGATCGCCACGTATCACGACGAAGATGGCGAGGGCGGCCCCGACCACCGGATCGTGGTCGCGCTCCACCCCGCCCTCTAGGCCGTGCCCCCGGCGGCGGTTCCCCCTCCCCATCGAGGAGTTGTCATGAGAAAGCTGATCGTCTCCGAGTTCCTGACCGCGGACGGCGTCATGGAGTCGCCCCACGAGTGGCACGGCCCGTACTTCGACGACGACATGGCCGCCGCGGTCGACGCGCGGATGGCGTCGTCGGACGCGCTGCTCCTCGGCCGTACGACCTACGAGGGCTTCGCCGAGGCGTGGCCCGCCATGCCGGACGAGCCGGGCGCCGCCCACATGAACGGCGTCGCGAAGTACGTCGTCTCGACCACGCTGGAGAAGGCCGCGTGGAACAACTCCACGATCATCGCCGGGAACGTGGCCAAGGAGATCGCCGCGCTCAAGGAGCAGGACGGCGGTGACATCACGGTCATGGGCAGCGCCACGCTCGTCCGATGGCTCCTCGGCGAGGGCCTGGTGGACGAGATCGAGCTGCTGGTCGACCCGCTGATCGTCGGTCACGGCAAGCGGCTCTTCGAGCCCGGTACCGGACCGCTCCCGCTCCGGCTCGTCTCGTCCCGTACGTTCGCCACGGGTGTCCTGCACCTCGTGTACGCACCCGCCTGAGGAGCGGCCCGCCTCCCCGATGTTCCGCGGTATCGGAGGCATGATCGGGACATGGCTCGAAACCGCGGGGCCGAACTGGACGGGAGCGGGACACCTATGGCGACGCGTGCGGCACTGTTCGATGTCGACGGGACCCTCGTCGACACCAATTACCTCCATGTGACCGCCTGGTGGGAGGCGTTCCGCCAGGCCGGGCAGACGGTGCGGATGGCCGCGATCCACCGCGCGATCGGCCTCGGTTCCGGTGATCTGGTCGCGCACCTGCTCGGTGACGAGCGGGACGTGGACCAGGACGCGGGGATCAAGGCGGCGCACGCGGCGCTGTACGCCACGTTCCACGACCGGCTCCCCGTGTTCGACGGGGCGCGGGATCTGCTCAGGTCACTGGCCGACCGGGGGTGGACCCTCGTGCTCGCCACCTCCGCGGGCGGCTCGGAGCTGGCCGCCCTGCGGCGCGCGATCGGCGCCGACGACGTCATCGCGGGGGTGGCGGGCGCGGACGACGTGGCCGTCGGCAAACCCGGTCCCGACCCGGTGCGCAGGGCGCTGGACCTGGCCGGGGTGCCGGCGGACCGCGCGGTGTTCCTGGGGGACACCGTGTGGGACATGGAGGCGGCGTCCAAGGCGGGCGTGCGACCGCTCGCCGTACTGACGGGCGGGGTGCCCCGCGCCGCGCTCCAGGCGGGCGGGGCGGAGGCGGTCTTCGTCAACCCGCTGGACGTACTGGCCAACCTCGACACGGGTGTCTTCGCGGACCTGGAGAAGAACTGACGGTCCGTCAGCGAGACGCCACCCCTTGACGGGTGATGTCGCACGGCCCGGCTCAGCCGCCCTGCGGGGGCGCCTCGCGGGTGCGGGTCCACTCCAGCAACTCCTCGGCCGTCCAGGTGTTGACGACCCGGCCGGCCGGCACACCGCACTCCTCCGCCCGCGCACAGCCCAGGAGTTGCCAGTCGAGCTGCCCCGGCGCGTGGGCGTCCGTGTCGACGGCGAAGAAGACCCCGGCCGCGACCGCCTCGCGCAGCAGCCGCCGGGGCGGATCGAGCCGCTCCGGCCTGCTGTTGATCTCCACCGCCGTGCCCGACTCGGCGCACGCGGCGAACACGGCCGCCGCGTCGAACGCCGACTCCGGCCGGCTCCCGCCCGTACCGCCGTCCCCGCCCCCACGGCCCCCGCGCCGCTCGCGGCCCGTCAACAGCCGCCCGGTGCAGTGCCCGAGGACGTCCGTCAGCGGGTTGCGGACCGCCGCGACCATGCGCCGGGTCATCGGCGCCGACTCCATCCGCAGCTTCGAGTGGACGGACGCCACCACCAGATCCAGCCGTTCGAGCAGTTCCGGCTCCTGGTCCAGCGAGCCGTCGGGCAGGATGTCGCACTCGATGCCGGTGAGCAGCCGGAACGGCGCCCATCCCGCATTGAGTTCGGCGATCACGTCGAGCTGCTCCCGCAGCCGTTCCGGTGACAGCCCCCGCGCGACGGTCAGCCGGGGCGAGTGGTCCGTGAGGACGGGCCCACTCGTGCCCGAGCGCCGCCGCCGTCCGCCCCATCAGCTCGATCGGGCTGCCGCCGTCCGACCAGTCGGAGTGCAGGTGGCAGTCGCCGCGCAGCGCGGCCCGCAACTCGTGGCCGTGCTCCGTCAGCGGCCCCGCCGCCCGCTCCTCCAGATCGCGCAGGTAGTCCGGTACGGCCCCGTCCACCGCCGCCCCGACGACCTGGGCTGTCTTCGGCCCGATGCCCGGCACCCGGGTCAGCGTGCCGGCCCCGGCCCGCCGGGCGATCTCTTCGGGTGCCATGGCCGCCACGGCGGCGGACGCCGTACGGAACGCCTTGACGCGGTACGTCTCCGCCCGCGACCGCTCCAGCAGGAAGGCGATCCTGTCGAGAGCCTCCACCGGATCCATGCGCGCCCCCACTGGGTCGGTCCGCCTGCCGCCCATTCTCCGCGCCGGCCCCACGACGTGCATCTCGCACGGGTCTGCCCGCGCGGGCAGGGGGTAGCCGAACACGCACCACAGGACGTACGGGACAGGGGAGGGCGGCATGACTTCGACAGCGGAAGAGAAGGCGGCGACGGAGGCCGACGTGGACGTGTACGAGGACGGGCGCGAGGAGTCGGCGAACGAGCGGGCGGACCGTCAGTGGTCCGAACTGATCCAGGAGGTGCGCGTCGCGCAGACCGGTGTGCAGATCATGTTCGGCTTCCTGCTGACCGTGGTCTTCACCCCGCGCTTCGGCACGCTCTCCGGAGCGGACAAGAACATCTACCTGATCACCGTCGTGCTGGGCGCGGCGGCCACCGGCGCGCTGATAGGACCGGTCGCCTTCCACCGGGTCGTCTCCGGCCGCCGCATGAAGCCCCGCGCGGTGACATGGGCGTCCAGACTGACCGTCACCGGGCTGTGCCTGCTGCTCGCCACGCTGGTGTCGGCGCTGCTGCTGATCCTGCGGGTCGCGACGCACAACCACGTCGTCCCGTGGATCGTCGCGGGTATCGTCGCCTGGTACCTGCTGTGCTGGTTCGTGCTGCCGTTCTGGGCGAGCCACCGGCACGGGTCCGAGCGGGAGGCCTGACGCCACGTCCCGGACGCGCCCCGGGGCGCGTCCGGGTCCGGACACGATGAGACCCCGCGAGCGGAGGACGCTGCGGGGTCTCACGTTGCGGCCCTGACCGGACCCTGCCGTCACCGCCGGTCGGCGGGACGACACGCGCGGCCTCTGCCGTACGGGGCCCGGACGACACGCCCGAAGAGGGCGCTTTCGTGGGCTCCATGCCTCATGGCCGGGATGGTCACCGTCCAGGCCGCCAGATGGTGGCGGTGGAAGTTCTGGACCGTGTCCGGCACGGCGACAGGGGCGGAGCGGGCCGGGTCATGGCTGATCCGGGGATGGCCGCATGGTGGTGCGGTGGAGCGATGGATCAGCCCTGAGCGGTACGACGCTTGCGCGCGGCCCACATGATGCCGGCACCGGCGACCAGGACAACAGCGGCCGCGCCCGCGATGATGGGCGTGGAGCTGGAGGAACCGGTCTCGGCGAGGTTGTCACCGGCCGGGCTCGGCTGCGACGAGGGAACCGTCGCCGGCGAAGAGCTGGTGGGCTCCTCGGTCGGGGTCGGGGTCGACGTGCCGGGCGCCGTGGTGCTCGGAGTCGCCGAGGGCGTCTCCGTCGCCGGCGGCGTGCTCGGGGCCGAAGTCGACGGCGAGGGGGTGGGCTCCTCGTCGCCGGGGCAGACCTCGGAGGTCTTCTTCTGGTCGACGTTGTACTGACCACCGTCGGCGGCGGTCACCACGAGGTGCAGCTCAACAGGCTTGGAGTGCTTGGCGATCTCCAGGGTCTTGTTGAACTTGTCGCCGAACTTCTCGTTGATGAGCGACGCGCCGTCCGCGGTGAGGGACACCGAGTTGACGGGGTTGTCGCCGTGGCCGTAGGCCTTCAGGTCCACGGTGACCGACGAGCAGCTGACGGTCCAGTTCGGCGTGTGCGCGGACGCCGTGCCGGCCGAGAGACCGACTCCCAGCACACCCGCTGCCGCGACCGCTATGAGTGCGCCGGGGCGCCTCAACGATCTGTTGAATACAGTCACAGAATCCTCCGCGATAACCGCGCCGTCCATATTGACGGCGCGCGCGCACAGTACCGCCATCAACCCGGAGGTTCTCAACCGCCCCACCCAACTCTCCGCCTCCGCGCGCCTCGTGCGGGAGGTAGAACGGTGTAGGGGCCCCATAAAGACGCCGGACCCGACCGCGGCCCGGACAGGCGGACAAACCGGCGTCCCGGCGCGCGCGGCTGGCATATTCGCGCCGTTACCCCTGATGGAGCCCATGAGCACCGGGATCCACGGGTCGGGCGGACCGCTTTCCTTCCCTCAAATAACGCTGATCCTTGGGAGTTTAAGTAAAGATTTCGTCAACAAAGGTGCGCCGGTTTCGCGTTGGCGTGATTAGGGACGATTTGTGCGCCGCCGTCGCGGCGTGTTGTCCCTGACCCACTGGCGGGCCGCGGCGAGTCGCGGATGGCGCTCCCGCTGCTCCCGCGAGGCCCGGTCCAGCTCCTCCATCAGCCGCTGCGACCGGTTCTGTATGTCCAGTTCGTCCAGGATGCGATCAATCTCGGTCAGGAGGGCACCGTGGAGCTGCCATTGCCGCGGATGCCGCTGAACGCCCGTCAGCAGGAGCTGCGCCACCTGCTCCCGGCTCAGGGCCGCCGCCGCGAGATCCTCCGCCAGCCGGTTCTCCGCCATCTCGGCGCTCCTGCTCACCTGCGTGGTGACCAGCACGGCGAAACTGACCACGGCGTCCGCGACATGGCCGAGCAGTTCCTGGAGCTCCGACCCCACGTCGGGAGCGAACAGGGGCTCCTCCGTACGGTTCTTGGCCAGATCGGTCATCGTCCTGGCCAGCACCCGCAGGACCACCGTGCAGATCTCCAGCGTGTCGAGCCCCGTACGGAGCACGACCCGGTTGAGCAGCCCCTCCTTGACCCGCGGGTTGAGCCGCAAACTGTCCTCCGCCTGGCGCAGCGCCGCGTCCACCTCGCTGATGTCGTGGTCGAGGCGCCGCGCCTCGTGCAGCCGCGCCGCGGCCCGCGCCACCGGGGTCGGCGCCGTCAGGCCCTCCCCGACGGCCAGCATCAGCTGGCGCAGCCTGCGGGCCAGGCCCTCGATGGACTCGCCCGCGTTGGCGACCCACACCGGCGGGACGAACAGCACGTTGAACAGCAGCCCCACCACGGCGCCGATCAGCGTCTCCAGCACCCGGTCCCAGGCGGTGGACGCCACCTGGGTCACCCCGAGGACCAGCATCGCGCTGATCGCGACCTCCGGCACGAACTCGCCCGCCCTGACGACCCGGCCGACCCCCAGCGAGGCCAGGATGATCAGGCCGAGACTCCACCACGTCAGCCCGACCAGGGCGCTGAACCCGATGGCGACCAGCACCCCGGCCACCACGGCGTTCACTCTGCGGACACCGGTCGTGAGGGTGGAGAACAAGGTGACCTGCACGACGAGCAGGGCGGTCAGCGGCGCGGTCAGCGGCGCCGCCTCGCTGCTCAGGCGCAGGGCGACGACGTAGGAGATCGTGGCGGCGACGGTCGAGCGCAGGGTCTGGACCACGGCCGGCTCGCGCCGCCGCTTCACCAGTTCGGCGACCGGCGCCCTCACGGTGTTTCGGACATCAGGCACGCACAGTCCCTTCCCTCCCAGGAGCGCCCCAGACCGAAACTGTGCCCCGATGGTCCTACGAGTCCCGCCGCTCCCGGGTCGCAGGGCGGGACGCGCCGGGTGACGCTGGGACAGGTCCTCTCCCGGAGCCAGGGACCGCACACGCGCTGGAGGAAGCGATGGGTTTCCGCAGATTGATCCGTGACTGGCCGGCCTACCGCCAGCTCACCGGATCGGACCCCCTGGGGCGGGGCCGCGCCGCGATGTCGTCCCGTACCGGAGAGCTGACACCCCGCACGGCCTCCGCCGACCGTGTCGTGCAGTCCGTCTGCCCCTACTGCGCCGTCGGCTGCGGCCAGCAGGTGTACGTCAAGGACGAGCGGGTCGTCCAGATCGAGGGGGACCCCGATTCCCCCGTCAGCCGGGGACGGCTCTGCCCCAAGGGCTCGGCGACCCTCCAGCTCACCACCGGGTCCGCCCGCCGGCACCAGGTGCTGTACCGGCCGCCGCACGGCAGGGACTGGCAGCCGCTCGACCTGGAGACGGCCATGGACATGGTCGCCGACCGCGTCGTCGAGACCCGGCGCCGCACCTGGGAGTGGGAGCACGAGGGCCTGCGCACCGCCCGCACGATGGGCATCGCCAGCCTGGGCGGGGCCACCCTCGACAACGAGGAGAACTACCTCATCAAGAAGCTGCTGACCGGACTCGGGGTGGTCCAGGTCGAGAACCAGGCCCGCGTCTGCCACAGCTCCACCGTGGCCGGGCTCGGTACCTCGTTCGGACGCGGCGGCGCCACCACTTTCATGCAGGACCTCCAGCACGCGGACTGCATCGTCATCCAGGGCTCCAACTACGCCGAGGCGCACCCGGTCGGGTTCCAGTGGGTGATGGAGGCGAAGGCGCGCGGCGCCCGGATCATCCATGTGGACCCCCGCTTCACCCGTACGAGTGCCCTGGCCGATCTGCACGTACCGATCCGCGCGGGCAGTGACATCGCCTTCCTCGGCGCGATCATCAACCACGTGCTCACCGAGGAGAAGGACTTCAGGGAGTACGTCCTCGCCTACACCAACGCGGCCACCGTCGTCGGCGAGGACTTCCGGGACACCGAGGACCTCGACGGCGTCTTCTCCGGGCTGGACGAGGAGCGCCACCACTACGACCCGGCGAGCTGGCAGTACGAGGGCGCACCCGACCGGGGGGACGCGGGCCACGGGGACGCCCGGCACGAGGACCCCGACGTGCGGGCCCGCCTCGCGGCGGCCGGCCGCTCCGAGAGCCACGGCTCCGGCGGCGCGACCACGGCCGCCTGGCCCCCGCGCGACGAGACCCTCCAGCACCCGCGCTGCGTCTACCAGATCCTCCGACGGCACTACGCCCGCTACACCCCCGAGATGGTCGAGGAGGTCTGCGGCATCCCAAGGGAGACCTTCCGCCAGGTGTGCGACGCCCTGACCGCCAACTCGGGCCGGGAGCGCACCAGTGCCTTCTGTTACGCGGTCGGCTGGACCCAGCACACCGTCGGCTCCCAGTACATCCGCGCCGCGAGCGTCCTCCAACTGCTCCTCGGCAACATCGGGCGCCCCGGCGGCGGCATCCAGGCCCTGCGCGGACACGCCTCCATCCAGGGCTCCAGCGACATCCCCACCCTCTTCAACCTGCTCCCCGGCTACCTCCCGATGCCCCACGCGCACGCCCACGACAACCTCGACGCCTTCGTCGCGGCGGGCCGCACGGACAAGGGCTTCTGGGGCAACATGCGGGCCTACGCCGTCAGCCTCCTCAAGGCCTACTACGGCGACGCCGCCACCGCCGAGAACGACTTCTGCTTCGACCACCTGCCACGCCTGACCGGCAACCACTCGACGTACGAGACCGTCGTCGCCCAGCTCGAAGGCGTCTGCAAGGGCTACTTCCTGATGGGCGAGAACCCCGCCGTCGGCTCCGCCAACACCCGCCTCCAGCGGCTCGGCATGGCCAACCTGGAGTGGCTCGTCGTCCGCGACTTCTCCCTCATCGAGTCCGCGACCTGGTGGCAGGACGGCCCGGAGATCGAGACCGGCGAACTGCGCACCGAGGACATCGGCACGGAGGTCTTCTTCTTCCCGGCCGCCGCCCACACCGAGAAGTCCGGGTCCTTCACCAACACCAACCGCTGGCTCCAGTGGCACCACGCGGCCGTCGAACCCGAGGGCGACGCCCGCAGCGACCTGTGGTTCATGTACCACCTCGGCCGCCGGATCAAGGAGCGGCTGGCCGCCTCGACCGACCCCATGGACCGGCCCGTACAGGACCTCACCTGGGACTACCCGGTGGAGGGCCCCACGGACGAGCCGTCCGCCGAGGCCGTGCTCGCCGAGATCAACGGACACGCCGCCGACGGCTCCCCGCTCGGCGCCTCCACCGAACTCAAGGACGACGGGTCCACCCGCTGCGGCTGCTGGATCTACTGCGGGGTCTACGCGGGCGGCGTCAACCACGCCGCGAGCCGCAAGCCCGGCCGGGAACAGGACTGGGTGGCCGCCGAATGGGCCTGGGCGTGGCCCGCCAACCGCCGCATCCTCTACAACCGCGCCTCCGCCGCGCCCGACGGCACCCCGTGGAGCGCGCGCAAGGCGTACGTGTGGTGGGACGAGGACAGCCGCAGGTGGACCGGCCGCGACGTCCCCGACTTCATCCCGGACCGGGCGCCCGACCACGTACCGCAGGACGGCGCGACGGGGCCCGACGCGCTGCGCGGCGACGACCCGTTCATCATGCAGCCGGACGGCAAGGGGTGGCTCTTCGCCCCCGCCGGGCTGGAGGACGGCCCGCTGCCCACCCACTACGAACCGCAGGACTCGCCCTTCACCAGCGCCCTGTACCCGCACCGGTCCCGCTCGCCCGTACGGGAGTTGGTCGAGCGCGAGGGCAACCGCTTCCACCCCAGCGGGGACGAACCGGGCGCGGGCGTCTACCCGTACGTCGTCACCACCCACCGGCTCACCGAGCACTTCACCGCCGGCGGGATGAGCCGCTGGTCGCCGTACCTCTCCGAGCTGCAACCGGAGTTCTTCTGCGAGCTCTCCCCGCAGCTCGCCGCCGAACGCGGCCTGGAGCACGGCGGATGGGCGACGATCGTGACCGCCCGGGGCGCCGTCGAGGCACGGGTGATGGTGACGTCACGGCTCGTCCCGCTGACGGTGCACGGCCGTACGGTCCACCAGATCGGCCTGCCCTTCCACTGGGGCCCCAACGGGCTGTCCACCGGCGACGCGGCCAACGAGCTGGTCGCCATGGCGCTCGACCCCAACGCCCACATCCAGGAGGACAAGGCGCTGACGGCGGACATCGTCGCGGGCCGCCGCCCGCGCGGTCCCGCCCTGCCCGCCCTGGTCGCGGAGTACCGCCGGCGCGCCGGCATCACCGGAGAGACCGGCACGGAGGTCGGCACGTGATCGAGGACCTGTTCGGCAAGAACCTGCTCGGCGGCCCGGAACCGGACCCCGCGCGCGACGCGGGCCACGACGACGCGCCGCCGCGCGTCGGCTTCTTCACCGACACCTCCGTCTGCATCGGCTGCAAGGCCTGCGAGGTGGCGTGCAAGGAGTGGAACGCCATCCCCGAGGACGGCCTGTCCCTGTCCGGCATGTCGTACGACAACACCCGGAGCCTCGGCGCCTCCAGCTGGCGGCACGTGGCGTTCGTCGAACAGCCCGCGTCCGACCGGCGGGCCGTACCGGAGCCCGAGGGGAGGACCGAACTCCCCCTGGCGGGCACCGCGCCCGCCTCCGCCACCCCTGCCTCACCCGTCGCCGACCCCGGCAGCGGCGACATGCGCTGGCTCATGTCGTCCGACGTCTGCAAGCACTGCACCCACGCCGCGTGCCTGGACGTGTGCCCCACCGGCGCCCTCTTCCGCACCGAGTTCGGCACCGTGGTCGTCCAGGAGGACATCTGCAACGGCTGCGGCTACTGCGTGCCCGCCTGCCCGTACGGCGTGATCGAGCAACGGCCGTCCGACGGCCGGGTCTTCAAGTGCACCCTGTGCTACGACCGCCTCGGCGCCGGACAGGAACCCGCCTGCGCCAAGGCGTGCCCAACGGAGTCCATCCAGTTCGGCCCGCTGGACGAACTGCGCGAACGCGCCGCCCTGCGCGTCGGCCAACTCCACGAGGCCGGCGTCACCGAGGCGCGGCTGTACGGGCACGAGCCGGACGACGGCGTCGGCGGCGACGGCGCGTTCTTCCTCCTCCTCGACGAACCGGAGGTGTACGGCCTGCCGCCGCACCCGGTCGTCACCACCCGGGACCTGCCCCGGATGTGGGGACACGCGGCCACCGCCGCGCTCGCCCTGGCGGGCGGCCTCGCGCTCTCGTACGCGGTCCCCGCCCTCGGCCCCCTCACCGCGACGCTCACCGGAAGGAAGGGACGGCGATGACCGGCTCCCACGACACGCGCGCCACCGGCCGCGGACGGCGGCGCAAGCGGCGCGGCGAGGAACTCATGGTGCCGCGCGCCGAGTTCGACTCGTACTACGGCCGGCCCATCATCAAGCCGCCGTCCTGGTCGGCCCGCGACATCGCCGGCTACTTCTTCCTCGGCGGCCTCGCGGGCGCGGGCTCGGTGCTCGCCGCCGGCGCGCAGCTGACGGGGCGCCCCGTCCTCGCCCGGGCCATGAAGGTCTCCTCGCTCGGCGCGGTCGGCCTCTCCGCCGCCGCGCTCGTCCACGACCTAGGCAGGCCCGAGCGGTTCGTGAACATGCTGCGCGTCTTCAAGCCGACGTCACCGATGAGCGTCGGCTCCTGGCTGCTCTCCGCGTACGGTCCCGCCGCCGGCGCCGCCGCCCTGTGCGCCGTCACGGGCAGACTGCCCAGGATCGACGCGCTCGCCACCGGCACCGCCGCCCTGTTCGGCCCCGCGATCGCGTCCTACACGGCGGTGCTGGCCGCCGACACGGCGGTCCCCGCCTGGCACGGCGCCCACCGCGAACTGCCCTACGTCTTCACCGCGTCGGCGACCGCGGCCGCCGCCGGGATGGCCCTTGTGGTCGCCCCGCCGCGCGAGAGCGCCCCGGCCCGGGTGGCCGCCGTGCTCGCCGCGGTCGGCGAGGTCTCCGCCATGACGGCCGCCGAACGCCGGCTCGGCCCGGTCGCCGAGACCTACCGGGAGGGGCGCGGCGGCGCGTTGCTCCGTACGGCCCGGATCCTCACCGTCGTCGGTGCGGCGGGCGCGGCGGTGTACGGCGGCCGGGGCCGGGCGCCCGCCGCGCTCAGCGGCGCGCTGCTGCTGGCCGGCTCCGCCTGCACCCGCTTCGGCATCTTCGCCGCCGGGGTCGCCTCGGCCGAGGACCCCGCGTACACGGTGGGTCCCCAGCGCGAGGCGAAGGCACGCGAACAGGCCGAGAAGGCACAGGCCGCCGCCACGGAGTGAACGGTCCGTGAGGGAGGCTCAGCGGCGCGGCGGCTCCTCGCCGCCGCGCCGGCCCGCGTCGTCCGGCTCCGGCTCGTCGTCGGACGGCGGCCGGTAGGCCTCCTCGCCGTGCCCGCCGAGCTGATGCGGGTACAGCCGCTCGCCGTGGCCGGGGAACCGGTCGGAGGGGTCGGTGTTCTCCTCGATGTGGGCCTGGTGGTCCGGCTTCACCGGCTGTTCCGACGGCTTCGGCGGCGGCCCCATCCGGGAGCGCAGCCGCGCCCCGTACCAGAAGCCGCCCAGAAGGATGATCACGACGACCAGGCCCACCACGAACGCGATGACCTTGGTCCCCACCCCGCTGGCCGCCAGGTCGACGAGGTCGGCGGCGTGGACGGGGCTCGCATGGTACGTGTGCGGTGGGTTCATGGTCATCCGCGTACCCCATGCCGGTGACGTCAGACGGGCGCTCGGCCGGAGGCCCCGCAATCTTCACCCGGAGGAACGAATTCCGGGCACCGGCCCAGCGCCTTCCGGGCCCTGACCGCCTCCGGTGCTTTCATGGCCGGATGCCGGAGCAGCAGCGTGCGGAGGTGAGCTCCATGGCGCGCGGGATCGTGCTCGTCGCGGAGTTGGCCCTCTGGTGGGGCGCCCTGCTCGTGCTCTGGCTGATGCTCATCGGCGCCGTCGAACCCCTGGAATGGGCGGTCGGCGGCTCCGCCGCGCTGGTCGGCGCCGTGGCGGCCCTCGGCGCGCGCCGGGCGGTGGCCGACCGGTGAACGGCTGGCTCCTCGCCGCGATCGTCCTGCTCCTCGGCGGAACGGGCCCCGCGATCCTCGGCGTGGCCACCGGACCGGTCCGGCGCCGGGTCGTCGCCCAGAACACCGGCACCCTCACCGCCTGCCTCGTGCTGCTCCTGCTCGCCCAGGGGTACGGGCGGTCCGCCTACCTCGACTCCGCGCTGGTCCTCGCCGTGCTCGGCCCGGCCGGCACGCTGATCTACGCACGGCTCTTCGCGGAGGAACTGATCGCCGACCCGCCGCGCGGCCGCTCCGGCGACCTCCTCGCCGTCGTCGCGGCCACCGCCGTCGTCGTCCCCCTGTGCGTGGTCACCGACCCCGGCCGGGCCACCGTGAAACTCCTCGTGATCGGGGCGCTCCTGGTGGCGGGCAACCTGATCTCCTCCCGGGCCCTGCGGCACAGCCCCCCGGCCGTGCCGCAGAGCGCCGAAGGGGCCGCCGGCCATGGATGACGTACTGGTCGTCGTCGCTCTCCTGCTCGTCGCCGTCTCCGCCACCGCGGCCGTCGTCGTCCGCGATCCCGCGCGCCAGGCCCTCGTCCTGTCCCAGCTCGGACTCACCCTCGCCCTGCTGTTCACCGTCCTCCAGGCCCCCGACGTGGCGCTGTCCCAACTCGCCGTCGGCTCGGCGCTCACCCCGCTCCTGCTGCTCCTGTCCGTACGCAAGGTGCGGCGCCGCGGCCTCCCGCCCCCCGGGGAGCCGGCGCCGTCCGGGACACCGGCCCGCGAGGAGCGGGCGTGAGCCGCCGGCTGCGGATGTGGGTGCTGGCCCTCGGCACCGCCGGCGTCGCCGTGCTCCTCGTCGTCGCGTACCTGGAACTCCCCGGCTTCGGCGGCGACTCCCACCCCTACGGCGACCGCGCCGTGAGCGCCGCGCTGGCCCACCGCACCGCGAACGTCATCTCCTCCGTCAACTTCGACCAGCGCGGCTTCGACACGCTGGGGGAGGAGAGCATCCTCTTCGCCGCCGTCCTCGGCACGGTCGTCCTGCTGCGCCAGACCCGCGACGAACGGCAGGTCGAACCCGCCCCCGCCCCGGTGGCCGCCTTCGTCCGCCGCTACGCGGTCCACGCGCTGCCCGTCACCCTCCTCGTCGGCCTGTACGTCGTCGCCCACGGCCAGCTCAGCCCCGGCGGCGGCTTCCAGGGCGGCGTGGTCGTCGCGACCGCGCTGCACCTGCTCTACATCGCCGTCGACTACCGCGCCCTCGAACGGGTCAGGCCCCTCTGGCTGTTCACCCTCGGCGACGCCGTCGGCGAGGCGTCCTACGCCCTGCTGGGCATCGCCGGACTCCTCTGGGGAACGGCGTTCCTCGCCGACTTCGTACCGCTGGGCACCTTCAACACCCTGTCCTCCGGCGGGACCGTCCCGCTCCTGAACGCGGCCATCGGCATCGAGGTCGCCTGCGCGGTCGTCGTCCTGCTCGCCCGCTTCCTGGACCAGGCCGTCGAGATCGAAAAGGCGCGGTGAGGAGCGACCGATGTCCGTGTTCCCCTACCTGGTCGCCGCGTGGATCTTCCTCGTCGGCTGCTACGGGCTCGCCACCAGCCGCAATCTCCTGCACGCCGTGGGCTGCCTCGCCGTGTGCCAGTCGTCCACCTACGTCCTGCTGCTCGCCGTCGGCTTCCGCGACGGCGGCACCGCCCCCGTGTTCTCCGACCTGACACCCGGCTCCCGCCCGGTCGTCGACCCCGTCGTCCAGGCCCTCGCGCTCACGGACGTCGTCGTCGGCGCCACCCTCACCGCGCTGCTGCTCGCCCTGGTCATCCAGGTGTCCAAGCGGCACGGCACGGTCGACCCCGACGAACTGTCCGAGCTGCGCGGGTGAACCAGCTCCTCCCACTGATCGTGGCCGCGCCGCTGCTGGGAGCGGCCCTCCTCGTCGCCACCGGCCGCCGGCTGCGCCGGATCGTGGCCGAGGCCGTGGGATGCGCCGTCGCCGCCGCCACCGCGGGCCTCGCCGTGTACCTCCTCGTGTCGTCCTCCTCCCGCCCGCTGGTCGAATGGGTCGGCGGGTGGACGCCGAGGGACGGACACAGCGTCGGGATCGTGCTCGTCGGGGACCAGGTGGCCCTCGGGCTGGCGAGCGTGATCTCCCTGCTCGTCGTCGCCGTACTGGCCTACTCCTGGCGGTACTTCGACGAGCCGCCCCAGCAACAGACCGGCACCTTCCCGGCGCTGGTGCTGCTCTTCCAGGCGGGCATGTGCGGCTTCGTCCTCACCGGCGACCTGTTCAACGCCTTCGTCTTCTTCGAGCTGATGAGCGTCGTCGCCTACGCCCTGACGGGCTACCGAGTCGAGGAGGCCAAGGCCGTGCAGGGCGCCCTCACCTTCGGCGTCGTCAACTCGCTCGGCGCGTACGTCACCCTCACCGGCCTCGTGCTCCTGTACGCGCGCACCGGCGAGCTGGGCATGCGGGAGATCGGCCGGGCGCTCGACGCCCGGGGCGGGCCCGACGCGCTGGTCCTCGTCGCCTTCGCGTTCGTCCTGACCGGACTGCTCGTCAAGGCCGCCGCCGTACCCTTCCACTTCTGGCTCCCCGACGCCCACGCCGTCGCGCCCACCCCGGTCTGCATGCTGCTGTCCGGCGTCATGGTCGAGCTGGGGGTGTACGGCGCGGGGCGCGTGTACTGGACCGTCTTCGCCGGGCCCGGCGGCGTGGCGCCCTCCGACGCCGAACGCGCCCTGGTCACCCTGGGCACCGCGTCCGCCCTGGTCGGCGCCGTCATGTGCTGGCAACAGCGCCACATCAAACGGCTGCTGGCCTACTCCACCGTCGCGCACACCGGCCTGTTCCTGGTCGGCCTCGGCCTCCTCGCCCCCGACTCCACGACCGGCATCGCCCTC
Organism: Streptomyces liangshanensis; assembly: GCF_011694815.1. NCBI lineage: Bacteria > Bacillati > Actinomycetota > Actinomycetes > Kitasatosporales > Streptomycetaceae > Streptomyces > Streptomyces liangshanensis. The sequence continues at coordinate 7,477,367 of NZ_CP050177.1, forward strand.
TACGTCCTCGCCCACGCCGGGGTGAAGGCCGCCCTGTTCGCCTGCGCAGGCATCCTGCTCGACCGGTACGGCAGCGTCGACGCACACGAACTGCACGGCAGGGCCCGCCGCCTGCCACTGGTGGCCGGCCTGTTCACGGCGGGCGGCCTGGCCCTCGCCGGCCTGCCCCCGTTCGGCACGGCCCTGGGCAAGGCGCTCACCGAGGAGGCCGCCGGCACCCCGCTGACCGTCCTCTTCGTCGGCGTGTCGGCGCTCACCGGGGGCGCCGTCCTGCGCGTGGCGGCCGGTGTCTTCGGCGGCTGGGGACCCCGGCCTTCCGGCGACGACACCTACGAGACCGGCGGGGAGCGCGAGAATCCGGAGACCAGCGGGACCCGGGGACGCGTCCCCGACACCATGGTGGCGGTCCCGGCCGTCCTGCTCGCCTGCGCTCTGGCCGTGGGCGTCGTCCCGGCCGTCGCCACCCACGTCGGGCACGCCGTGGACGAGGCCCTGCCCGGTACGGCGTCGGTCGTGCCGGAGTGGACGACCACCGGCGTCCTGCTGGGCCTCCTCTCGGCCCTGCTCGCGGCCGCCGTCGGCACCTACGCGGCCCTCCACCCCCCGGGCGCCACCGCCCGCGACCGGACCGCGCCGCTGCGCCGCCTCCACTCCGGGCACATCGGGGACTACGTCGCCTGGCTGCTCGTGGGCATGGCCCTGCTCGACGCGCTCACCTTTCCCGGCTACCTCGCGAGCTGACCGGCCCCCGGCCGGCCCCCGGCCGGTCCCTGGTCCGGTCCCTGGTCCGGGGCCCGGATCGCCGCCGGGACCGGGGACGCGCCGAAATGCGGGGCGAACGGGAGATGACCCAGTCGGAGATCGGTGAGACACTGGTGCTCTCGCAGACGCATGCCACTCACGGCTGCTCTCGCGCACCCTCACCCAGCTCCGTACGGGGACGCCCACCGACCGGTGGGCGATCAGTGAGTGATCATTGACCGGCCACGCCGAGCACAGGCGACGTGTGGCCGTGCCTGACGGGGAATGATGAGGGAGACAGCTTGCCAGCGGGTCGACCGGCATTCAGGCCGCGCGTCCGCTCGACTACCCGAACGGTTGTGCATGCCTTCTTCACCGTCGCGCCAGGATCCGTCGCAGGAACCGGCCGCCGAGGGCGCGCTGAACGCGCGCCCGCAGCACCACGACATCTTTCTCGAACCCCGCTACACCGTCGAACTGCCGCCGCTCTCCGACGACGAGATGGACAACGAGAGCGAGAGCTTCTTCGTCAGACCCCCCGTTCCGGTACGCCGCCGCACCTCCGCCCCGCGCCGTTCGTAGGAGCCGCCCCATGACCGGTACGGAATCGGGTCGTCCGCAGGACGACCGGCCTCTGCTCGACGGCCTCACCGTGGACGACCGGCGCCCCGAGCAGCCGGTGCTGCTGGACGGCCAGGGGCGGGCCGTCCGGACATGGCGCGAGAACTACCCGTACGACCGCAAGGTGCGGCGGGGGGAGTACGACAGGTCCAAGCGGCTCCTCCAGATCGAGATGCTCAAGCTCCAGCGCTGGGTCAAGGAGACCGGCCAGCGGGTGGTCGTGGTGTGCGAGGGGCGGGACGCGGCCGGCAAGGGCGGCACGATCCAGCGCTTCACCGAGCGGCTCAACCCCCGCGGGGCCCGGGTCGTCGCCCTGGAGAAGCCGACCGAACGCGAGGCCGGCCAGTGGTACTTCCAGCGGTACGTCGCGCACCTCCCGTCCGCCGGGGAGATCGTCTTCTTCGACCGCTCCTGGTACAACCGGGCGGGCGTGGAGCGCGTCATGGGCTTCTGCACCCCCGCCGAGTACCGGCAGTTCCTCCAGCAGGCCCCGCTGTTCGAGCGGATGCTCACCGAGGACGGCGTCCTGCTGGTGAAGTTCTGGTTCTCGGTCTCCCGTACGGAACAGCGCACCCGGTTCGCGATCCGCCAGATCGATCCCGTACGGCAGTGGAAGCTGTCGCCGACCGACCTGGCCTCGCTGGACCTGTGGGACGAGTACACCGCCGCCAAGATCGACATGTTCCGGGCGACCGACACGGCGGCGGCGCCCTGGACGGTCGTCAAGAACAACGACAAGAAGCGCGGCCGGCTGGAGGCGATGCGCAGCCTGCTCTGGCGCTTCGACTACGCGAACAAGGACGACAAGGTGATCGGGGAGCCGGACCCGCTGATCGTGGGCCCGGCGGACACCCTGCTGGAGCCGGGGGAGGAGAGCACGGACCTCTCGCCCACCCCGCTCGCCCACCGCATCGAGGGACCGGGCGACCACCCGGAGGAATGACCCGCCGGCCCGGGCCCGGGGACACGACGTCCCGGGCGCCGGGCCGCGCCCGTCGCCGAGATCCCGTCAGGAGACCTCGGGCCAGGTGATCCGGAAGTACCGCAGCTCCGCGTCCTCCGACACCAGCCGCATCCCGGCCGCCCCCATCACGCGGTGGGACGCCACGTTGTCGTGGTCCGCGTCGCCGTCCACCCGCGTGATGCCCCGGGACCGCGCGAAACGCAGCAGTTCCCGCAGCGCCTCGGAGGCGTACCCCCGGCCCTGCGCCGAGGGGATCAGGCCGTAGCCGATCGTGACCGCGCGGTCCTCGTCGGGGGCCCCGTGGAAGCCGAGGCCGCCCACCGCCCGGCCGTCCTCGCGGCGGCGGATCTCGTACGCGCCGAACGGCTGCGGGTCCCCGGTGATCGCGCAGGTCGTCAGGAAACGCCGGGCGCCGACCATGTCCCCGTCGGCGGGATAGCCGGGCGCCCACCGGTCCTCGCCGTCCGGTTCCCCCGCCGCCACCCGCTCGGCCTCCATGACACTCAACGGATGCAGTACGAGCCGCTCCGTCACCAGATCCTCCATGACAGGGAGGAGTATCACGGCACGGAGTGGTGTGTCACCGGCGCCCCCGGGCGTCGGAACGGACGGCGGCGGAACATCGGCAAGGCATCGGCGAGGCGCCACCAAGGCGTCGGCGAGGCGTCAACAGGCCGTCAACGGACGGCGGGAGACCGCCAGGATCCTGTCAGGGCTCCGGCCGTACGACCCGGGCGGGCGGCGGAGGCGGATGCTGGAGGTACGGCCGCCGTACCGGCCGGGAACCGAAGAGGTGGATCATGACTCTCCCGCTGCGTGACCGCGTCGCACTGGGGCTGGCCGCCGGACTGGCCGGGTCCGGACTGGCGCTCTACGTCAGGAGGTTGCGCGCCGTCGCGCGCGCCGAGGCGGGGTACCTGCGGGGCCTCCACGACACCGCCGCGCTGTCCCAGGCCGCCGGCGCCCCCGACGCCGTCGTCGAACAGGTCGGCCGCAGGCTCGCCGAGACCCTGGCGCTGCGGGACTGGCGCTTCGAGTACGGCAGCCTCCTCGGCCACCCCGCGCGGCTCACCCAGGACGGCGAGGTGCTCGTGGACCGGAGGCCGTGGGACGTGGAGCGGCGCGGCTGGCCGGAGGGCGAGATCGAACTGCGCGCGGGCGCCAACGGCCACTACCGCGGGCGCTTCCTGGTCCGGCCCACGCCGGGGACCGTACCGTCCCGGCAGGTACGGCTGGTCGCCGTGACGCTCGCCGACCAGGCGGGGGCGGCGCTCGACGCGGCGTGAGCGCCCCGTCCCGACCTGGCATGAGGGACCTGACGTAAGGGACCTGTCAAAGGTGCCGCGACGGCCGTATGGGACCCGTCAACGCCGGGCCGCACCCGGCGGAAGCGGGGTTGGCTGTGGATCCATGGGACGTGGCAGACGCGGCAGGCTGAGGATCTATCTGGGGGCGGCGCCGGGGGTCGGCAAGACGTACGCGATGCTCTCCGAGGCCCACCGCCGGGTCGAGCGCGGCACGGACTGCGTGGTGGCCCTGGTCGAGCACCACGGCCGGCCGCGCACGGAGGTCATGCTGCACGGCCTGGAGGAGATCCGCAGGCGGGAGCTGGAGTACCGGGGCACGGTCTTCACCGAGATGGACGTGGACGCGGTCCTGGAGCGCGACCCGGCGGTCGCGTTGGTCGACGAGATGGCGCACTCCAACGTGCCCGGCTCCCGCAACGGCAAGCGCTGGCAGGACATCGAGCAGCTGCTCGACGCGGGCATCGACGTGGTGTCGACCGTCAACATCCAGCACCTGGAGTCGCTGGGGGACGTGGTCGAGTCGATCACGGGCGTCCGGCAGCGGGAGACCGTGCCGGACGAGGTGGTGCGGCGCGCGGACCAGATCGAGCTGGTCGACATGTCGCCGCAGGCGCTGCGGCGGCGCATGGCGCACGGCAACATCTACCAGCCAGACAAACTCGACGCGGCGCTCTCGAACTACTTCCGCCCCGGGAACCTGACGGCGCTGCGCGAGCTGGCGCTGCTCTGGGTCGCCGACCGGGTGGACGAGTACCTCCAGGTGTACCGGGGCGAGCACAACATCCGCTCCACCTGGCAGGCCCGCGAACGCATCGTCGTGGGGATCACGGGCGGGCCCGAGGGCCGTACGCTCATCCGCCGGGCGGCCCGCCTCGCCGAGAAGGGGGCGGGCGGCGAGGTCCTCGCCGTGTACATCGCCCGCAGCGACGGCCTGACCTCCGCGTCCCCCAAGGAACTGGCGGTCCAGCGGACCCTGGCCGAGGATCTCGGCGGCACCTTCCACCACGTCGTCGGGGACGACGTGCCGCACGCGCTGCTCGACTTCGCGCGCGGGGTCAACGCCACGCAGATCGTGCTGGGTTCCAGCCGCCGCAAGACCTGGCAGTACGTCTTCGGCCCGGGCGTCGGCACGACCGTGGCCCGTGAGTCCGGTCCCGACCTGGACGTGCACATCGTCACCCACGGCGAGGTGGCGAAGGGCCGCGGGCTGCCGGCCGCCCGCGGGGCGCGCCTGGGGCGTTCCCGGATCATCTGGGGATGGCTGGCGGGCGTGGCCGGCCCGGTCCTGCTCACCCTGCTGCTCAACCAGGTGGCGCCGGAGGTGGGCCTCGCCAACGACATGCTGCTGTTCCTCGCCCTGACCGTGGCGGCGGCCCTGCTGGGCGGGCTGCTCCCGGCCCTGGCCTCGGCCGCCTTCGGATCGCTGCTGCTCAACTACTACTTCACCCCGCCCCTGCACCAGCTCACCGTCGCCAACCCGAAGAACATCGTCGCCATCGTGATCTTCGTGGCGGTCGCGGTGTCGGTGGCGTCGGTGGTGGACCTGGCGGCGCGTCGTACGCATCAGGCGGCGCGGTTGCGGGCGGAGTCGGAGATCCTTTCCTTCCTGGCGGGCAGTGTGCTGCGGGGCGAGACGACGCTGGACGCGCTGCTGGAGCGGGTGCGTGAGACCTTCGCCATGGAGTCCGTGGCCCTGCTGGAGCGGGAGAGCGAGGTCGCCCCGTGGACCTGCGCGGGCAGGGTGGGCACCACCCGCCGCGTCGACCGCCCGGAGGACGCCGACGTGGACATGCCGGTGGGGGATCACATGGCGTTGGCGTTGTCGGGGCGGGTGTTGCCGGCGGAGGACCGGCGGGTGCTGGCGGCTTTCGCGGCGCAGTCGGCGGTGGTGCTGGACCGGCAGCGGCTGGTGGGGGAGGCGGAGCACGCGCGGGCGCTCGCGGAGGGCAACCGGATCCGTACGGCTCTGCTCGCGGCGGTCAGCCATGACCTGCGGACCCCGCTGGCGGGCATCAAGGCGGCGGTCACCTCGCTGCGGTCCGACGACGTCGAGTGGTCCGAGGAGGATCGGGCGGAGCTGCTGGAGGGCATCGAGGACGGCGCCGACCGGCTCGATCACCTGGTCGGGAACCTGCTGGACATGTCCCGTCTCCAGACCGGGACGGTCACCCCGCTGATACGGGAGATCGACCTCGACGAGGTCGTGCCGGTGGCGCTGGGCGGCGTACCGGACGGGAGTGTGGTCCTGGACGTGCCGGAGGATCTGCCGATGGTCGCCGTCGACCCGGGCCTCCTGGAGCGCGCGGTCGCCAACATCGTCGAGAACGCCGTCAAGTACAGCCCCGACGGCGTACGGGTGCTGATCACGGCCGGGACCATCGCCGGACGGGTCGAGCTGCGGGTGGTGGACCGGGGGCCCGGGGTCCCCGACGACGGGAAGGACCGGATCTTCGAACCCTTCCAGCGGTACGGGGACGCCCCGCGCGGCGCCGGGGTCGGCCTCGGGCTCGCGGTCGCCCGCGGCTTCGCCGAGGCCATGGGCGGCACCCTCGCCGCCGAGGACACCCCCGGCGGCGGCATGACCATGGTCCTCACCCTGCGCCCCGCCGCGGACCACCGGCCGGCCCTTCCCGATCTCCCGGCGACCGCGGTGTCCTGACGGGCTTCCCCCTGGCAGGTCACCTCTCGCCGGTCAGGTCACATCTCGGAGATCCGGCCGCCGTCCAGCTCCCGTGCGTCCAGCGGCAGCCGCAGGGCGTTGCGCCTGCTCGCCGCCTCCAGCTCGCGCAGCATCGACGGGGGCGGCACCGTCAGCACCGGGCAGGCGGCGTGGGCGACGCAGTACCGCGCCACCGAGGGGAACAGCGCCCGGTGGAGCCGGCCCCGGTGCCCCGTACCGACCACCAGCAGGTCGTCCTCGCGCGACGCGATCTCGACCAGCGCCCGGCCGGGGGCGCCCCGGCTGACCAGCCCGTCCATCGGCACGCCGGGACCCGCGTTCCCGAAGGCGGTCCGCAGGGCCGAGGCCAGTTCCAGGCCCGCGGCGCGGCGGCACGCCTCCAGCAGCGGTACGGACGGCAGGTAGCCGTGCTGCGTGAACTCGGCCGGCGGCGGGTCCCAGGCGAGCACCGCCCACAGCTGCCCGCCCGTCCTGCGGGCCTCGGCCGCCGCCCGGTGCAGGGCCGCGAGACTGCCCAGCGACCCGGTCACCCCCACCACCACACGCCGGTCGCCCGACGGGGGCATACCCGATGGGTGCATGGGACTCACCCTCCTCGCCGGCGCCGCGTGCGCCGGGGTACACCTCCATTGAACCGCCGCTCGGTGGGGGTCCGCGAGGCGGCGGGCCCGTACCGCGCTAGCGCAGCGGGAACGGCACTCCCCGGTCGGACTCGGGGCGGGGGCCGAAGATCCGGCGTTCGCTCTCGTCGATGGCCACGTCGTTGATGCTGGCCTCCCGGCGCGCCATGAGGCCGTTCTCGTCGAACTCCCACAGCTCGTTGCCGTAACTGCGCCACCACTGGCCGGCCGCGTCATGGCTCTCGTACTGGAAACGCACCGCGATGTGATTACCGTCGAACGCCCACAGCTCCTTGCGCAGCGCGTAGTCCAGCTCCCGCGCCCACTTCGCCGTCAGCAGCTCCACGATGGCGGCCCGCCCGGTGACGAACGTGTCGCGGTTACGCCATTGCGAGTCCTCGGTGTAGGCCAGCGAGACCCGCTCCGGATCGCGGGTGTTCCACGCGTCCTCGGCCGCCTGGACCTTCTGCCGGGCGGTGTCGGGGGTGAAGGGGGGAAGCGGCGGACGAGTGGTCATGGGGGCGTCCTTCGGTGGGAGGGCCGGAGTGTGACGGCGGCCGGAGGCGGGCGGCCGACACCGGGGAGAACCAACGTTCTCCCTCCTTTTGCTACGGTAGAGAACGTTGGTTCTCGGGTCAAGGAGTGATCAGGTGAAGGACGGGGCCGAGGCCAGGTCGCAGGCGCTGGACGCCGCGGAGGAGCTGTTCTACGGCCGGGGCATCCAGAGCGTCGGCATGGACGACATCCGGGGCGCGTCCGGGGTGTCGCTCAAGCGGCTCTACCAACTCTTCCCCGCCAAGGAGCAGTTGGTGGAGGCCTACCTGGAGCGGCGGGACGTCACCTGGCGGCGGCGGCTCGCCGACCGGGTGGACCGGGAGAGCGACCCCCGGAGGCGGGTCCTGGCGGTCTTCGACCACCTCCACACGTGGTTCGGCGAGCCCGGCTTCCGCGGCTGCGCCTGGATCAACTCGTACGGGGAGCTGGGCGCCACCTCCGCCCGCGTGGCCGCCCAGGTCCGTACCCACAAGACGGCCTTCCTGCGCTACCTGGAGGAACTGGCGGCCGACGCGGGACTGCCCGCCGCCTCGGCCGGCCATCTCCTGCTCCTCGCCGAGGGCGCCATGGTGACCGCCGGCATCTTCGGGACCCCCGAACCCGCCCTCCGCGCGCGGGAGGCGGCGGCTCTGCTGATGGCGGCGGCGGACCGCTGAGTACGGTGGAGCCGCCCCGCCTCCACCACCGACAGGAGCCGCGCCCTCCATGAAGATCATCGCCGCCGACGTCCTCGTCACCAGTCCCGGCCGCAACTTCGTCACCCTGCGCCTCACCACCGAGGACGGTGTCACCGGACTCGGCGACGGCACCCTCAACGGGCGGGAGCTGGCGGTCGAGAGCTATCTCCGCCACCACGTCGCACCCCTGCTGATCGGCCGGGACGCCGGGCGGATCGAGGACACCTGGCAGTACCTGTACCGGGGTGCCTACTGGCGCCGGGGCCCGGTCACGATGGCCGCCGTCGCGGCCGTGGACACCGCGCTCTGGGACATCAAGGCCAAAACGGCGGGCATGCCGCTCTACCAACTGCTCGGCGGCGCCTCCCGGTCGGGCGCCCTCGCCTACGGGCACGCCTCGGGCCGGGACGTGCCGGAGATCCTCGACTCCGTACGCGCCCACCTGGAGCGCGGCTACCGCGCCGTCCGGATCCAGTCGGGCATCCCCGGGCTGGACTCGGTGTACGGCGTGGACGGGGCGCCGGGCGAGGCCCCGGCCCCCGTCGGCGGCCACCCGCGGCCCTTCGAGGAGGTCTGGGACACCCCCGCCTACCTGCGCCACATGCCCGGCGTCTTCGAGGCCGTCCGGGCGGAGTTCGGCCCCGCGCTGCCCCTCCTGCACGACGGTCACCACCGGATGACACCGATCCAGGCCGCCCGGCTGGGCAAGGACCTGGAACCGTACGACCTGTTCTGGCTGGAGGACGTCACCCCGGCCGAGGACCCCACCGCGCTGCGGCTCGTCAGGCAGCACACCACCACCCCGCTGGCGATCGGCGAGGTCTTCAACTCCCTCCACGACTACGGCCCGTTGCTCGGCGAGCGGCTCATCGACTACGTACGGTCGGCGGTCACGCACGTCGGGGGTGTCACGGCGATGCGCAAGCTGCTCGACCTCGCGGCGGTGTACGGCGTCAAGTCCGGCATCCACGGTCCCGCCGACATCTCGCCCGTCGGGATGGCCGCGGCGATCCACCTGGACCTGGCGGTCCACAACTTCGGGATCCAGGAGTACGCGCCGCACTCCGCGCGCACCCTGGAGGTCTTCCGGCCCTCCTACCGCTTCACCGGTGGTCTCCTGCACCCGTCCGACGAGCCCGGCCTCGGCGTGGAGTTCGACGAGGAGGTCGCCGCCCGCTTCCCGTACGAACCGGCCTACCTGCCCGTCAACCGGCTGGGCGACGGCACGGTCCACGACTGGTAGGGAGCGGGGGCAGGGGCGGCCGGTTCAACTCGCCGCCGGTATCCGGCCCGACGCCAGGACCGCCCGCAGCCGGGCGTGGTCCTGCGCGGTGCGGTCGGCGTAGCGCAGCGCGAAGTCGGCGACGGCCCGGTCGAAGGTGTCGGCGGCGCCGAGGTAGGACGCGATGGCGATCCGGTCGCCCGACCTGGCGTGCGCGCGGGCCAGGGCCGTACCGCACAGGCGCGCGTGGTCCAGCAGCAGGGCCGGTGTCAGGTCGCCGACGTCGCTCGCGCCCTTCACGTCCCGGAGCTGGCGCCAGTAGAAGTGGCGGCCCTCCGGCCCCGTCACCCAGCCGAGGAAGGGGTCGGCCGCCGCCTGGATCAGCCGCTGCCCCGCGACCACCCGGTGCCCCTGGTGCTCGTACGCGCTGCGCGGCAGCGGCGGTTCCAGGGCGGACGGACCGGCCTCCTTGATCTGGAGGAACAGCGGATCCGCCGAGTCACGGCCCTCCAGCAGCACCAGGTGGCAGCGGATGCCGACCCCGCCCACCCCCACGACCTGCCGGGCCACGTCCACGAAACGGAACCGGTCCAGGAGCACCCGGCGGTCCTCGGGGAGGGTGCTGCGGTAACCGATGAAGATCCGGCGCAGCGCCGCCGCGTCGATCCGGCCCACCGGTTCCAGGACGGGCGGGTCGGGCGTGATGCGGCGCCGGCCGCCCGGGGTGTCGGTCAGCTTCTCCAGGGCGCGCAGGCTCGTCCGGTGGCGGGCGGCGGACGGGTCCGCGGCGGCGGAGGGGTCCGGGGAGCCGGCCGGGTCCCCGGACCCCTCTGCGGCCCCGGCGTCCGTACGGGCCGGGCCGCGCTGCCCCGCCCGTACGAGCGCCAGCAGGTCCGTGGTGTCCAGGTGCCGGTACCAGACGTCGAGTTCGCCGAGGTCCGCCAGCCGCCGCATCCAGGTCCGGTACGCCTCCGCGGCGGCCCGGGCGGCCTCCCGCGCCCGGCCGTCCGGCTGCCCGTTGTCGCGGGCCGCGACCGCGATGCTCACGGCGAGGCGCTTCACGTCCCATTCGAACGGGCCCGGCAGCGTCTCGTCGAAGTTGTTGAGGTCGAAGAGGAGCGCGCGTTCGGGAGAGGCGGCGAAGCCGAAGTTCAGGAGATGGGCGTCGCCGCAGAGCTGGACGGTCAGGCCGGTGCGCGGACTGTGCGCCAGATCCGCGGCCATCACGGCGGTGGCCCCGCGCAGGAAGGCGAACGGGGAGGCCGCCATCCGCGCGTAGTGCAGGGGCAGCAGCTCGGGAAGGCGCCGGCTGTTCCGGCTCGCCAGCACCGCGAGCGGATCGGTCCGGTGGGCGGGCGGGATCCACAGGCCGTGCGAGGAGCGGGACGCGTGGTGGCGCGCGGCACGGCCGACCAGCGCCCGGTCGGCGGGAGTGGTCATGCCGGCCCCTCTCGCTCGCTGCGGCCCTGCCCGGTCTCTTCGTACGAGCATCACGCGACGTCGGGCGGACAGCCCGGCGTGACAGCCGTCCGGGTGACCGCCCGGCTGACCGCCCGGCTGACCGCCCGGCTGATCGTCCGGCTGACCGTTCGGGCGGCCCGGAAGTCGGTTTGTCGGCCGAACGGGTCCTGCGGGCCGCCCGCGCGTGGCATGCTCGATAAGCGCTCTTACCGAAGTCGCGAGCACGCGCCGGTGAGGCCGATCGGGGAGGTCGGATGGATCGGTACGGGGAATCCGGGGGTACGCCCCCGACGGGACGCGCCGGACGCACGGGACGTACCGGAGGCACAGGACGCACCGGAGGTACGGGGCAGTCGCGGCGCGCCCAGCGCCGCGAGCGCCTGCTGTCCACCGCCCTCGACCTGTTCACCACACGCGGTTTCGCCACGACGTCCATCGAACGGATCTGCGCCGCCGCCCACGTGTCCATCCGCGCGTTCTACGAGGAGTTCGAGAGCCGAGAGTCCCTGCTGATCGCCCTCCACAACGACGTCGCGCGGGCCGGCATGGAAGCCGCCCTGGTCGTCCTCGGGGACCCCGCCGCCGACTCCGCCTCCACCCGCGACCGGGTCACCGCCCTGACCCGCGCCTACCTCGCGGCCGTCACCGCGGACCCCGCCGCCGCCCGGGTCGCCTTCGTCGAGGTCATCGGGGCCGGGCCCACCGTGGAGGAACACCGGCTCCTGTGGCGCAGCCTGTGGACCGACTTCTTCACCGGCGAGGCGGAGCGCGCCGTCCGGCGCGGGGAGGCCGTCGCGCGCGACCACACCCTCGCGGTGGTCGCGCTCATCGGCGCGGTCAACGAACTGGTCGCGCACTGGGCCCGCAACAGCGCCACGCTCTCCCGCGACCTGCTCGCCGACGAAATGGCCCACCTTGTTCTCGCCACGCTCGGCACCCCCGCGTACGAAGGGAAGTGACACCATGGCCGGCCTCTGGCACGAGGTTCTGCGCACGATGTCCCAGCCCGGGGCGTCCCCGGACGACGACCTGCTCGCGCGGGCGGCGGCGGACATCGCCCTGCGCGACCACCCCCATCCCCCCGCCGACGCCGAAGTGGTCCTGGAGATCGCCCGCACCGAGTTCGCGGCCGTGCTCACCTACCGCCAGGCGCGGGCGGCCCTCGACAGCGCGCGGCGCCCCCCGGAGGGCGGTTCCGCGCCCTGACCGGCCGGTCGGCGGCCCCCCGCCGGGCGGTCCCGCGCGGCCGCGCGGCGCACGGGTGCCTCCACGGGGGCTAGCCTGAGCCCACCATGAACCGTTTGACGACACCCTGGGGCGAGTTCGGCCTCACCCGATTCCCCGAGCATCCCCGCGAGACGCTGCGCGCGTGGGACAGCGCCGACGAGTACGTACTGCGCTACCTCGCGGGAACGGAAGGCCCCCGGGCCGGGCAGGACACCGAGCCCGGCGAGGATCCGGGCCCGGAGTCCGGCGCGGTCCCGGCCGGCGAGCCCGGCCCGGCTCCGGACGCCGCCCCGGGCCCCGGTCCGGACACCGCCCCGGACCTCTCGGGCGCCGTGGTGGTCGTGGGGGACCGCTGGGGCGCCCTGACCACCGCCCTCGCCGCCGCCCGGCGGGGGAGCGCCACCACGGGACCGCTCGTCCAGATCACCGACTCGTACCTGACCCAGCAGGCGACCCTGGCCAACCTGCGCCGCGACGGCGCGGCCACGGACGAGGTACGGCTCCTCTCGGCCCGGGACACCCCGCCGGACCGGATCGACGTCCTGGTGATCCGGGTCCCCAGGAGCCTTGCGCAACTGGAGGACCAACTGCACCGGCTCGCCCCGGGCGTCCGCCCGGACACCCTGGTCGTCGGTACGGGACGGGTCACCGAGATCCACACCTCGACGCTGAAGCTGTTCGACCAGCTCCTCGGCCCGACCACCACCTCGCTGGCGGTCCGGAAGGCGCGGCTGATCCACACCTCCCCCGCGCAGGGCCGGGTACGGGCGCCGTCGCCCTGGCCGCACAGCTACGCCCTGCCCGACGGGCTCGGGACGGTCTCCGGCCGCACGGTCGTCAACCACGCGGGCATCTTCTGCGCGGAGCGCCTGGACGTCGGCACCCGCTTCCTGCTGCACCACCTCCCGCACCGCGAGGGCGCCGAGCACGTCGTCGACCTCGGCTGCGGCAACGGTGTGGTCGGTACGGCGATGGCGCTGGCCAACCCCGAGGCGCGGGTGACCTTCATCGACGAGTCGTTCTCCGCCGTGGCGTCGGCGGAGGCGACCTTCCGCAAGAACGTCGACGCCGGCACCGAGGCCGCGTTCGTCCTCGGTGACGTCCTCTCGGACATCCCCGCGGAGTCGGTCGACCTGGTGCTGAACAACCCGCCGTTCCACACCCACCAGTCGACGACCGACGCGACGGCTTGGCGCATGTTCGGCGGATCGCGCGCCGCGCTGCGCCCCGGCGGGGAACTCTGGGTCATCGGCAACCGCCACCTCGGCTACCACACCAAGCTCAAGCGGCTGTTCGGCAACTGCGAGGTCGTGACGAGCGACCCGAAGTTCGTCATTCTGCGGTCCGTCAAGAACTGACCGCGCGCCGGGACGGCGGCCGTGACGCGGTCAGCCCGTCCCGGTGGCGAGGGGGCCGCCGGCGCCGAACGCCAGCCGCGCGAAGTTCTCCCCGATGCGGCGGTGTCCCTCGGGACCGGGGTGGACCCCGTCCGGCAGCGGGAACTCGGCGTGATCCTTCTCGCCGTACAGCTCACGGCCGTCGAGGTAGTGCAGGTGCGGGTCGTCGGCCGCCCGCCGAGCGACGATCCGGGCGAGCTCGGCACGGATGATGTTCAGCGTCAGGCGCCCGGCGGCGCGTTCGGCCGGGTCGCCCGTGGCCCTGAACCGCAGGGTGCCGCCGTCGAAGTCGGGGGCGAGGGGGCCGGGGGTGTCCTCCTGCACCGGGCACAGAACGGCGGACACCACCAGCAGCGGGGTCGTCGGATGCCCCTCGCGGACGGTGTCGAGGAAGCCGTCGACCGCGGGGCCGAAGGCACGCAGGCGCATCACGTCCGCGTTGACGACGTTGATGCCGATCTTGAGGCTGATCAGGTCCGCGGGGGTGTCACGTATCGCCCGGGCGGTGAACGGGTCGAGCAGCGCGCTGCCGCTGAACCCCAGGTTGACCAGCTCCACACCGCCCAGGGACGCCGCCACGGCGGGCCAGACGCCGGTCGGGTGAGTGGCGTTCGAGCCGTGGCTGATGGAACTGCCGTGGTGCAGCCACACGTCGCGCCCGCTGTCCGGCGCCGGTTCGACCGGGGCGTCGGTGCGCAGGGCGATCAGCTCGGTGATCTCCGTGTGCGGGAGCCAGATCTCGACGTGCTTGTCCCGGGCCGGCAGCCCGGTGAACCGGGCGGTGCCGGGCGGCCCCTCGGTCAGCTCGGCGGCCTGGGTGACCATGTCGACGATCGTGCGGACGTTCCCGCCGGGCACGGTGGCCCGGCCGGCGAGGTGGCCGTCGACCAGCAGGTCGTACACGCCGTCCGCCGGGGGCGGGAACCCCTGGTAGACCCGCTTGGTGGGCAGCGTGTCCAGCTCGACGGTGGTGGCGCGGGTACGGAAGACCAGGCGCACCCCGGAGGGCTGGGCCTCGGCGACGGCCAGCTGGTCGTCGGGGATCTGCCGGCGGGCCCGGGCGGGCAGCCGGTGGGGGAGCAGGCCGTGTTCGGTCCGCTCCAGGTCGAGGAAACCGCGCAGGAGGTCCGCGGTGACGGGGGTGGTGGTCCAGTGCTGTGTGGTGCTCATCGTTCCAGCCTGTTGATCGAGATGTCATGGATGTCCGGCAGGCCGGGCGCGCGGGCGCGCCCGGGCCGGTCAGGAGGTGGCGCGGCCGCGCAGCAGCGTGTCGAGCCAGTCCAGGGTCCAGGCCCAGGACTCCTGGGGGTCGACGCCGGTGTGGCTGAAGCCGCCCGCCAGCTCCAGGCTCACGTAGCCGTGGAAGACGCTGCCCAGCAGCCGGACCGCGTGGGTCTGGTCCGGCTCCGCCAGGTCGTAGCCGCGCAGGACCGCCCGCATCATCCGCGCGTGCCGCACGCCCGCGCTGGCGGCCGCGGTCTCGGGATCGAGCCGCAGACGGGCGGCGTCGTACCGGCCGGGGTGCTCGCGGGCGTAGTCGCGGTACGCGTCCGCGAAGGCGGCCAGGGCGTCCCGGCCCGCCCGGCCGGCCACCGCCGCGGACACCCGGTCGGCCAGCTCCTCCAGCGCGAACAGGGCGATCCTCGTCCGGAGGTCGTGGGAGTTCTTCAGGTGCGAGTAGAGGCTCGCGACCTTCACGTCGAAGCGCCGGGCGAGCTCCGAGACGGTCACCGCGTCGAAGCCGACCTCGTCGGCCAGCTCGGCCCCCGCCCGCGTGAGGCGTTCCGGGGTCAGTCCCGCTCGAACCATGACCATCCTCCCTTTCGACAACAACCATCATGCATTTGCCTAACACCTTTAGGCAAATGGCTAGGTTGTTCAGGTGGAGGCGAAGGGGGGAGGGGGAGGCCCCGGGTCAGACCGTGGCGAGAGAGACCTCGGTCGACTTGATGAGCGCCACGACGTAGGAACCGACCACCAGGCCGAGATCCGTGACGGCGTCCGTCGTGATGGAGGAGGTCAGGATGCCGCCCTCGACCGCGATCTTCACGCCCGACATGGCGCCCCCGGACGTGACCTCGGTGACCGTGCCCGGGATGTGGTTCCGGATGCTCAGCCCTTCGACCGGGCCGGTCGCCAGCGCCACTTCGGTGGACTTGGCCAGGGCGCGTACGGGCGTGCCCGCCGTGAGGCCCAGCTCCGCCACCGCCTCCCGCGTGATGGCGGCGGTGATCTCCTGCCCGCCGTCCAGCCGCACCTTGACCGTGGCCATGACCTCCCCGGGGGAGACGGCCGTGACGGTCCCGGGGATCTGGTTCCGGATGCTCAAGCTCATGGGATGCGCCTCGCAGAGGGGTGGAATGCAATGGTTCACGTGGAATGTCCCCGCACTCTAATCACAGTCCGCGGCGACGCGGCGGCACCCGGAGCGGCCGCCCCGTCCCCGTGTTGGGCGGGCGCGGACCCTGGGGCTTCCTCAAACGGAACTCGCATCTGCCAGAGAGATCGCACCAAAGAATTGTGAATGCGAGGGAAAGCGGCCTATCTTTTCGCACATGCAGTCCTACACAATCGGTCAGGCGGCGCGTCTCCTCGGGGTGAGTCCCGACACCGCGCGCCGCTGGGCCGATGCCGGCCGGGTCGCCACCCACCGCGACGAAGGCGGCCGCCGCCTCATCGACGGCAAGGACCTCGCGGCGTTCTCCGTCGAGGTCGCCCAGGGCGGTTCCGGCGACGACGACGTGTCGTACACCTCGGCCCGCAACGCGTTCCCGGGCATCGTCACCGCCATCAAACTCGGCGATGTCGCGGCCCAGGTGGAGATCCAGGCCGGCCCGCACCGGCTGGTCTCCCTGCTGACCCGGGAGGCCGTCGAGGAACTGGGACTGGAGGTCGGCATGCAGGCCACCGCCCGCGTGAAGTCCACCAGCGTCCACATCGACCGCACCTGACCTCTTCCGCCTCACGGCGCGTACCGCTTCCGTTCCGCACCAGGTCCGTTCCGTCCCCGCGCCAGCGCGGGGACGCACCGCCAAGGAGCCCCCGCCCTCATGTCCTTCACCTTCACCGGCCGCCGCGCCGCCACCGCGCTCGCGACCGTCGCCTTCCTCGTACCGCTGGCCGCCTGCGGTGACGACGGCGGCGACAAGAAGCCCGCCGCCGCGGCGACGACGTCCCCGGCCGCGTCCGGGGCACCCGCGTCGGCGGACCTGACCGTCCTCGCCGCCTCGTCGCTCACCGACGTGTTCAAGACGGCCGGCGCCGCCTACGAGTCGTTCCACCCGGGCACGAAGGTGACCTTCTCGTTCGCCGGCTCGCAGGAACTGGCCGCCCAGGTCAAGCAGGGCGCCCCCGCCGACGCGCTGGTCACCGCGGACACCAAGACCATGGACGGCCTCGCGTCCGACACCGGGACCCCGGCGGTCATCGCCAAGAACCGCCTGGTGATCGCCACCGGGGAGGGCAACCCGGACAAGGTCGACAACCTCAAGGACCTCGCCGACCCCAAGCTCAAGGTCGTGCTGGCCGCGCCCGAGGTGCCGGTCGGCCGCTACAGCAAGCAGGTGCTGGACGCCCAGAAGATCGACGTCAAGCCGGTCTCCGAGGAGCCCAACGTCCGCGCCGTGCTGAGCAAGGTCGAGCTGGGCGAGGCCGACGCGGGCATCGTCTACAAGACGGACGCCGAGACCGCGCCCGACAAGGTCGACGCCATCGAGATCCCCGACGCGCAGAACGCGATCGCGCAGTACCCGGCCGCGACGCTCAAGACGTCCAAGAACGCCGAGGCCGCCGCCGCGTTCGTGACCTGGCTCAGCGGTCCCGAGGCCCAGAAGATCCTCCAGGACGCCGGGTTCCAGAAGCCGTGACCTGTCCCGACAGGGGGCGGACCGTCCCCGGGGACGCCCGATGAGGGCGTTCCCCGGCGGACGCCTCCGCCCCCGCGGCGCCCCGCTCACGCTGCTCCTGCCCGCGCTGCTCGCGATCGCGTTCCTGCTGCTGCCCCTGGTCGGGATCCTCGCCCGTGCGGAGTGGAGCAGGCTCGGCACCCACCTGACCGAACCCGACACGGTCGAGGCGCTCAAGCTCTCGCTGATCGTGTCCTTCTGGTCCCTCGGCCTGTCCCTGCTGTTCGGGGTGCCGCTGGCCTGGCTGCTGGCCCGGGTGAGCTTTCCCGGCAAGACGCTGGTGCGCTCCCTGGTCCTGCTGCCGATGGTGCTGCCGCCCACCGTGGGAGGTGTCGCGCTCCTGCTCGGCTTCGGCCGGCGCGGGCTGCTCGGGCCCTGGCTGGAGGACAGCCTCGGCATCACCCTGCCCTTCCACACGTCCGGCGCGGTCCTCGCCGCGACCTTCGTGGCCATGCCGTTCCTCGTCATCAGCCTCGAAGGCTCCCTCGCGGGCCTGCGGCCCGCCTACGAGGAGACCGCCGCGTCCCTGGGAGCCTCGCCGGTACGGGTGTTCCTCACCGTCACGCTCCCCATGGTCGCGCCGGGACTGGCCGCGGGCGCCGCGCTGACCTGGGCGCGGGCGCTCGGCGAGTTCGGGGCGACGATCACCTTCGCGGGCAACCTGCCCGGCACCACCCAGACCCTCCCGCTCCGGGTCTACCTCCTGCTCCAGGACGACCCCGAGGCGGCGACCTCCGTCTCCCTCCTGCTGCTCGCCATCGCCATGGCCGTCCTGATCGCGCTCCGCGGCCGCTGGACGGGCGGCGGCACCCGCGACCGCTCGTCCGCCGCGCACGAGGCCTCCGGCGCGGACGCGGCGGACGACCCCGGGGCCAACGCCCCGCAGGACCCACCCGGGAACCCGGGAGGCCCCGCCGGGGACCTGCCCCCCAACTCGGCCGCGCCCGCCGCGGACGCGTCCCGGTGGCGGATGCGCGCCGAGGTCACCGGCTTCACGCGGCTCACCCTCGACGCCGAGCCCGGCACCACCATCGCCGTCGTCGGGCCCAACGGCGCGGGCAAGACCACCCTCCTGCGCGCCCTCCTCGGGCTCACCCCCCGCTCCCACGCCACCCTGCGCCTCGGCGAACTCGACGTCACCGCCCTGCCCCCGCACCGGCGCGGCGTCGCCTGGGTCCCGCAGAACGGCGCGCTCTTCCCCCACCTCAACGCCCTCGCCAACACCGCCTACGGCCTGCGCGCCCACGGCGTGCGCCGCGCCGACGCGCGAAGGGCCGCCCAGGAGTGGCTGGACCGGCTCGGCGTCGGCCACCTCGCGCGCCGCCGGCCCCACCAGCTCTCCGGCGGCCAGGCCCAACGGGTCGCCCTGGCCCGCGCGCTCGCCGCCCGCCCCCGGCTGCTGCTCCTCGACGAGCCGCTGGCCGCCCTCGACCAGACCACCCGGGGACAGGTACGGCACACCCTCCGCCGCCACCTCGACGGCTTCGGCGGCGTCTGCCTGATCGTCACCCACGACCCCGTCGAGGCCGTCTCCCTGGCCGACCGGGTCCTCGTACTCGACGCCGGACGCGCCCTCCAGGACGCCCCGCCCGCCGAGGTGACCCGTAACCCGCGCTCGCCCTGGGTCGCCCGGATGCTGGGCCGCAACGCCTGGCCGGGCACGTTCGGTCCCGACGGGCTGGTGCCCGCGGGCGGCGGCCGCCTCGTCGTCGCCGACCCGCCGGCCCCCGGCACCGCCGCGCTCGCGATCATCGCCCCGGAAGCCGTCTCCGTGCACCGGGACCGGCCGGCCGGCAGCCCCCGCAACGTGTGGCCCGGCACCGTCCGGGAGATCACCGCCCTCGGCAGCAGGCTGCGGATCCTGGTCACCTCGCCCGAGGCGCCCGACCTGGTCGCCGAGATCACCCCCGAGGCCGCGGCGGAACTCCGCCTGGCGGACGGCGCCGCGATCTGGACCAGCGTCAAGGCCACCGAAGTCACCTGGGTCGCCCTGTGAGAGCCGCCCGGGCCGTCCTGCGGGCCGTCCGGGAGGAAACCGGCCGGTCCCGCCGGGAATCCGGCCGGTCGGAGCGGCGTCAGGAGACCGCGGGCCTGGCAGGGTGGAGAGGCAGAAGAGAGCAGGGGAGCACACGATGTTGCTGCGACAACTGGAGTACCTGGTCGCGCTCGCACGGGAACGGCACTTCGCGCGGGCCGCGGCGGCCTGCTACGTGTCCCAGCCGTCGCTCTCCGCGGCGATCCGCAAACTCGAACGCGAACTGGACGTCCCCATCGTCCAGCGCGGCCGCCGCTTCGAAGGACTGACGCCCGAAGGCGAACGGGTCCTGCTCTGGGCCCACCGGATCCTCGCCGAACGGGACGCCCTGCGCCACGAGCTGTCCGCGATGCACGGCGGCCTCGCCGGCACCCTCCGCATGGGCGCCATCCCCACCGCGCTCACCGCCGCCTCCCTGCTCACCACCCCGTTCGTCGAACGGCACCCGCAGGCCCGCGTTTCGCTCGACTCCCTCTCGTCCCGGGACATCAACCAGCGCCTCGCCGAGTTCGAACTCGACATCGCCCTCACGTACTTGGACGACGACAGCCTCGGCCAGGTCCGCAGGACCCCGCTGTACGAGGAGCGTTACCTCCTCCTCACCCCGCAGGACGGCCCCGTCGCCGGCCAGGACGTCGTGGGCTGGGCCCGCATCGCCGCCCTCCCGCTGTGCCTGCTCTCCCCGCAGATGCGCAACCGCCGCATCATGGACGAGTACTTCGCGGCCGACGGGGCGCCCGCCGTGACCCCCGCGATCGAGACCGATTCCGTCGCCGCGCTCTACGCGCACCTGAGGGCGGGTCACTGGTCGAGCGTCATCTCGCACGCCTGGCTCCACATGTTCGGCGTGCCCGACGGCATGCGCGTGGTGCCCCTGGAGCGGCCCGCCCACGGCCCGCGCGTCGGCCTCGTCATCGCCGACCGCAGCCCCGAACCCGTCCTGGCCAGGGCCTTGTTGCAGATCGCCAGGGAAGCGGGCGTACGACAGGCGCTCGACGGACTGCTGGACACCTACCTGCACCCGGCCCGACCTGCGGGCGGACAACCGCTCCGCAGCCCCGGATAGCCGTTGCCTATCCGGGCATAGAAACTTTCATTTTGACCGTCCGCGCTGGTCAGGAGCACGCTTTGAGCATCTTCCCGCACTGAACGATGAGGAGCCGCCATCATGGCAAAGGTGCTGTGTGTGCTGTACGACGACCCGATCGACGGGTACCCGAAGACGTACGCGCGTGACGACATCCCGAAGATCGAGAGCTACCCCGGCGGTCAGACGGCGCCCACTCCTCAGGGCATCGACTTCACCCCCGGTCACCTCCTCGGCAGCGTCTCCGGCGAACTGGGCCTGCGCGGCTACCTGGAGTCCCAGGGCCACACCCTCGTCGTCACCTCCGACAAGGACCGCGACGGCTCGGTCTTCGACCAGGAGCTGGTCGACGCGGACATCGTCATCTCGCAGCCGTTCTGGCCGGCGTACCTGACGGCCGAGCGCATCGCGAAGGCCAAGAACCTGAAGCTCGCCATCACGGCCGGCATCGGTTCCGACCACGTCGACCTCGACGCGGCCATCGCCAAGGGTGTGACCGTCGCCGAGGTCACGTACTGCAACAGCATCAGCGTCGCCGAGCACGTCGTGATGATGACGCTGGGCCTGGTACGCAACTACCTGCCCTCCAACAAGATTGTCCTGGACGGCGGTTGGAACATCGCGGACGCCGTCGCCCGCTCGTACGACCTGGAGGGCATGCAGGTCGGCACCGTCGCCGCCGGCCGCATCGGCCTCGCGGTGCTCCGCCGCCTGGCCCCCTTCGACGTCGGCCTGCACTACACCGACCGCCACCGTCTCCCGGAGGCCGTCGAGCAGGAGCTGAACCTGACCTGGCACGAGAGCGCCGAGGCCATGGTCCCGCACTGCGACGTCGTCACCATCAACGCGCCCCTCCACCCGGAGACCGAGGGCCTGTTCGGCGACGAGCTGCTCTCCAAGATGAAGCGCGGCACGTACCTCATCAACACCGCGCGGGCCAAGATCACCGACCGCGACGCGATCGTGCGCGCGCTGGAGAGCGGCCAGCTCGCCGGCTACGCGGGCGACGTGTGGTACCCGCAGCCCGCCCCGGCCGACCACCCGTGGCGGACCATGCCCAACCACGGCATGACCCCGCACATCTCGGGCTCCTCCCTCTCCGCCCAGGCCCGCTACGCCGCGGGTACGCGCGAGATCCTGGAGAACTTCTTCGCGGGCACGCCCCAGCGCGACGAGTACCTGATCGTCGACGGCGGCGCCCTCGCCGGTGTGGGAGCGCACTCCTACTCCGTCAAGAAGTAGCGAAGTGTCTGCCCTCCGGCCCCACTTCGCACGAGTGGCGGACGCGAGCGGCTGACCCCTCGTCAGGCTGAGCACGACTTCAGCTGAACCTCCGCACCCAGCTGAGCGATACCCCGCTACCCCGGCCGCGCCCTCGGCCGGGGCAGCGGTGCGTCCGGGCCCGTACGAGCGCACCCGTAAGCTCACGTCTCCCCGTACGTCACTGAACTCCCCTACGCTCCTCCTCGGTTGACATGCCCCACACATGCGCTCCAGGAGGAACAGGGACCATGGCAAAGCTCCTTCGCACCACGGTGGCCGCAGGCGCCGTCGCACTTCTCGCCCTCACCACCACCTCGGCCCGGGCCGCCGACACCGGCCGGCTCCCGTACTCCTCCACCACCGGGGTCGGAGTCCACAACGCCTACGTCAAGACGACGTTCCCGTACTTCGCCGACGCCCTGGACTCGGGCGCCGGGATGCTCGAACTCGACGTGTGGACCAACGTGTTCGGCGCCTCCTGGCGCGTGTCGCACGACAGCCCGGTCAGCAACAACAACAACTGCGCCAACGCCACCACCGTCGCGCAGCTGCGGACCAACGCGCAGAACCGCGACCTGGGCGGCTGCCTCACCGACCTCAGAACGTGGCACAACGCCAACCCCGGCCACCGCCCCATCGTCCTCAAGGTCGAGATGAAGGACGGCTTCCTGGGCTCCGCCGGCCGCGGGCCCGCCGCCTTCGACGCCCTCGTGAGCAGCAAGCTCGGCGACGCCGTCTACCGCCCCGGGGACCTGGTCGGCAACCGCGCCAACCTCGACGAGGCCTCCCAGGCCGGCGCCTGGCCCACCCGCGCCCAGCTGGCGGGCAAGTTCCTCATCGAGCTGATCCCCGGCACCGTCGAGGAGCAGAACCCCTTCGACACCCTGTGGACCGACCGGGAGTACGCCACGTACCTCCGCGACCTCAAGGCCGCCGGCCGCCTCGGCGAGGCCACGGCCTTCCCCGCCGTGCACAACGTCGCGGCGGGCGACCCCCGCACCCGCTACGCGGACGCCTCGATCCGCCCGTGGTTCGTCTTCTTCGACGGCGACGCCTCCGCGTGGGTCGCCGCCGGGATCGACACCGCCTGGTACGACCAGCGCCACTACTTCGTCCTGATGACCGACGCCCAGAACGTGGCGCCCGCCATCGACGGCACCAACCCCACCGAGCAGCAGGCCCGGGATCGGCTGTCCCTGCTGGCGCAGAAGAGCGCCAGTCTGATCTCCGCGGACTGGCGCTCGCTTCCGACGGTTCTCTCGTCGGTCGTCCCGCGCGGCACCGCTCAGTAGCCGCGCGGCCCGGGACCGGCCGTCACCGGTCCCGGGCCCTCACCCCTGGCTGTGCGCCGCCAGTACGGTGTCCACCGTGTCCGCGTCCGCCGCCCGCTTGTCCTCCCGGAAGCGGACGACCCGCGCGAACCGCAGGGTCACCCCCGCCGGATAACGCGAGGAGCGCTGGAGACCGTCGTACGCGATCTCCACGACCAGCTCCGGCCGTACGGTCACGGTGAAACCGTCGTCGTGCAGCGCCAGCTCCCGCAACCGTCCCGTCTGCCACTCCAGCATCGTGTCGGTGAGCCCCTTGAAGGTCTTGCCGAGCATGACGAACGACCCGTCCTCCCGGCGCGCGCCCAGATGCAGGTTCGACAGCTTCCCGGTGCGCCGCCCGTGCCCCCACTCGGCGGCCAGCACGACGAGGTCCAGCGTGTGCACCGGCTTGACCTTCACCCACCCCGCCCCGCGCCGGCCCGCGCTGTACGGCGTGTCCAGGGCCTTCACCACGACCCCCTCGTGGCCCCTGGCCAGCGTGTCCGACAGGAACGCCTCGGCCTCCCCGACCCGCGGGTCGGCCTCCTCGCCACCGCCGCCGCCCTCGCCCGGCCCGGGCACCACGATCCTCCGTACCCGCATCGGCTCGGGGACCAGCCCCGCCAGCGCCTCGTGGCGCTCCGCGAACGTCAGGTCGAGGAGATCCTCGCCGTCCAGCGACAGGATGTCGAAGAAGACCGGCGAGACCGGCACCGCCGCCGCCGCGGTCGCCACGTCCGTCCGTGACCCGACCCGGCTCGCGGTCTCCTGGAACGACCGGGGCCTGCCCTCGTCGTCCAGCGCGATGACCTCCCCGTCCAGCACGAAGCCGTCGCCCTCCAGCGTGGCGGCGATGTCCACCACCTCCGGCAGCCGGTCGGTGATGTCGTCCAGGGTGCGGGTGAAGATCCGTACCGTCCCGCCGTCCCGGTGCACCTGCACCCGGATGCCGTCCAGCTTCTCCTCCACCGCGCACGCCCCGAGCCGGCCGATCGCCTCGGCCACGTCCGCCGCGCTCTGCGCCAGCATCGGCAGCACCGGCCGCCCCACGGTCAGCAGGAACTCCTCCAGCACCCGCGGGCCCTCCGCCAGCAGCCGTTCGGCCACGTGCTGGAGCGAGCCCGCCAGCATCACGGCCCGCCGCACGGCGCCCGCCGCCGCGCCCGACGTCTCGGCCAGCGCCTCCACGGCGACGGCGTCCAGCGCGCCCTGCCGTACCTCGCCGGAGATCAGCCCCACGAGGAACCGCTGCTCCTCCCCGGTGGCCGCCCCCAGCAGCTCCTGCGTCAGCCGCCGCCGCTCGGCCTGCGAACCCGGCCCGGACACGGCCGCGAGCGCGCTGAACGCCTCGTCGACGTGGTGGACGGTGAGGGTGGCCCGGCCGGCCGGCGGCGGGGGGTCCTTGAGGGCGTTCCAGCCGATCCCGATCCGGCCCTGGGGGAGCCGTCCGGCCAGGTAGGGGATGACGACGGGCACGTCCAGGGGACCGGCCGTGCGGAAGAGTCCGGCCAGCAGGGAGATCTTCCGGGACCGCGCCGATGTCTCGGCGACCTCCCGGGAGACGCGGGCGAGCGGTGCCAGCAGCATGCTGCCATCGTGCAACGCCGAGCGCGCGTCCGCCCGGCGAAACGGGGACGGCCTCCCGCCGGTCCCGTGATTCCGCCTGCGCGGAGGGGCCCCGCCTCGGCGTGGGTCCCCTCGTGGCCCCTTCTCGTGGCCCCTTCTCGCGGCCCCGTCTCGCGGGCCCGGTGATTCCGTGTGATCGGCCGGACCGGCCCGGTGATCGGCCGACGGAACGAAGTGATCAGGCGGCGCGAACGCCGTGACACGGTTCCGTCACACGGCCCGTCCCCGTACACACCGTGCGGCCGGGCGGCCATACTGGGTACGGGCCGGGGAGGGCGCGGCGAGGCGACGGGGGCGACAGCACGCGATGGCGGACACCAGGCTGATCCAGGGCCGGTACCGGCTGCTCGAACTGATCGGGCGCGGGGGGATGGGCGAGGTGTGGCGCGCGCTCGACGAGTCGCTCGGCCGGCGTGTCGCGGTCAAGTGCCTCAAGCCGGTGGGCCTCCCGCAGGGCGACGCCGCCGGCCGGGTCATGCGCGAGCGGTTCCGGCGCGAGGCCAGGGTCGCGGCGGCGCTCCAGCACCGCGGGGTCACGGTCGTCCACGACTTCGGCGAACACGACGGCGTGCTTTACCTGGTGATGGAACTGCTGGAGGGCCGGGACCTCGGCCAGCTCCTGGAGGACAACAAACGCGCCCCGCTGCCGGTGGCCGAGGTCGTCGACATCGCGGAGCAGGTCGCCGACGCCCTCGCGTACACGCATGAACAGGGCATCATCCACCGCGACTTGAAGCCCGCGAACATCATGCGGCTCACCGACGGCACGGTGAAGATCTGCGACTTCGGCATCGCCAGGCTCGGCCGCGACCTCGAACAGTCCTCCCAACTCACCGGCCTGGGCGTCGCGATGGGGACACCGCACTACATGTCGCCCGAGCAGATCGGCGCGGGCGCCATAGACCACCGCTCCGACCTGTACTCCCTGGGCTGCGTGCTGTACGAAATCGCCACCGGGGCGCCGCCGTTCGACCTGGAGGACGCCTGGTCGGTCCTCGTCGGGCACCGGGACACCGTGCCCGAGCCGCCCCGTACGCACCGGCCCGAACTGCCCGTGTTCTTCGAGCGGATCGTCCTCGACCTGCTCGCGAAGACCCCCGGCGAACGCCCCGCGGACGCGGGCGACCTGCGGCGGCGGCTCGGCGCCGGGCAGGGTCCCGCCCTCGCGTACGCGCCGGGCCCGGGGTACCCGCACGGGCGCGGCGCCGGATTCGGCCACGGGGCGGGCGAGGTGTACGACTCCCGGCCGCCGCTCCCCGGCGCGGCCCCGCTGCCGTCCTGGACCCGGGGCATGACCATTGGGCACAAGGCGACCGGCACGACGGTCCTGCCGTCGCCGCCGCCCGACCCCGCGAGCGCGCTGACCGGCGGATGGACCGGACCGGCCGGCCCGCACCCCGCGCTCCTCGCCGACCGGGCGTACGGTCCGCACGCCGCGGGCCCGTCGGCCGAACGCCTCGCCGTCCTGGCCGGCCGGCACGACGCGGGCGTGAACCTGAGCCGCGCGGGCCGCTGGGAGGAGGCGGAGGAGACCCACCGCGACGTCGCCGCCGAACGTGCCCAGACCCTCGGTCCCGACCACCCCGACACCCTCGCCAGCCGGTACGAGATCGGGGTCGCCCTGAGCGGCACGGGACGCGCGGCGGAGGCGCTGCGCGAGTTCGGGAGCGTGACGGAGGGCCGCGAACGCACGCTGGGGCCCGACCATCCGGACACCCTCGCGGCCCGCCAGGAGACGGCGTACGCGCTGGGGCGCCTCGGCCGGCACTTCGAGGCCCACGACCTGTACGCCGCGGTGCTCGCCTCCCACGAGCGGACGAAGGGCGACGAGCACCCCGACACCCTGCGGTGCCGCCACCACCTGGCGGGCAACCTGAGCCGGCTGGGGCGGCTGGAGGAGGCGTACGGACTGGCCAGGGAAGTGGTACGGGTCCGCGCCCGCGTCCTCGGCACCACCCACCCCGACACCCTCGCCACGCGCTGCGAAGTCGCCCGCACCCTGGGCCTGTTGGGGCGCTGGGCGGAGGCGCTCGGCAGCTACCGGGAGGTCGAGGCGGCGCGGGCGCGCGCCCTCGGACCCGACCACGCCGACACCCTCGCCGCCCGCTACGAGGTCGGCATCTGCCTGGGCCGCCTCGGCCGCGACGCGGAGGCGCTGGAGCTCTACCGGGCGCTGGCCGACGACCTCAAGCGGGTGAGCGGCGGCGCCGACCCGGAGACGTTGCGCGCGCGGCACGGCGTGGGCGTCAACCTGGGGCGCCTCGCCCGCTGGGAGGAGGCGCTGCGGGAGGCACGGGAGGTCTGGGCGATCCGCGAACGGGTCCTCGGCCCCGACCACCCCGACACCCTGGTCAGCCGCCGCGAGGTCGCCGTCGGCCTCGGCTGGCTGGGCCGCTGGGAGGACGCCCTGGCCGGCTACCGCCAGGTCGCCGGCACCCGCGAACGGATCCTCGGCGCGTCCCACCCGGACACCCTGACCAGTCGCGGCGACGAGGCCCACTGCCTGGAACAACTGGGCAGGACGGCGGAGGCGAGCGAGCTGTACCGCCGGGTGGCGACGCTGCGGGGAGAGCGGCCCGACCCCCGCATGTGATCCCCGGCGGCCGGGCCCGGCCCGCCCCGTACCCCTGGCCCCGCGATCATCCGCGTGTTACCAAGAGCCATGCCCGCACTCGCCTCGTACGACGCCGTCATCGTGGGCGGTGGCCACAACGGACTGGTCGCCGCCGCCTACCTCGCCCGCGCGGGGCGCTCCGTCCTCCTGCTGGAGCGCCTCGGCGGCACCGGCGGCGCCGCCGTCTCCACCCGCCCGTTCGCCGGGGTCGACGCCCGCCTCTCCCGCTACTCCTACCTGGTCTCGCTGCTGCCGGACAAGATCGTGCGCGAGCTGGGGCTGCGCTTCGCCGTACGGAAGCGGACCGTCTCCTCGTACACGCCCAAGGGCGACGGCGGGCTCCTGGTGGGCGAGGGGCGCAGCCGCGAGTCCTTCGCCGCGCTCACCGGCGGCGACGCCGAGTACGCCGCCTGGCGCGAGTTCTACGGCATGACCGCGCGCCTCGCCCGCCGTGTGTTCCCCACGCTCACCGAACCGCTGCCCACCCGCGAGGCCCTGCGCAAGCGGATCGACGACGAGACGGCCTGGCGGGCGCTGTTCGAGGAGCCCGTCGGCGTCGCGATCGAGGAGCGGTTCTCCGACGACCTCGTGCGGGGCGTGGTGCTCACCGACGCCCTCATCGGGACCTTCGCCGACGCCCACGACCCGTCGCTCGTGCAGAACCGCTGCTTCCTCTACCACGTGATCGGCGGCGGGACCGGTGACTGGGACGTGCCCGTCGGCGGGATGGGCGCCCTCACCGACGCGCTGGCCGCCGCCGCCCGCTCGGCCGGCGCCGAGATCCTCACCGGCCACGAGGCGACCCGGATCGACACCGACGGGACGCGCGCCGAGGTCTCGTACCGTACGGACGACGGCGACGGTACGGTCGGGGCCGCCCAGGTCCTCGTCAACGCCTCGCCCCAGGCCCTCGCCGCGCTCCTCGGCGAGGAACCGCCCCCGCCCGCCGAGGGCGCCCAGCTCAAGGTCAACATGCTGCTGCGCCGCCTGCCGCGCCTGCGCGACGCGTCGGTGGACCCGCGCGAGGCCTTCGCCGGGACCTTCCACATCGCCGAGGGGTACGGGCAGTTGGCGACGGCCTACCAGGAGGCCGCCGCGGGCCGGCTGCCCGCCGCGCCGCCCTCCGAGATCTACTGCCACTCGCTGACCGACCCGTCCATCCTCGGCCCAGGGCTCGCGGCGGACGGCTACCAGACGCTGACCCTGTTCGGACTGCACACCCCGGCCCGGCTGTTCGCCGCCGACAACGACGCCGTCCGCGCGGAGCTGCTCGCCGCCACGCTCGCCCAGCTCGACGCGCACCTGGCGGAGCCGATCGCGGACTGCCTGGCCGTGGACGAGGACGGCCGCCCGTGCGTCGAGGCGAAGACCCCGCTCGACCTGGAGCGCGAACTGCGGCTCCCCGGCGGCCACATCTTCCACCGGGACCTCTCCTTCCCCTACGCGGAGGCCGGGGGCGGCCGTTGGGGGGTCGGGACGGCGCACGCGAACGTCCTGCTGTGCGGGGCGGGCGCCGTCCGGGGCGGCGGGGTCAGCGGGGTGCCGGGCCACAACGCGGCGATGGCGGCGCTGGGCGGGTGACGTAGGCGGCGTGCGGGAGGCGGGGTGCGGAAGTCGGGGTGCGGGAGGAGGGCTGCGGAAGGCCGAGCGCGGGTGGTCCTCAGTCCTCGGACGCCACCCACCCCACCGCCTCGATCCCCGCCGCGTCGCCCTCGCGGGCCTCGTCGAAGAGCACCCGGCCGCCGGCCTCGACGCGCAGCCCGTCCACGTACACACCCCGCCCGGAGTGCGGCCCGCCGGCCGCGTACCGCCAGCGCAGCCGGACCTCGCCGCCGCGCCAGGCCGTCAGGTCCGCCGTCAGGCGGTGCCACACGCGGCCGGACCAGCCGGTGACCGAGCCCGCCGGGTGCGCCCGCGGCTCCTGGTGGTCCCCGGCGCCGGTACCGGCGGCGGGAGGCGCCCCGGCCCGTACGGTCGTGAAGGGCACGGGCCGCCACCTCGTCCCGCCGTCGGCCGACGCCTCCAGGAACGCCGCTTCCGTGCCGGGCGCGGTGTCCCACCACACGGCGGCCTCCAGGACGGCGGGTCCGGCGCCGAGCCGCAGCGGGGGGAGGGTCAGCGTGGCGGCCCCGGGGCCGGCGCCCGCCCGGTCGCGGAACCACGCCGTACCGCCCCGCCCCGGCCTGACCGGCACCGCTCGGGCCAGCAGGTTCGCCGCCGCGACCCTCGGCGCGCTCCCGGAACGCCACCCGCGCACCGGATGCACCGCATTGCCGAGGAGGACCAGGAACGAGTCCGTCGTCGGGTCGAGGACCAGGCTCGTCCCCGTGAAGCCGGTGTGCCCCGCCGAGCCCGGGGTGGCCATGGCGCCCATGTACCAGCGCTGGTGGAGCTCGAAGCCGAGACCGTGGGCGTGCCCGGGGAACGCGGTGTTGAAGTCCGTGAACATCAGCGCCACCGACTCGGGCCGCAGGATGCGCGCCCGCCCGTACGCGCCGCCGTTGAGGAGCGTCCGGGCGAGGACCGCCAGGTCCCAGGCGCGGGAGAACACCCCGGCGTGGCCCGCGACCCCGCCGAGCGCGTACGCGTTCTCGTCGTGCACCTCGCCCCGGACCAGCCCCCGGTCGAGCCCCGACCACGGCCGCCGGGCGTCCTCGGTGGCGGCGATCCCCGGCTTCCAGGAGGCGGGCGGGTTGTAACGCGTGCGGTGCATCCCGAGCGGAGCGGTGATCTCGTCGTGGAGCAGGGCGTCCAGAGTGCGGCCGGTGATCTCCTCCAGGACCAGTTGGAGCGTGATCAGGTTGAGGTCCGAGTACAGGTAGCCGCTGCCCGGCGGACGCACCGGGGACTCGTCCCACAGGATCCGCAGCCTGCCCTCCCGCGTCGGCGCCCCGTACAGCGCGACCCATGCGCGCAGCCCCGAGGTGTGCGTCAGCAGCTGGCGCACCGTGATGTCCGCCTTGCCGCCGCCCCCGAACTCCGGCAGGTACGCCGCGACCTTCGCGTCCAGGTCCAGCGCCCCGCTCTCGATCCGCCGGACCGCCAGGATCGCGGTGAACAGCTTCGACACGGAGGCGAGATCGTAGACCGTGTCCACGGTCGTCGCGATCCGCTCACCGGGCGGGAACTCCACCCCGGTGCCGGTCCGCTCGTCGTACGCGCGATAGCGCACCGCCGTCCCGAGGGCCCGGTGCAGCGCCACCGTCCCGCCGCGCCCGGCGAGGACCACGGCGCCCGCGTACCAGGGGTGGTCGGGGGAGGGGCCGAGGAACGCGGCCGCGTCCGTGACGAGCTGTTCCAGCGGGGCCGCGAGCAGCCCGGCCCGCTCCGGTGAGCCGTGCCGCAGGGTCAGCCGCCGCCGCAGCCGGGGCGGGACGGCGCCCGCGGCGTCCTCAGCCATCCGGAAACCTCCCTCCGAAGCGTTGAAGTGAGTGATCAGGGGCCATCCAACCCCCACGTGGCGTACGGCGCAGCCCGCCGCGCGGCCCCCCGCCACCTCTGGCAGCGTGGCGCGCATGAGGACGGGCACCGGCATCCGGGCACTGACGTCCCGGTGGACCGTGGTGGTGCCGCTGATCGCGGTGGTCGCCCTCGTGTTCAGCTGGGGGCGCGACGTGCCGCCCTGGGCCGTCGGGCTGATCGCCCTCTGCCTCGCGGGAGCCGTGCTCGCCGCCGTCCACCACGCCGAGGTCGTCGCCCACCGGGTCGGCGAACCGTTCGGCTCCCTCGTCCTCGCCGTCGCGGTGACGATCATCGAGGTCGCGCTCATCGTCACCCTGATGATCGACGGAGGCCCCAAGACCGCCACCCTCGCCCGGGACACCGTCTTCGCCGCCGTCATGATCACCTGCAACGGCATTCTCGGCCTGTGCCTGCTCGTCGGCGCGCTGCGCAGCAGGACCGCCGTGTTCAACGCGCAGGGCACCGGCGCCGCGCTCGCCACCGTCGCGACCCTGGCGACCCTCACCCTGGTCTTCCCGACCTTCACCACCAGCCGGCCAGGACCCCAGTTCTCGCCCGAGCAGCTGGCCTTCGCCGCCGTCGCCTCGCTGATCCTGTACGGGCTGTTCGTCGCCGTACAGACCGTCCGCCACCGCGACTACTTCCTGCCCGTCACCCAGGAGGGTGATCTCCAGCAGGAGGACACCCACGCCCCGCTGCCCACCCGCCGCGAGACCACCGTGAGCCTGGTGCTGCTCCTCGTGGCGCTGATCGCCGTCGTCGGGGACGCGAAGGCCGTCTCGCCCACCGTCGAGTCCGGGGTGGAGTCGGCGGGGCTGCCGCACGCCGTCGTGGGAGTGGTGATCGCCCTGCTGGTGCTGCTGCCCGAGACGATCGCCGCCGTCCGGGCCGCCCGCCACGAGCGCGTGCAGACCAGCCTGAACCTGGCCCTCGGATCGGCGATGGCGAGCATCGGGCTGACCGTCCCCGCGATCGCCTTCGCCACGATCTGGCTGGACGGACCGCTGGTGCTCGGGCTCAACGCCGTCCACATGGTGCTGCTCGCCCTGACCGTCGTGGTCGGCGCGCTGACCGTGGCGCCCGGCCGGGCCACGCTGCTCCAGGGCGGGGTGCACCTGGGGATCTTCGCCGCGTTCGTGTTCCTGGCGATCAGCCCCTGAGGACGCGCGGCCGGAGGCCCCCGCCCCCGCTCAGCCCCTGAGGTCCACGATCCGCCTGATCTTCCCCACCGAACGCTCCAGCGTCTCCGGATCGACGATCTCCACCTCCACGGACACCCCGATGCCGTCCTTCACGCCCGCCGCGATCGCCCGCGCCGCGTCCTCGCGGGCCCCGGGACCGGTCTGCGCGCGCGCCTCGGCCCGTACCGTCAGCGCGTCCATCCGCCCCTCGCGGGTCAGCCGCAGCTGGAAGTGCGGGGCGACCCCCGGCGTACGGAGCACGATCTCCTCGATCTGGGTGGGGAAGAGGTTCACCCCGCGCAGGATCACCATGTCGTCGGTGCGGCCCGTGACCTTCTCCATCCGCCGGAAGGTCCGCGCCGTCCCCGGCAGCAGCCGGGTGAGGTCGCGCGTCCGGTAGCGGATCACCGGCATCGCCTCCTTCGTCAGCGAGGTGAACACCAGCTCACCCTCCTCGCCGTCCGGCAGCACCTCGCCGGTGAACGGGTCCACGACCTCCGGGTAGAAGTGGTCCTCCGAGATGTGCAGCCCGTCCTTGGTCTCCACGCACTCGAACGACACCCCGGGGCCCATCACCTCGGACAACCCGTAGATGTCGACCGCGTCGATCGCGAACCGCTCCTCGATCTCCCGCCGCATCTCCTCCGTCCACGGCTCGGCGCCGAAGATCCCCACCCGCAGCGAGGTCGTCCGGGGATCGACGCCCTGGCGCTCGAACTCGTCGAGCAGCGTCAGCATGTACGACGGGGTCACCATGATGATCTCGGGCTCGAAGTCCTGGATCAGCCGGACCTGCCGGGCCGTCATGCCACCGGACGCGGGGATGACCGTGCAGCCGAGCCGCTCCGCGCCGTAGTGCGCCCCGAGGCCGCCGGTGAACAGCCCGTACCCGTACGCCACGTGCACCTTGTGCCCCGGGCGCCCGCCGGCCGCGCGGATCGCGCGGGCGACCAGGTCCGCCCAGGTGTCCAGGTCCTTTTCGGTGTACCCGACGACCGTGGGCCGCCCCGTGGTGCCGCTGGACGCGTGGATCCGCCGTACCTCCGACTGTTCGACGGCGAACATCCCGAAGGGGTAGTTGTCCCGCAGATCGGCCTTCGCGGTGAAGGGGAAGCGGGCCAGGTCGGCGAGGGAGTGGCAGTCCTCCGGCCGCAGGCCCGCCCGGTCGAAGGCCTGCCGGTAGAAGGGGACGTGGTCGTACGCGTGCCGCAGGGTGGCCCGCAGGCGCGCCAGCTGGAGTACGGCCAGCTCCTCGCGGCCGAGCTGCTCCGCCGCGTCCAGCAGAGGTGTCATGACGTGGTTCTCCCCGGTCGAACGGCGAACGGTGAACGGCGGACTCCGGCAGGGCGCGCCGGGACGGCGGTCCCGGGGTGCCCGAACCGGACGACCGATCATTCGGTCGACCGGTCCCGGATCAGTAATTCAGGAGTGCTCCCGGGCGTCAAGAGGTGTGTTCACCCGGCGCGGAACGCCGTTGGCACGATCGGCGCGGGACCGGGAGGATCGGACCATGCCGACATTCAGCGCGTACGACGGGACGGAACTCGCCTACCACCTGGCGGGCGGGGGCGAGCCGCTGCTGTGCCTGCCCGGCGGCCCCATGCGGGCGTCGGAGTACCTCGGCGACCTGGGAGGGCTGACCGCCTACCGGCGGCTGGTCCTGCTCGACCTGCGGGGTACGGGGGACTCGGCGGTCCCGGCGGACCGCTCGACGTACCGCTGCGACCGGCAGGTCGACGACGTGGAGGCGCTGCGCGCGCACCTCGGGCTGGAACGGGTCGACCTGCTCGGCCACTCGGCGTCCGGCAGCCTGGCGGTCCTCTACGCGGCGCGGTACCCGGACCGGGTGCGCTCGCTCACCCTGGTGACGCCGGTCGTCCCGGCGGTCGGGATCGAGCCGATGGCGGAGGACCGGCGCGAGGCGATGGCGCTGCGCCGTACCGAGCCCTGGTACGCGGCGGGTGTCGCGGCCCACGAGGAGATCGAGGCCGGCCGGGCATCGCCCGGGGCGTGGGCGGCCGTCACGCCCTTCAACTACGGGCGCTGGGACGACGCGGCGCGGGCCTACTCCGCCGCGTCCGACGGCCAGATCAACGCGGAGGCGGCGGCCGCGTACGCCGGGGAGGGCGCGTTCGACCCGGCCGCGACCCGGGCCGCGCTGCGCGGGCTGGACGTACCGGTGCTGGTGCTGACGGGTGAGCTGGACGGCTTCTGCCGCCCGGCGCGGGCCCACGCGCTGGCGGAGCTGTTCCCGGACGCCCGGGAGGCGGTGGTCCGGGGCGCCTCGCACTTCCCGTGGCTGGACGAACCGGGCGCGTTCGCCCGTACGGTCGCGGCGTTCCTGGACCCGGGGGTGCGGAGTGTCGACGTGGGAGGGGTACGGCTCGCCTACCGCACGTGGGGCGACCGGGACGCCCCGCCGGTGGTGCTGCTGCACGGCCGGTGCGGCGACAGCCGGGACTGGACGGAGATTGCCGGGGAGCTCGCGCGCGACCGGTGGGTGGTCGCCCCGGACCTCAGCGGGCACGGCCTGAGCGACTGGCCGGGCACGTACGGGCTGGCGCGCTACCGCGACGAGCTGCGCGGCTTCCTCGCCGCGCTCGGGCTGAGCGGGGTGGACGTCGTCGCCCACTCGATGGGCGGCTTCGCCGCGTACCTGCTGGCGCAGGAGGCGCCGGAGCTGTTCGGCCGGCTCGTCCTGGAGGAGAGCCCGCCGCTCCTGCCGCTGGACCCGCCGCGCCCGCCGGCCGTGCGGGAGGAGGGGCGCCTCGACTACGACTGGGCGCTGGTGCCCGCCGTGGACGCGGAGTTGAACGCGCCGGACCCGGCGTGGCGGGAGGGGCTCGGGCGGATCACGGCGCCGACGCTGGTGATCGCGGGCGGCCCCGGCAGCTCCGTCGCGCAGGAGAAGTTCCGGTGGCTGGCGGAACGGGTGCCGGGGGCCCGGCTGGTCACGATCGACGCGGGACACCTGGTCCATCAGACGCGCCCTGCCGCATTCCTGGCGGCGGTAAGGGAGTTCGGCATCTGAGCCGGTCCGTCCCGGGGGAATGTCGGACCCGTCTGCGAGGCTCCGGCCATGGAGATGACACTGCAACTCACGATCGACTGCGCCGACCCGGTGAGGTTGGTGGCGTTCTGGAGCGAGGCCCTCGGGTACGTACCCGAGCCCGCCCCGGACGGCCATGCCACCTGGCGCGCGTACTGGATCGCCGCGGGGGTGCCGGAGGAGGAGCTGCCGCCCGGGGCGGGCGACGCCGCGGAGTCGATCGTCGATCCGGCGGGGCGCGGCCCGCGGGTCTGGTTCCAGCAGGTTCCCGAGCGGAAGGCCGGCAAGAACCGCCTGCACCTGGACCTGAAGGTGGGCGGCGGGCGGGAGGTCCCCCGGGCGGTCCGCGCGGAGCGGGTCGGCGCCACGGTGGAACGGCTGGTCGAGGCGGGCGCGGGTGTGCTGCGGACCACGGACGAGCCGGACGCCGGGCAGTACGCGGTCCTGCTGCGGGACCCGGAGGGCAACGAGTTCTGCGTGGTCTAGGGAGGGGTTCGGCCGACCGGCCCGACCGACCGGCCCGGGCCCGCCGCCCGTCGTCATCGCGGCCTGTCCGGGACCGGCGGCGGTCGATAGGCTGGCCCGGGACGACGCAGCGGGAGGAGCAGGACGTGGCCGAGAGCACCACCACCCATCAGCCGCTCACGGGCTGGAACAAGCCGGAGCTGGACCTGAGCAACGCGGACTGGCGGTCGGGCAGCCAGGGCAGGGGTGATGTCCAGATCGCCTTCGTCGAGGGCTTCATCGCGATGCGCAACAGCGGTAAGCCGGAGAGCCCTTCGCTGATCTTCAGCCCGGCGGAATGGCGGGCCTTCGTGATCAACGCCCGCGAGGGGGAGTTCGACCTCACCTGACGGCGCGGCCGCCGGGAACGGGCGGGAGCCGGGGACACTTCGCGGCGCGGCGCCGCCGCGGGACGGGACTCACCGTTCGGTACGGGTCGCCTGCCGCGCCTCGAGAACGGCCGCGATCCGCAGGCACCAGTCCCGGTGCTCCCGCTCGAAGGCGAGGCCGCGCAGGCAGGTCAGGTACGGCCCGATCCGCTCGCCCCGGAGGAGGAACTCCTCCTCGTCCGCGTCGCCGCGCAGACGCCGCAGCAGATCGCCGAGCAGCTCGATCTTGCCGTCGGCCGCGGCCGCCCGCTCCTGGAGCTGTCCGATCACCGCCGCCGTACCGATCCGGTCGGCGACCTGGACCTTCACCAGCAGGTCGTCGCGGATGAACGAGGGCTTCGACACGGCCGCGGCGAACGTCTCCAGCTCGGCGCGACCGGCGTCGGTGACCCGGAACAGCCGTTTGTTGGGCCGGGTTTCCTGGATCACCTGCCGCCCCGAGACCAGCCCGTCCTTCTCCAGCTTGGCCAACTCCGCGTACAACTGCTGCGGCAGGGCGTGCCAGAAGTTCGCGACGCCGATGTCGAACGCCTTCGCCAGCTGGTACCCGCTGTACTCGCCGTCCAGCAGCGCCGCCAGTACCGCGTGCCGCAACGCCATCGGCCCGCCCCTTCCCTTTTCCGTTCCGCCCTCGCATCATACTCAACGAAGTGACTAGTCAGATTCTTGAGTACGAGGAGGGTCCATGGAGACCGCCGAACGCTTCCGCGCCGCCGTGGAGAACGGCGAACTCGCCGCACTGGACGACCTGTTCACCGAGGACATCCGCCTGTACAGCCCCGTGACGTTCACGCCCTTCGAGGGCAGGCCCATGGTCCTCGGGCTCTTCGGCGTCCTGCTGCGCACCTTCGAGGACTTCCGCTACACCGGCCACTTCGAGGGCACGGCCGAGACCAGCGCCGACGGCGAGGAGGCCCCGTCGGAGATCCTGCTGTTCCGGGCCACCGTGGACGGCAAGCAGATCCACGGCATCGACATGCTCCAGTTCGACGAGGCGGGCCGGATCAAGGAGTTCACCGTGATGGTCCGCCCCCAGTCCGCCGTACACACCCTGGGGCAGGCGGTACTGGCCGGCCTGGCCGCCGACGGCCTCACCCCCGGGGCGGCGGTCGCCCCTTAAAGCCTGCCCGGGGGGCAGCCCGGGAGGGGCGCCGGGCGTGGTGCCTCCGGGCCGTTCCGGAGGCGGGTCTGCGGGGGGCTCCGGTGTGCTGACCCGGCTCTGTCGGGGGGTCGTGAACCCGTACCATGGTGGGATGTCCTTTCTCCGCCGCCGCAGCGCCGCCACACCCGCGGGCCCGGACTTTGATGTCCTGGCCATGGATCCGGGTGACTGGCCCGGGAATCTCGGGGCCGGCCTGCTGCCCGCCCCCGACGGCAGCTGCCAGGGTGTCTTCCTGCGCTACGACCTGTTCGGTGGTCGCGGGCCCGCGATGATCATCGGCAACCTCCCCGAGGGCTCCCCGGCCCGGGAGGTGCCGGACGGGCAGATCCCGTTCGAGGTGGCCCAGCTGCTGCTGGCGCTGGAGAACGAGGAGCCCGTCGAGGTCGTCGGCGTCGAGGACATGCCGGTGATGCAGGGCGACAACCTCATGATCGTGCGCCGCCTCAAGCTCTCCGAAAGCCGCATCTCCTGCGTGCAGTTCGACCGCAGCGACAACGTCCTCGTGACGATCGCCAGCTGGGACCGGCCCATCACCGACGATCTCTACGCGCTCCTCAAGCCGCTCCCCGCCGAACTGTTCCAGCAGGGCTGAGCGCCCGCCCCCTCCGGTGTGCCGAGCTGATTTGTCATGTCTATTGCCAAATCAGTCATCGGACTTTTACCGTGCTGGCCATGACTCCAGGGATGAGCCGTAGAACCACCATCAAGTCCGCACTGGGTGCAACAGGCGCGCTGGCACTGGGAGTTCCGGCCATGGCCGGAACAGCCGCCGCCGCCGACCCCTCCGATGATTTGACGCTCTGGTACCAGACCCCCGCCACCAACTGGGAGCGGGAATCCCTGCCCATCGGCAGCGGAGCCCTCGGCGCGAGTGTGTTCGGCACACTCGCCACCGAGCGGCTCACGTTCAACGAGAAGACCCTGTGGACCGGCGGGCCCGGCGCGGCCGGCGGCTACGACCACGGCAACTGGACCACGCCCAGGCCCGGCGTCCTCGCCTCCGTCCAGCAGCGTCTGGACACCGAGGGCCGGCTCACCCCCGAAGCCGTCGTCGCCGAACTGGGCCAGCCCAAACACGGCTTCGGCTCCTACCAGGTCTTCGGCGACCTCGAGTTCGCCGTGCCCGGCGCCCCCACCGCCCCCGACGCCTCGTACCGGCGCTCGCTCGACCTCTCCACCGCGCTGGCCGCCGTCTCGTACACGCACCAAGGCGTCGCGTACACACGGGAGTTCTTCGCCTCCTACCCCGGCAAGGTCATCGCCGGCCGGTTCGGCGCCGACCAGCCGGGCAAGGTCGCCTTCACCCTGCGCTACACCTCGCCCCGCCAGGACTTCACCGCCACCGCGAGCGGCGACCGCCTGACCGTCAGGGGCGCGCTGCGGGACAACGGGCTGCGCTTCGAGGCCCAGATCCGCGTACGGACCGAGGGCGGCAGCGTCCGCGCCGGGACCGACGGCACGCTCACCGTCACCGGCGCGAACCGGGCCTGGTTCGTCCTGGCCGCCGGCACCGACTACGCCGACACCTACCCGGCCTACCGGGGCAGGGACCCGCACGCCGCCGTCACCGGCTCCGTCGACGCGGCGGCCCGCCGCTCGTACACCGACCTGCGCGAGCGCCATGTCGCCGACCACCGCGCCCTGTTCGACCGGGTCCGGCTCGACATCGGCCAGCAGCTCCCCGACCTGCCCACCGACCGGCTGCTGACCGGCTACACCGGCGGGACGACCCCCGCCGACAAGGCACTCGAAGCGCTCTTCTTCCAGTACGGGCGCTACCTGCTCATCGCCTCCTCCCGCGCCGGCTCGCTGCCCGCGAACCTCCAGGGCGTGTGGAACAACGTCACCGACCCGCCCTGGTCGGCTGACTACCACGTCAACATCAACCTCCAGATGAACTACTGGCTTGCCGAGGTCACCAACCTCGCCGAGACCACCGCCCCCTACGACCGCTATGTCGAGGCCATGCGCGCCCCCGGCCGCCGCAGCGCCCAGGAGATCTTCGGCTCCGGCGGCTGGGTGGTGCAGAACGAGACCAACCCGTACGGCTTCACCGGCGTCCACAACTGGGCCACCTCCTTCTGGTTCCCGGAGGCCGCCGCCTGGCTCACGCAGCAGCTCTACGACCACTACCGCTTCAACGGCTCCACCGACTACCTGCGCACCACCGCCTACCCGGTGATGAAGGAGGCGGCGGAGTTCTGGCTCGCCAACCTCCGTACCGACCCCAGGGACGGCACACTTGTCGTCACCCCCAGCTACTCCCCGGAGCAGGGCGACTTCACGGCGGGCGCCGCCATGTCGCAGCAGATCGTCCACGACCTGCTCACCAACACGCTGGAGGCCGCCAGGACCCTCGGCGACGCCCCCGCCTTCCGCGCCCGGCTCCAGGACACGCTCGCCGAGCTCGACCCCGGGCTGCGCGTCGGGTCCTGGGGACAGCTCCAGGAGTGGAAGGCGGACCTGGACAGCCCGACCAACGACCACCGGCACGTCTCGCACCTCTTCGCCCTGCACCCCGGCCGGCAGATCCAGGCGGGCAGCGAGTGGGCCGACGCCGCCAAGGTCTCGCTGACCGCGCGCGGCGACGGCGGCACCGGCTGGTCCAAGGCCTGGAAGATCAACTTCTGGGCGCGCCTGCGCGACGGGGACCACGCGCACAAGATGCTCTCCGAGCAGCTCAAGTCCTCGACGCTGCCGAACCTGTGGGACACCCACCCGCCGTTCCAGATCGACGGCAACTTCGGTGCCACGTCGGGGATCGCCGAGATGCTCGTCCAGAGCCAGCACGGGCCGATCGAGATCCTGCCGGCCCTCCCCGCGTCCTGGCCGGACGGCAGCGTCACCGGCCTGCGGGCCCGGGGCGGCGCCACGCTGGATCTCGTCTGGGCCGGCGGCCGCGCCACCCGCGTCACCCTGCGCGCGCACCGCACGGGCGACCTGACCGTACGCAGCACCCTGCTGCCGGGCGGGGAGCGTCGCTTCCGGGCGACGGCGGGCAGGACGTACGTCTTCCACGCCTGACGCCCCGAGGCCCCGCCCGCGGATCGTCGCGGGCGGGGCCTTCCCGCGGGTGTTCCGCTGTCCGGCGTCCGCCGCACCGGCCCCGGCGTCAGACGAGTGGTTCGCCTCCGTCGACCGCCAGGGAGACCCCCGTCAGGAACGTGTTGGTCATCGCGAACACGACGGCGTCCGCGATGTCCTCGGCCGTCCCGAGGCGCCGCGCCGGGTTGTGCTCCTTCCTCGCCGCGAACAGCGCCGCCTTCTTCGCGTCGCCCAAGGCGTCGTACGCCCCGGTGTCGACGGTCCCGGGGGAGATGGCGTTGACCCGCACGGGAGCCAGTTCCACGGCCAGCGCCCTGGCGATGGTGTCGGCCGCGCCGTTCGTGGCGGCGACGGCCAGCATGCCCGGTACGGGCTTGATCGCCGAGGAGCCCGAGAACAGGGTGAGGGAGCCGCCCTCGCGGATCCGGTTCCGGAAGTGCTTGGCGAGGATGATCGGCCCGATCGCCTTCGTCTCGAAGGAGAGCCGCAGGATCTCCGGGGAGAGCGCGTCGATGGTGCCGCGCGCCCGGGCCGAGGCCGTCGACACGACGTGGTCGACCTCTCCGAGCCGCTCAGCCAGCGCGGCGATCGACCGCTCGTCCGTCAGGTCCACCCTCTCGGGGGTGATCCCCGGGTCGTTGTACGCCTTGGCGAGGCTCTCCTCGTCACGTCCGGCGACCACGACCCGCGCGCCGGCTTCCCGGGCCGCCAGCGTCACCGCCCGGGCGATCCCGCTGCCCCGGCCGACCACCAGTACCGTCTTGTCCTGAAGTGTTGATTTCATCGCTGCCTCCCAATTCCCTGTAGGTCCGAGGCTAGTTCCGCCCGTCCTCGGATTGGCGCCGGGAATGATGCGTCTTTTCGTGGGTCGGCAAAGGCAGCGCGAATACCGCCGCGGGCCGGTGAATTCGCGGATTCACGGAGTCGCCGAGTCGCGGACTCGCCGAGTCACGGCTTCTCGACCTCGTCGACGTCGAGGCCGCGGTCGGCGCCGTGCGGAATCACCGTCTGGCCCGGCTCCAGTTCCAGGCGGACCCCGTCCAGGTGGACCGCGACCTTGTCCGGCTCGAAGGAGACGAGATCGTCGACGCGGCTCACCTCGGGGTAGGCGTGGCGGTACGACCAGGCGGCGCCCTGGATGCCGCCGATCTCGTAGTAGTCCGCGAGGCCCTTGTACGGGCAGAACGTCTGGCCCTCGACGGGGATGAGCGCCTCCTCGTCGATGTCGTCCCGGCGGACGTACCAGCGCGGCGCGAAGCCGGACTCGTACAGCACGACGGGCCGCCGGGTGCTCGCCACCACGCGGTCGCCGTCGTGGACTTCGAGCGTCCGTGAGGAGTCGCGGATGTCGATGCGGTGATACGCGTCGGCCGCGTGGCCGAGGATCCGCTCGTCCTCCTCGTAGAAGGCGTCCATGGCCCGCCAGGCGAAGGCCACCCGGCCCTCGAACTCCTTCGCGTGGTCCGGGAGTTCCGTGTGCCGCCAGGCCGCCCGCGCTGTCTTCCGGTCCCTTCCGTGGACCCGGTACCAGGCGGTCGTGCCCAGTTCGCGGTGGTGGGTGGTCGGTTCGGTCGGTTCGAGGACACCGGTCCCCACGTCACCGAGCGGGAAGTACGCCACCGGATACCTGCCCGGTTCGTGCAGGAGGACCACGTCCTCGGACTCGGCGATCCACTCACCGGCGAACCGGACCCGCATCCTGCGGCGGAGACGCTCCGCGAACAGGAGCCTCTCGGGCAGGGGGTCGGGAGTGAGGAACCTGCCGATCGAGTGCGGTGCGAGAGGCCCTTGCTGCCATGCCAGACCCATGACGATTCCCTCTTCCGTTCTGATCCTTCGGCTTTTGTCCGGGGCATTCCGTTCGGATGTGCGGATGAATACGGCCAGATGTCCCTGACCTTCCATGATAGGTCTCGCGGAGGTCCGCGTATACGTAAGGGGAACTCATTCGGGAAACCTCTGATCACCCTCCGGAAAACGCATGGTCCAGGACGGTCGGTCCGTGAATCGGCTCGTTAGCATGGGCAGAGATGCGCAAGGGAGGAAATCATGGCTCTCTCGTTGAAAGGCCGGACCGTTCTGGTCGTCGGCCGTGGAAGCGGAATCGCCAGGGCCGTCGTCCTCGCCGCGCGGGCGGAGGGGGCGAACGTCGTGGTCGCGGGCCGGAGCCGGGAGAAACTGCGCGGTGCGTACGACGATCCCGGCATCGAGGCCGAGGAGGTCGACCTCAACGACGACACCAGCATCGCGGCGCTCGCGGAGCGGCTCGGTGAGGTCGACCACCTGGTGTCGACCGCCTCGGCCCGCGCCCGCGGCCACCTGGCGGAGTTGGACCGCGCGGCGGTCCTGCGTTCGTTCGACACCAAGGTCGTCGGACCGATCATGCTCGCCCAGCACTTCTCCGGACGCTTCGCACCAGGGGGTTCGTTCACCCTGTTCTCGGGTGTGGCCGCCTTCAAGCCGGTGGCCGGCTATCTCGGCGTCGCCGCCACCAACGGCGCGGTCGACTTCCTCACCCGCTCCCTCGCCCTGGAGATGGGTCCCGTCCGGGTCAACGCCATCTCGCCCGGTGTGATCGACACCGGCATCTGGGACGCCTTGGGCGACGCGGAGAAGAAGGCCTATTTCGAGC
The DNA here is from genome assembly GCF_011694815.1 of Streptomyces liangshanensis. Taxonomy (NCBI): domain Bacteria; kingdom Bacillati; phylum Actinomycetota; class Actinomycetes; order Kitasatosporales; family Streptomycetaceae; genus Streptomyces; species Streptomyces liangshanensis. Next base: position 7,520,103 of record NZ_CP050177.1, read on the forward strand.
AGCTTCGTACGAGGAATCCCGCCCGCCGCATCGGCACGGTGGAGGACATCTCCGCCGCCGTGCTTCTCGCCATGACAAACGCCTCGCTGACAGGGGTGACTCTCCGCGTCGACGGCGGAGAACCCCTCACCTGACGCGGCTCTCCGTGAAGGGACCGATCATGAACGTGGTGCACCATCGCTACGCCACCGTCCAGGGGCAGCGGATCTTCTACCGGGAGGCTGGACCCCCCGACGCCCCCGCGCTCGTCCTCCTGCACGGCTTCCCGACCAGCTCGTTCATGTTCCGCGAGCTGATCCCGAGGCTGGCCGACCGCTACCACGTGGTCGCCCCGGACCACCTCGGCTTCGGCCTGTCCGACGCACCGGCCGCCGACCGCTTCGACTACACCTTCGACGCGCTGACCGCCCTCACCCGGGGGCTCCTCGGCCACCTCGGCCTCACCCGCTACGCGCTCTACGTCCAGGACTACGGCGCTCCCGTCGGATGGCGCCTGGCCCTCGCCGATCCCGACGCGGTCACCGCGATCGTCACGCAGAGCGGCAACGCCTACGACAGCGGCTTCGTCGAGGGCTTCTGGAAGACCGTGTGGGACTACCAGCGCGAGCAGACCCCGGAGACCGAGGCGGCGATCCGCGGGGCCCTCACCCTCGACCTCATCAAGTGGCAGTACGTCACGGGGGTCGCCGACGAGTCGGTCGTCAGCCCCGACACCTGGCACCACGACCACGCCCTGGTCTCCCGCCCCGGCAACGACCTCGTCCAGCTCGCCCTGTTCCGCGACTACGCCACCAACTCGCCGCTCTACCCGCGCGTTCACACGTACTTTCGCGAGCACCGGCCGCCGCTCCTCGCGGTCTGGGGCAGGAACGACCCGATCTTCGGCCCCGCGGGGGCGGAGGCGTTCCTGGCGGACCTCCCCGACGCCCGGATCCACCTGCTCGACGGCGGGCACTTCCTGCTGGAGAGCCACGGGGAGGAGGCCGCCGGGCTCATCCGCTCCTTCCTCGACGAGGTCGACCCCAAGCCGTGACAGCACTCCCGCGTGTCACCGCACCCGCGCACACCACCGCACCCACGCACGAAAGTTGAAGAGATGAGCCAGACTTCCACGGCCGACGTCCACGCGTCCGTGATCCTCGCCCACGGCGCCTGGGCGGACGGGTCGAGCTGGAGCAAGGTGATCACCCGCCTGCGGTCGCACGGCGTCCGCGTCCGGGCCGCCGCCCTCCCGCTCTCCTCGCCGCAGGACGACCTCGCCGCACTGGAACGGACCCTAGACCGTACCGAGGGCCCCGTCGTCCTGGTCGGCCACGCCTACGCCGGGGCCGTGATCGGGGCGACCCGGAACGAGCGGGTGGCGGGACTCGTGTACGTCGCCGCGCTCGCCCCCGACGAGGGCGAGACCGTGGCCGACGTCTACTACCGGGACCAGCCGCACCCGCGGGCGCCGGAGCTGGCCCCGGACGACGACGGCTACATATGGCTGCCCGACGCCGCGTTCCCCGACGCCTTCGCCCAGGACGCCACCGACGAGGAACGGGACCTGCTCGCCTCCGTCCAGAGGCCGATCGCGGGCGCCTGCATCGCCTCCCCCGTGGGAAGGCCGCTCTGGAGGGACCGGCCGAGCTGGTACTTCGTCGCCGAACGGGACCGCATGATCCCCGCCGGCACCCAGCGTTTCATGGCCGGGCGGATGAACGCCCACGTGCGGTCAGGGCCCACCGACCACGCCCCCCTCGTCACCGCCCCCGGAGCCGTCACCGAGCTGATCCTCGAAGCCGTCCGCGCCCTCGGCCCGGACCGGCAGGCCCTGGTCCCGTAGATCCGCCAGGAAGAGGGCGACCAGGGAGTCCGAGGGAACGGTCGTGATCGCGACCACCGCGCGGCGGACCGGCGGGTCGAAGCCCAGCACCACGCCCGCCGGCCGTACGGCGAGGGCGGACGCGGGCACGATCGTCAGGCCCATCCCCGCCCCGGCGAGCTGCGCCGCGGTACGGGGACTGCGCGTCCGCAGCACGGGACTGAGCGCGACCTGATGGGAGGAGACGAACCGGTCGACCCAGGCCGCGTTGCCGTTGTCACTGGTGTAGTGGACGAACGGCTCGCCGACCAGCTCCTCCACGCGGACCGAGGACCGGCCGGCGAGGCGATGGCCGTCGGGGCACACCACGAGCATCTCCTCGTCCCCCAGGCGCTCGACGTGCGCGGTGGTCCCGGTGGGCTCGGGACCCACGACGAGGTCCGCCTCCCCGGCCATCAGGATCTCCACCATCGCGTCGGAGCTGGTGAACTCCATGAGGTCGATCCGCACCTCGGGGCGCAGCGACCGCCAGCGCCGCAGCAGCGAGACCAGCAGCCAGACGGTCATCGTCTCGGCGCACGCCAGCCGGATCCGGCCCGCCCGTCCCGCCGCCACGTCCCGCCCGGCCTCCACGGCGCGCTCGGCCGCCTTCAGCGCGATGCGCGCGTCGACCGCGGCGGCCCGTCCGGCCGCGGTGACCCGTACCCCCCGGGACAACCGCTCCACCACCGGCGTGTCGAGTTCCCGCTCCAGGGCCGCGATCTGATGGGACAGCGCCGGCTGCGACAGGTGGAGGGCCGCCGCGGCCCTGGTCACGGACCCCTCGTCGACCAGTGCGACCAGACACTCGAGCGCGCGCAAAGTTGCCATCCGGTCAATGTAGCCACGGCGCGGGGCCCGGCGGCGCGGGCCCCGCGACCGACCTGCGAAACACCGCCCCGGCGCGCAAGATGGAGGGACGTACGGGGGCCGCGCGGCGGCCGGCCGTCCGCCGCTGCCGGACCTTCACCGAGCGAAGGGACAGCATGGACCACAACGCTCTGACGCCCGACGTCCTGCGGGAACTGCGCACTCCCCGCCCCTATCCCGCGGTGTCCCTCACGATGCCCACGCACCGCCGTGACCCCTACCACGACCAGGACACGGTACGGCTGCGCAATCTCCTCGCCGAGGCATGGCGCCGGCTGGAGGAGGAACCGGGCCTCGACCGGGCGGCCAGGACCGCCGTCAAGAGCCGGATCGGCCGGGCCGTCGCCGAGGTGGACCTGCGGCGGACGCTCGACGGGCTGCTGATCCTCGCCGACACCCTCGACTACCGGATCTGGTACCTGCCCCGCGAGGTCCCCGAGCAGGTCGTCGTCAGCGACACGTACCTCACCCGCAACCTGGTGGCCGCCACCGCCCAGTCGCGCCCGTACTGGGTGCTGAGCGTCGCGGCCGACCGCGCGACCCTCTGGGACGGGTCGGGCGACACCCTGGACGAGCGCCACGACGACGGATTCCCGATGAGCCCGCCGCGGGACACCTGGGACCCCGAACGCGAGGAGCGCGTCGGCGACCCGGGCGCCTTCCGCGACGAGGAGACCCGGCAGTTCCTGCGGTCGGTCGACCGGGCCACGGCGTCGGTGCTGGCACGGCATCCCCGGCCGCTGTACGTCGTCGGCCTCGCGCCCGCCCTCGCCCTGCTGGAGGACGCGGGCAGCGCCACGCACGGCGCGGCCGGCCGGCTGGTCAAGGGCGGCCTGGCCGAGGGGCCCGCGTCGGTCCTGCGCCGGGAGATCGGGCCGGTGCGGGACGCGCACGACCGGCGGGAGCAGCGCGAACTGTTCGACAAGCTCGACGCCGCCAAGGGCCGCAGGGCGTTCGCCGCCGGCCTCGACGAGGTCTGGGAGTCGGTGCGCGAGAGGCGCGCCGAGGTGATCGCGGTGGAGGACCACTACCGCCAGTCCGTCCGGATCAGCGAAGGACACCTGGTCCCGGTCGAGGGCCGCGACGGGCAGGGCCCGGGCGTCCGCGTCCAGGACGACATCGTCGACGAACTGGTCGAGTCCGCCCTGGACGGGGGCGCCGAGGTGGTGTTCCTGCCGGACGACGCGCTCGCCGGGCAGGAACGGATCGCCGCCGTCCTGCGCTACTGACGCGCGGGACAGGGGAGACCGGGCGCCGTCCGACCCCCACAGGCTGACGGCGCCCGGCGTTCATGGTGCGGCGGTCAGTGTCAGTGCCCCGACGATCGTACGGTGACGTCCGACGCCTTCACATAGGCGATCCGGTGCCCGAACTGGATCTCGTAGTACTGCTCCTTGCCCCGCACCACCCGGTGCCCCGCGGTGTCGAAGGTCGTCGCGTACAGGTACTCGCCCGGGACCTTGTCACCGACCACGTACCGCTGCCCGGCGAGCAGCTTGTACGTCAGCGGGGACACGGCCTGTACGGGCACCCCCGCCGGATACGCGGACGCCTCCGGGTAGGCGCGCCCGTACACCGGCACCTCCGCGAGACCGTCCTTCGGCGTCAGCACCGACGCCTTGGCCCCCACCGCCGTCGGCTGCCTGCGGGGATTCTCGAACCACGCCTTCTGCCCGAGGTACCAGACCGCCGTCCAGTCGCCCTGGCGCCCCGCGACCGCGAACTGCTGGCCCGTCGAGGCCCGCGCGCCGATGTCGTTCACCCCGGTCGTCGAGTCCTGGCCGCCGGGCCGCAGCCCGATGTCCTTGACCAGCGGCGCGTTCGCGTCCGGCGCCGTGTGCAGCCGTACCGCGCCCGACCCGTGCGGCGCGCACGCGTCGCCGGCCGTCACGCACCCCGTGTACGACGGCTTGTTCGCGGCGAAGTCCGGGCGGATCGTCACCACCCCGGCGTCCGCGCCCGCCGTCGCCCTGAACGGCTTCCCCAGCAGCTCGAAGTAGTGCGCCCAGTCCCAGTAAGGACCGGGATCCGTGTGCATCCCCGGGACCGTCGCGGCCGTCGGCCCGGGAACGGTGTCGTGCCCCAGGATGTGCTGCCGGTCGAGCGGGATGTCGTACTTCTTCGCCAGGTACGCCACCAGCCGCGCCGACGTCCGGTACATCGCCTCCGTGTACCAGGCGTCCGGCGCGACCAGGAAGCCCTCGTGCTCCAGGCCCACGGACTTCGCGTTCGTGTACCAGTTGCCCGCGTGCCAGGCCACGTCCTTCAGCGGGACGTGCTGGGCGATGTGCCCGTCCGACGAGCGCAGCGTGTAGTGCCAGGAGACGTACGTCGGGTCCTGCACCAGCTTCAGCGTGGTGTCCCAGGAGCCCTCGGTGTCGTGGACGACGATCGAGTCGATCGTGTGCGAGACCGGCCGGTCGGCCAGGTCGTGGTTGCCGTAGTCCCCCTCGCCGAACTGCTCGTACGGCGCCGGGATCCACTCGCAGGCGACCGTGCGCGGGCACTCCGTCCCCGCCGCGCCGATCCTGCGCAGCCCGAGCGCCGACACCTGGGACGTGTCGGGCGCCACCGAGGGAACCGCGCGCAGCGCCACCCGCTGCCCGTTGTCCGTGGTGCGGCCCTCGCCGTCCCTGATCACCGCGAACACGTCGTTCGCGTACGTCGCGGCGGTCGCCGAGTCGTCGGCCCCCGAGAACCGCGCGACCGCGCCGTACCAGTCGCCCGGGTCGCCGCCGAGCGGCTCGCCCAGCTCGCGCTGGGCGGCGGCCAGCAGCGCCGCGCCCCCCTCGATGTTCGCGGCGGGGTTCTCCCGCAGGTCCTTCGCGGACCGCCCGGTCAGCCGCGCCGCCCGGTCCAGGGTGCGCAGCGACGCGGGCAGCTCCGACGCCTTCGGCACGGCGGCCGCGTGGCGCGGGCCGGCCTCCTTGACCGGGCGCGCCGAGTCGCCGCGCGCGTCCTCCGTACCGTCGGAGTGGTGCGGCGCGTCCGCGAGCGCGGTCCGCGCGTCGGTCAGGTGCATCGGCCCGTAGCCGCCGGTGACACTCGGCGCGCCGCTGTGCGTGTCCCAGCGGGACTGGAGGTACGCGACACCGAGGAGCACGCTCCCCGGCACGTCGTACCGCGCGGCGGCGGCCTCGAACTGCGACTGCAACGTGCCGGGACCGGGCCGTTCCGCGGTGGCGGAGGGAGCGGCCGACACCAGCGGCAGGAGGAGCGCGGCCGCCGCCAGGACACCGCCCGCCCCGAGTGTGCGTCCGCGTACGTTCCTCGGTCGTGGGGAGAGGGAACGGGGCAATGCGGCCTCCAGTGACGGGTGGTGCGCGAGATGCCTCAGGTCTGGTCCGCTCCAGGGGTACCGGCTTCCGGACGATCCGTCAATCAGGCGCCACGACAAGGATTTCGCACGTCAGCTCGCGTGTCGTGAGGTTTCGCGGCGGTGGCCCCCGGGCCTGCGGCGCGTCAGTGGAGTGAACCAATGAGGGGACGCGGACACCGGAACACCGCCGCGCGCCCCGTCTGTCGGTACGGGGCGCGCGGCGGTGCGGCTCTTCGGTCCTCCCCGCGTCAGCGGGTCCCGACCGCCGCGCGCACGGCCCGGCGGGCCATCGCGCAGTCGTCGTGCAGGCGCCGGAGCAGCAACCGCTGCTCCTCGCCGGTCGGCAGGCCGCTCTGCGCGCAGGACGCGGCGGGCGCGGCGCCCGGGGCGGGGGGCTGCGTGTCCCGCATGGCGCGCTGCACGGCCGTCTCGTACATCCGGATCTCCCGGGTCAGGACGAGCATCAGGTTGACGAGGAAGGCGTCCCTGGCCGCGGGGCCCGGGGCCTGGGCGAGCTGGCTGATCTGCCGGCGCGCCACCGGGGCGTCCCCGAGCACCGACCACAGCGTCGCGAGGTCGTACCCGGGCAGGTACCACCCGGCGTGCTCCCAGTCGACGAGCACCGGGCCCGCCGGGGACAGCAGGATGTTGGAGAGCAGCGCGTCGCCGTGGCAGAACTGGCCCGCGCCCTGCCGGCCGGCCGCCAGGCCGTGCAGCAGCTTCTGGAGGTCACCCAGGTCCCGGTCGGTGAACAGGCCCAGCTCGTGGTAGCGGGCGATACGCGCGGCGTAGTCGAGGGGGGCGTCGAACATCCCGGCCGGCGGCCGCCAGGTGTTGAGGCGGGCGATCGCGCCGAGCGCGGCCCGCACGTCGGCGCGGGGCGGGGCCTCCACGGGGTGGCGGGCCAGCGCCGCCGCGCGGCCGGGCATCCGCTCGACCACCAGCGTGCAGTTGTCGGGGTCCGCGGCGATGAGGCGGGGCACGCGTACCGGCGGCCGGTGCCGCACGAACGCGCGGTATGCGGCTATTTCGTGGCGGAACCGTTCCGTCCAGACGGGGGAGTGGTCCAGCAGGCACTTGGCGACCGCCGTGGTGCGCCCGGTGGAACCGACGAGGAGGACGGAACGCCCGCTGCGGCGCAGGACCTGCACCGGATTGAACTCCGGACAGATGCGGTGCACCGAGGCGATCGCCATCCGCAGCTGCGCGCCCTGGGGGCCGGACAAGTCGAGTCTCCCGCTGAGCGGTTGTTTGACCGCCCCGGCCCAGCGCCGGGGAGCGTTCGTGGGATCGAGGTACGGTCCGCTGCCGGGCGCGACCGTACGCGTCGACCGGGGCGGGGCGGACACGGAGGACGATGCTGTGTACATGGGCGAGACAGATCCCTTCGTGTACCGACGGATTGACACGCGCCTCCCGTCCCGGCGGCCGGTCCGCACCCTGGGGAGTACGTCCGGCTGCCGGGCCGGGGTGGCGCGTTCCTACCCGACACCGGCGCGCGGGTGGCACACCATCTGGCGCACCCTGGCGAACCCTGGCGAATAGTCACGGGGCGTCTGCTGGCACCCGACAAGGGCTAGTGTCGAAGTCAGCCGAGAACCTGGGGGCTTGACGTGAGCGGCGAACCCAACACCCGTCTGTCGGATCTGTTCGGCCTGGCCGGCTGGTCCAAGGGCGAACTCGCGAGACTGGTGAACCGGCAGGCGGCGGCCATGGGCCACCCCCAACTGGCCACGGACACCTCGCGCGTGCGGCGCTGGATCGACATGGGGGAGACTCCGCGCGATCCGGTGCCGAGAGTGCTGGCAGCGCTGTTCACCGAGCGGCTCGGTCGTGTCGTGACCATCGAGGACCTCGGCTTCGACCGGTCCGGGCGCGCGGGGAAACGACAGGAAGCCGGGAGTGCGGACAACCCCGACGGCCTGCCGTGGGCGCCCGAACGGACGGCGGCGGTCCTCACCGAATTCACGGGAATGGACCTCATGCTCAACCGACGCGGCCTGGTGGGCGCGGGCGCCGCGCTCGCCGCCGGCTCCGCACTCAGCAGTGCCATGCACGACTGGCTGCATCACGACCCCGTCCTCTCGTCCGACGCCCCCCGGCTCAACGCTCCCCTGCACGCCGACCCCGCTGGGTTCGACCGCTACGAGGCCGCCCCCATCGGGTCGCAGGAGATCGAGGCGCTGGAGCGTTCCGTCGAGGTGTTCCGCGCGTGGGACGCCTCCCGGGGCGGCGGACTACAGCGCAAGGCCGTGGTGGGCCAGCTCAACGAGGTGGGCGGCATGCTCGCCTACCGTCACCCCGACCATCTCCAGCGGCGCCTGTGGGGCGTCGCCGCCAACCTCGCCGTCCTCGCGGGCTGGATGTCCCACGACGTCGGCCTCGAACCCACCGCCCAGAAGTACTTCGTCATCGCCACCCACGCGGCCCGCGAGGGGGGCGACCGGCCCCGCGCGGGCGAGGCCCTCTCCCGGGCCGCCCGCCAGATGATCCATCTGGGCCGGCCCGACGACGCCCTCGACCTGATGAAGCTCGCCAGGTCGGGGTCGGGGGAGGAGGCTCTGCCCCGTACGCGCGCCATGCTGCACACCATCGAGGCGTGGGCGCAGGCGTCCCTCGGGCGCGGGCAGGCCATGCGCCGCACCCTGGGCGAGGCGGAGGATCTCTTCGTCTCGGACAAGGGGGACGTGGAACCGCCCAGCTGGATGCAGATGTTCGACGAGGCCGACCTGCACGGGATGGAGGCCCTGGCCTTCCGTACGCTCGCCGACCACGAACCCTCGGCGGCGGCCACCGCCCAGCGCCATGCCAGGAGGGCGCTGGACCTGCGGGTGGGCGGCCGGCAGCGGTCGAAGATCTTCGACCACATCTCGCTGGCCTCCGCCTGCTTCATCGCGGACGACCCGGAGCAGGCCGCGACGTACGCCCGGCTCGCCCTGGTGTCGATAAGGGAGACCTCCTCCCTCCGCACCTGGGACCGGCTGCGCGAGATGTACCGGCTCACCGGCCAGTACGCGGACTACGGGAAGGTCCAGGATCTGCGGGAGGAGATCGAACTCTCCATGCCGAAGGGCCCGGGCCGGCCGTCCGTCCTCGGCCCGGCCAGGAAGACCTACGGATCGGCGTAGGCGTTACGGATCGGCTCACGCGTGAGGCGTTCGCCGCCATCTCAGGAATCCGCCACGTCTCAGGAATCCACCCGGTCCTCCGGTCCGCGGGACCTGGCGACCATCACACAGGCGTCGTCCGTGTCCCCGGCCCCGCCGAGCCGCGCGACGATCGTCTCCGCGCACTCGCGCGCCGTGCGTGCCCGGGTCAACAGGGGCGCCAGCGCGAGGAGGTGATTTTGCCGTGCCTCCGTACCGGCACGGCCCTCGCCGTCGGTGTGCAGCACCAGGACGTCACCCGGGAGGAGGCGGAGGTCGGCCTGTTCGTACGCGGCTCCCGTCGTCGCGCCGAGCAGCACGCCGTCCGGCGGGGTGAGCGCGCGCCCCGTCCCGTCGCGGAACAGCAACGGGGCGGGGTTCGCCGCCTGCGCCCACACCAGGGTGGCGGTGTCCGGCCGGTAGCGGGCGCAGAGCGCGCTGCCGAGCGCGGGCTGCCGGGAGGTCTCCAGGAGCTGGTTGAGGTGTCCGAGGAGGGCGCCCGGCTCGATGCCCGCCACCGCCATCCCGCGCAGGGCCCCGAGCAGCATCGCCAGGTTGGAGGCGGCCGCCACCCCCTGTCCCGTGAGGTCCCCGACCGTCATCAGGGTGTCCCCGCCGGGAAGGTCGAGGGCGTCGTACCAGTCGCCCCGGGCCGTGGGCGCCGACGCGCCGCCCAGATGCCGGGCGGCCACGTCCAGGGCGGCGGCCCCGCTGCGCGACAGCTCCAACGCGCCGCCCCGCGTGGGGAGTACGGCCTGCTGCAACTCGGCCACCAGCCGCTGTTCCGTCTGTGCGAGGTGCTGGCGCCGGTGCACCGAGTCCCGGGTGTCGCGCAACACCCGCTCGCTGCGGCGCAGGGTGCTGACGTCGCGCAGGACCGCCCACATGGAGGCCGTGCAGCCGCCGGTGTCGAGGACCGGCTCGCCCATCATGTGCAGTGTACGGACCCGGCCCTGGGCGGTCAGGACGCGGAACTCCCCGTCGATGGGCCGCCCGTCGATCAGGCAGGCCGTCACCATCGCGGTGAGCAGGGCCTGGTCCTCGGGGAACAGCAGGGACGGCAGCTCGTCGAGCGACAACGGGCCGGCCTCCTGCGGGCGCCCGAAGATCTCGTACAACTCGTCGGACCAGGTGACCTCGTCGGTGAGGAGGTTCCACTCGGCGCTGCCGACCCGGCCGGTGAGCGGAGCGGGCCGGGGGGCGGGCGGACCGGCGCTCCGCCCCTGGGCGGGGACCGTGCCGTGCGGGTCGTCCGTCAGGTCCGGCCTGCCGGCCCTGAGCTGGTCCAAGTGGGCGCCGAGGTCGTCCAGTTGGTGCACGGCCAGGTCGCAGAGCGCGCGCTGCCAGCGCCGGAGGATGTCGTCGTCGTCCGCCTCGGCCGAGGCGTCCCGGCGCACGGCGTCCACGTCTCCGCGCAACCTGCGGGTCTGCGTGATCAGGGCGTCGACCGAGCCCCGCTCGGGAGGCTGTGGGGCGGGACGGTCCGCGAACAGAGGGGACGGCATCTCGAACTCCGATGGGGCGGCGGCACTGCCTGGTCCGGATGGTGGACCATTAAGACTGTCGCACAGGCGCGGGGGGCCTGTAGGGCGATTGGCCACACTCGGCGGGGTCATGCGGTCGGCATATGCCAGCGGCTGCACATGGGGAGAGATCGGACAGCCCGTCACCGGTCCGGTCCGGTCGGACGAGCGGGCCGGACCGGCCCTATTCGACCGGCATGCGGTGGAGCGCCACCAGCAGGCGCCAGACCCGGGTGGCGATGCCCTCCGGGGTGTCCTCGACCAGGCCGTGCAGCCAGTCCGCCAGGACCCCGGCGAAGGCCGCCGCGACGGCGGAGGCGATCAGGTCGGGGGCGGGCGCCCCGGCGAGCACCCGCTCCGCCTTGGCGCGCTCGCGCAGTTCGCGGTGGAGCAGCTCGCCCAGCGGCCCGCCGCCCCCCGGCCGCAACAGCGTCCGGTAGAGCGCCGCGTGCGGGGTCAGGCCGACGAAGAACGCGGTGAGCGGGGGTGGGGGCGTCCGCGGGTCGGGGGCGCCCCGCCACGCGTGCAGGGCGTCCACGGCGTCCCGTACGACCTCCGCGCAGGCGTCGACCGCCAGCGCCTGGAGGTCCGGGTAGTGCAGGTAGAACGTGGCCCGGCCGAGCCCCGCCCGGCGGGCCAGCGCGGCGACCCCGATCTCCTCGAAGGGCTGCTCGGCGCAGGCGTCGAGCAGCGCCTGCCGCAGCCGGGCGCGTGTTCTCGCGGTCCGCGGGTCGCCCGCGTCGGCGGACGGGCCGGCGGTCATCCGGCCGCCAGGACGACGGCCAGGGCGACCGCGCCGGGCAGCGCCTGGACGAAGAGGATGCGCCGGTTCGCGGTGAGACCGCCGTACAGGCCCGCGACGGTCACGCAGATCGTGAAGAAGACCTGCACCCGGAAGCCGGTCGGGTCGGAGACGATCAGTCCCCATATCAGCCCGGCGGCCAGGAAGCCGTTGTAGAGGCCCTGGTTGGCGGCGAGCGGGGCCGTCGCCTTGGCCATGTCCGCGTCGAAGCCGGAGAGCTCGCGGCCCTTCGCGCCCTCCCACAGGAACATCTCCAGTACCAGGATGTAGACGTGGAGCGCGGCCAGGAGGCCGACCAGGATGTGTGCGGCTGTCTGCATGACGGGATCCCCCGAGAGAGTTTCTGAACAGGTGTACCGAAAGTATAGACACCTGTCCATGAGTGCTCCTGGCCGGGGGGCGTGGGCGCCTACGGGCGGGACGCGCGGGGACGGCCGTGAACGAGCCGGGGCCTCCAGGGAAGCGCGTCCCTGGAGGCCCCGGCCAGCATTCCCCGTCGGGGGCGCTTGGAGTTAACGCGGTCAGTCTGGCCCGCCCCCGGTCGGGCGCGGAGGTGCCGCGCCGCGCTCACCAGATGGACTCCACCCATTCGGGGTGGTCGACGAACGGGTTCCGGTTGTGCTGGTACGACGTGTATATGACGTCGTTGCGCCGCTTCTCGAACGTGTCTGGCGGATCCTGCTCGTTCCACCGCTTGAGCACGGACAGCTTCCCCATGAAGGGGGTGGAGCCGTTGTTGACCCGGTCGTTGGCCTCCAGGTCGGCCCACGCGTCGTCGCCCTCGTACCGCACGGCCATGTAGAGGATCATCCGGGCCACGTCGCCCTTCACGGCGTTGCGCGGCTCGAAGGAGTCGGAGTCCGTGTAGTTGCCCGGCGCGCCCGCGACCGCGCCGCCGCCCAGGTCGAAGTCCTTGTTCCCCCGCGTCGAGTTCACCCCGACCTCGCTGGGCCGCAGGTGGTGGATGTCCGTGCCGGGTCCCGCTGAGGTGCCGAAGCCGCCGTGGGACTGGGCCCAGACGTGCTCGCGGTTCCAGTTGCCCGCGTTGCCGCCGTTGCTCGCCTTGGACTGCGACTTCCCGGTGTAGAGCAGGATGACGTTCGACCTGTTCGCCGGGTCCTCGTCGGTGACCTTGAGGGCCTCCCACACCGCCGCGTACGAGATCTTGGTCTGGTTCCTGATGATCGAGTGCAGTGCCGTCCTGAGCTGCGGGCCGCTCTTGCCGAGCGCGTTCTGGTAGTACGTGTCGTCGAGCGCGGCCCGCGGGGTGGCGGCGGGCGCGGCGGCCGTGGTGGTGGCGAGCACCGCGGTGACGGCGCAGAGGGCCAGCAGCGCGTGTCTCGCGGTGTGTCGGCGACGAACCATGGGGGTTTCCCTTCGGGCGGGACCACCACGGCGCACGGGTCACAGGGTCGGGAGGGGCACTGTGGTGGTCGTGCGGAACGGTTCAGCGGGAGCCTTCCACAGGATCCGTGGACCGGGAGTGAACGCGCCGTGTTGGTCATGTGCAAGTCAAATCTGGGGGGCTGGTGGGGATGGGGGGAATCCTGTGACGTACCGTCAGGACACGGAGTGGTGACGAGGTGCCCGGTTGTGAAGGGTCTGTGCCCCTATCGCGGGGGTCCGGCCGGGTGTCCGCCGAACTTTGGTCCATACCTATCCCTTGACGGCCTCATCTCCTCTCCCTTAAATCAAGTATTGAAATAAGCGCCTGAGACGGCATCCCCGATCGTCACACCTCTCGGCGTCCGGAATGTCATGCGCATGCCCCCCACATGAAGTGATGTGATGACTGTGCGAACTCCCTTGCGGCGCCGGATGGCGCTGTACGGCCTTGCCCTGCTCTGTTGCGCGAGCGCCGTCGCGGCCGGGCCCGCGACCGTGGCCGGCGCGGCCCCCGCACCGGCCCCCGCCGCCGCGGCGGCCGTCGTGTTCAACGACGACTTCAACGGCCCCGCCGGATCGGGCGTGGACGGCAGCAAGTGGCAGTTGGAGACCGGCGACAACGTCAACAACCATGAGCGCCAGTACTACACGTCGGGCACCAACAACGCGGCCCTCGACGGCGCCGGCAACCTGGTCATCCAGGCACGCAGGGAGAACCCCAACAACTACCAGTGCTGGTACGGCCGGTGCGAGTACACCTCCGCACGGCTGAACACCGCCGGCAAGTTCAGCGCCCAGTACGGGCGTGTCGAGTCGCGCATCAAGATCCCGCGCGGCCAGGGCATCTGGCCCGCCTTCTGGATGCTCGGCAACGGCGGGGGCGGCTGGCCCGCCCAGGGCGAGATCGACGTCATGGAGAACGTCGGCTTCGAGCCCAGCACCGTCCACGGCACCCTCCACGGCCCCGGCTACTCCGGTGCCGAGGGGATCGGCGCCGGCTACACCCTGCCGGGCGGCCAGCAGTTCGCGGACGCGTTCCACACCTTCGCGATCGACTGGGCCCCGGACTCCATCACCTGGTCGGTGGACGGGAACGTCTACCAGCGCAGGACGCCCGCCGACCTCGGCGGCGACTCCTGGGTGTTCAACAAGTCGTTCTTCATGATCCTGAACCTCGCGGTCGGCGGCTACTGGCCCGGTGACCCCAACGGCAGCACGGTCCTGCCCCAGTACATGGTCATCGACTACGTCCGGGTCACCACCGGCGACACCGGCACCCCCGGAACGGGCCGGGCGATCCGCGGCCTCGGCGGCAAGTGCGTCGACGTCGCCGCCGCCAGCTCCGCCAACGGCACGCCCGTCCAGCTCTACGACTGCAACGGCTCCGCCGCGCAGCAGTGGACCGTCGGCTCCGACGGCACGATCCGCGCGCTGGGCAAGTGCCTCGACGTCAAGGACGGCAGTGTCGCCGACGGCGCGCAGCTCCAGATCTGGGACTGCACCGGCGCGAACAACCAGAAGTGGGCCACCCCGGCGGCGCTGGACGTCGTGAACATCCAGGCGAACAAGTGCCTGGACGTCCCGGCCGCCAACTCGGCCAACGGGACCCGGCTCCAGATCTACACCTGCAACGGCTCGGCCGCACAGAAGTGGACGGTGAACGCCTCGTGACGCGCCTGCGCTCCTTCCTCAAGCCCCTCGCCGTGCTGGCGGCCCTGCCGCTCGCGGTGGGCGCCTCGGTCATCAGTACCTCCACCCCCGCCGCGGCCGCGACCGGCACGATCACGGGCCTCGGCGGCAAGTGCGTCGACGTGGCCGCCGCCAGCTCCGCGAACGGCACGGCCGTCCAGCTCTACGACTGCAACGGCTCCGCCGCGCAGCAGTGGACCGTGGGTACGGACGGTACGGTCCGCGCGCTCGGCAAGTGCCTCGACGTCAAGGACGGCAGCGTCGCCAACGGCGGCCAGCTCCAGATCTGGGACTGCACCGGCGCCGCCAACCAGAAGTGGACCGCCTCGGCGGCCCGCGACCTGGTGAACACCCAGGCGAACAAGTGCCTGGACGCCACGGGCAACAGCTCCGCCAACGGCACCCGGCTCCAGATCTGGACCTGCACGGGCACCGCCAACCAGAAGTGGACCGCGCCCGCCGCGGGCGGCGGTGGCGGCGACACCCCGCCCCCCGCGCCCGGAGCCATGGCGGTCGCGCCCTACCTCTACAACGGCTGGGGCAACACGCCCAACCCGGTCACGGTCATGAACGCGACCGGCGTCAAGTGGTTCACGCTGGCGTTCGTGCTCAGCAACGGCTACTGCAACCCGCAGTGGGACGGCGGCCGTGCGCTCACCGGCGGCGTCGACCAGCAGACCGTCAACAGCGTGCGCGCGGCGGGCGGCGACATCATCCCGTCCTTCGGCGGCTACAGCGGCAACAAGCTGGAGAGCTCCTGCTCCAGCGCCGGCGAGCTGGCGGCGGCGTACCAGAAGGTCATCAACGCCTACAGCCTCAAGGCGATCGACATCGACCTGGAGGCCGCGGCGTACGACAACCCGACCGTCCAGCAGCGGACGATCGACGCGCTCAAGACCGTCAAGGCCAACAACCCCGGCATCAAGGTCTACATCACCATCGGAACCGGCATCAACGGCCCCGACACCAGCCTGATCAACCGCGGCGCGGCCGCCGGCCTGACCGTCGACAGCTGGACGATCATGCCCTTCGACTTCGGCGGCGCGGGCCAGAACATGGGCACCCTCACGCTCCGCGCGGCCGAGGGCCTCAAGACCGCGGTCAAGAACGCGTACGGGTACAGCGACGACACGACGTACCGCCGCATCGGCATCTCGTCGATGAACGGCATCACCGACGTCAACGAGACGGTGACCGTGGCGGACTTCCGCACGATCCTCGCCTACGCCCAGCAGCACCACCTCGCGCGGCTGACCTTCTGGTCCGCCAACCGTGACCGGCCGTGCCCCGGCGCGTACCCGAACGACGACACCTGCTCCGGCGTGAGCCAGCAGGCGTGGGACTTCACCCGCACGTTCGCCCAGTACGCCGGCTGAACCTCCGAGGAGCACCAGTGAACTCACGCACCACAGGCGGCGGGATCCTCCGCCGCCGAGGCCGGACAGGACCGTCGGTGACGACGCTTCTCGTCGCGGCGGCGTCCCTCTGCACGGCGCTCGTGGCGCTGCCCGCCCAGGCGGCCCCGTCGAGCGCCCCGCAGGCCGCCCCGAAGGCGGCCCAGGCCGCCGCGGCCCTCCCCACCGGCTGGGTCAACATCGTCAACAAGGGCAGCGGCAAGTGTGTCGACGCGGCCGCCGCCGGCACGGCCAACGGCACCGCCGTCCAGCAGTACGCCTGCAACGGCACCACCGCCCAGAACTGGAGCCTGACCGACACCGGCAGCGGCCGCGTCAGGGTCGGCAACCGCAACTCCGCCAACCAGGTCTGGGACGTCAAGGACGTTTCCACCGCGGACAGCGCCGCCATTCAGCTGTGGCTGTACAGCAGCGGCCTCAACCAGCAGTGGCAGCCGGTCGAGGAGGCCGACGGGGCCTACCACTTCGTCAACGGCAACAGCGGCAAGTGCCTCGACGTGCCCGCCGCCTCGACCGCCGACGGCGTCGTCCTCGGCCAGTACACCTGCAACGGGTCCGCCGCCCAGTCCTTCCGGCTGACCGCGGCCGACACCCCGCCGCCCGCGGGCACCCCGGACCTCGGCCCCAACGTCCAGGTCTTCGACCCGTCGATGCCCTCCGCGACGATCCAGAGCCGCGTGGACGCGGTCTTCCGCCAGCAGGAGACCAACCAGTTCGGCACCCAGCGCCAGGCCTTCCTCTTCCGGCCCGGCAACTACAACAACGTCAACGTCAACGTCGGCTTCTACACCCAGGTCGCCGGCCTGGGCCTGAGCCCCGACGACGTCAACATCGGCGGCACGGTGCACGTGGAGGCCGACTGGTTCCCGCCGCAGAACGCCACCCAGAACTTCTGGCGCAGCGCCGAGAACCTCTCCGTCACGCCGCCCTCGGGCACCGACCGCTGGGCCGTCTCGCAGGCCGCCCCGTACCGCCGCATGCACGTGCGCGGCAACCTCGCCCTGGACGACGGCGGCTGGGCCAGCGGCGGCTTCATGGCCGACAGCAAGGTCGACGGCCAGGTCCGCTCCGGTACGCAGCAGCAGTGGCTGTCCCGCAACACCGAGTGGGGCAGCTGGACCGGGCAGAACTGGAACATGGTGTTCGTCGGCGCGAAGAACGCGCCCGCCGGGACCTTCCCCAACCCGCCCTACACCACGGTCGCGACCACCCCGCAGATCCGTGAGAAGCCCTTCCTGTACGTGGACGCGGCCGGCGCCTACAAGGTGTTCGTCCCCGCCCTGCGCAGCAATTCGTCCGGCACCACGTGGAGCGCCGGCGCCCCCGCCGGTACGTCCCTCCCGCTGGACCAGTTCTACATCGCCAAGCCCGGCGCGAGCGCCGCGGACATGAACGCGGCCCTGGCCGCGGGCAAGAACCTGCTGGTCACGCCGGGTGTCTACCACCTGAACCAGACCCTCAGGGTCACCCGTCCCGACACGGTCGTCCTCGGCCTCGGCCTCGCCACCTTCATCCCGGACAACGGCATCACCGCCGTCTCCGTCTCGGACGTCGACGGCGTGAAGGTCGCGGGCCTGCTCATCGACGCGGGTCCGGTCAACTCCCAGCGCCTGATGGAGGTCGGCGCCGACGGCTCGAACGTGAGCCACGCGGCCAACCCCACCTCGCTGCACGACGTGTTCTTCCGCATCGGCGGCGCGGGCGTCGGCAAGGCGACCACCAGCCTGGTGGTCAACAGCCGCAACGTCATCGGTGACCACATGTGGATCTGGCGCGCCGACCACGGCAGCGGGGTCGGCTGGACCACCAACACGGCGGACACCGGCCTGATCGTGAACGGCGCCGACGTCACCATGTACGGCCTGTTCGTCGAGCACTACCAGAAGCACCAGACCATCTGGAACGGCAACGGCGGCAAGACGTACTTCTACCAGAACGAGATGCCGTACGACCCGCCCAACCAGGCGGCCTGGATGAACGGCAGCACCCAGGGGTACGCCGCCTACAAGGTGGCGAACACCGTGACGAGCCACGAGGCGTACGGGCTCGGCAGCTACTGCTTCTTCAACGTCAACAACGGGGTGACCGCGGAGCACGCGTTCGAGGTCCCCAACAACGCGAACGTGAAGTTCCGGAACATGGTGACGGTGTCGCTCGGCGGCGTCGGGACCATCCGGCACGTGATCAACGACAGGGGCGGCCCGTCGAACTCGTCCACCAACGTGGCGAACCTCGTCAGCTACCCGTAGCACCCGCACCACCTCTTCGGGAAGGCCCCGGGCCACCGCGCGAGCGGAGGCCCGGGGCCTTCCCGCTGCCCTCCTTCCGGACCCCTCCGACGGGCGCTGATGCCGTACGGACATCACCATCGACCAAAGAGGTCTTGGACGGGTCACCGGCCCGCGGGCCATCGTGGAGGAGCCGGCCACACTCCGCGGCCGGGCTTATGGAGGCACAAATGTCAGTCACCAAGGTGTTCCTCACGGGCGGCTCGGGCTACGTCGGCCGGCCCACCGTCGCCGCGCTCCTCCGGCGGGGCATCGCCGTCACCGCGCTCGCCCGCAGCGCGGAGTCCGCGCGGACGCTGTCCACCCTGGGGGCGGAGCCGGTACGGGGCGCCCTCACCGACACCGCCGTCCTGCGCGAGGCCGCGTCCCGCGCCGACGGCGTGATCCACCTGGGCTCCGACGCGAGCCCCGGCGGCGACCAGGTCGACCGCGAGGCCGCCGAGGCCCTGTTGGACGGCGTCGGAGCGGGACCGTACGTCCACACCGGCGGGGCCTGGGTGTACGGCGACACCGACGGGGTCGCCGACGAGGAGAAGACCCAGCAGCCGCCGGCCATCACCGCGTGGCGCAAGGCCAACGAGGACCTGGTCCTGGCCCGCGCCGCGACCGGGGGACACCCCGTGCTGGTGATGCCGGGGGTGGTGTACGGCCACGGCGCCGGACTCATCGACATGTTCTACACCGCCCCGGCGCGCGAGCGGGGCGCGGCGCCGGTGATCGGCGACGGCCGCAACCACTGGGGTGTCGTCCACGTGGACGACATCGCGGAGCTGTACGCGCTGGCCCTCGGCGCGCCCGCCGGGGCGGTCTACATCGGGGTGAGCGACGAGGCGCCGACCCAGGCGGAGGTCGCCGCCGCCGCGGCCGAGGCCGCGGGGCACCCGGGGCGTACCGAGTCCCTGACCCTCGAAGCGGGGCTGGAGCGCATGGGCCCGATCGCCGAGGCCTTCGCCCTGAACCAGCGCCTGACCGGCGCCCGAGCCCGCCGCGAGACCGGCTGGCAGCCCCGCCACGTGGACGACGCCCTGACAGAGATCGCCCACCCCACCCAGGCCTGAACAGATCCGGGTGGCAGCGCCGGCCAAGGGCTGAACGGACCCGGGTCGCAGGCTCTTCGGGCCTGAGCCGACCGGGGTCGCAGCGGCGCCCAGAGCTGAGCCGACCCTGGTCGTAAGGCTTTCGGGCCTGAACCGACCCGGGTCGCAGCGGCGCCCAGGGCTGAGCCGGCCCGGATCGCGCGCCCTGCCCGGGTCCGGGCAGGCCGCCGGCCCCGGTGGTGCGGTTGCCGGGGTTCGTCGCGGGTCTCAGGCGAGCGGTTCCACCTCCAGGAACCGGCGCCTGCGGGGACCCCGGTACAGCAGGGCCTCCCACCCCAGGCGCGTCAGTTCCGACGCGCAGCGGCCGAGCGCCCGCTCCTCGTCCTGGGCGGCCCCGCCACCGGGCGGACCCACCCACTCCACCCGCACGGTCCCTGCCCGCTCGCCCGCCCGCACGCGGAAGCCGGTCGCCACCGGCTGCCCGGCCGCGTCCACCGCGGACGGCGCGAGGCCCGCCGCCTCCAGCACGAGCGCCACGGCCCGCACCGGCCGCTGCCGCTCCCACGCCGCCGGTACGGCCTCGGGGGCGCCGGCCCCGGTGTGCGTCAGCCGACGGATCTGGAGCAGCCCGCCGAAGGCGACCCGTACCTCCGCGGCCCGCACCTCCGGTGCCCCCCCGGGCGCGGGACCGTCACCGGTGGCGGCCTCGAACCCGCCGGGCCGCCCGGCACCCCCGTCGTCGGCCGCCGTCATCCGCGTCGCCGTCCTCTCGTCCGAGCCGCTCCCACGCTCCGGCCCCTCGGAGGGACTCTCTCAGCAGGGGGCGGGCGAGCGGAAGCCGGACGCACGGCACCGGCTCAGGGCGTGGCCTTCTGGCCCGTCGGCCCCACGGCGAACCACGTGCCGCCGATGCCCTGCCCGTTGGCGTCGCCGGGACCGCTGTCGCCCGAGAAGCGGTAGATCGGCCAGCCCCCCACCGTCACCTGAATGGTGCCGTCCGGCCTCCGGATCGCCCCGACCTGGCTCGGGTCGACGCCCGCGAGATAGGCCTTGCCGCCCTCCTGGACGGTGACCGGCGGCCACTTCGCCGCGCAGTCACCCGCGCAGTTGGACTGCGACGGCTGGGCGGTGTCCTGGTCGAAGCGGTACAGCGTCGCCTGGTTCACGTTGATCAGGTGGCTGCCCAGCCGCGGTGACGTGACGGCCGACAACTGCACCCACTTCGGCGGGGTCTCCTGCACCGCCAGGCCGACGACCGTACCGCCGTTGCCCGTCAGCCCGTTCTGGGCGGCGGTGCTGTCGACGACCTGGAGCCCCGAGTTGCTCGACGGCTGCCCCGAGGGGGCGGTCGCGGCCGGCGGCTGCGAGGCGGGGGCGGAAGTGGCGGCCGCCGCCGGGGCGGGGGACGCGTCGGTCACGGAGACGGTCTTGCCGCAGGCGGCCAGGCCGGCCACACCGCACAGGACGAGGGCGGACGCGACGGCCGCCCGCCGGAGGGACCCGCGCGCGGGGCTGTTGCTGGGAAAAGTCACGTGAGGCACACGAGACGCGGACAAAAAAGGTTCACGCACCAACGGGATTGAACCCAGGGGCCGTCCGTCCCGTGTCCTCGACGGGCCGACCGCCCGCACGACCGCACCCGAGGGGATCTCCGTGGCCGACATCTTCATACCAGGAGACGAACTGGACGACGCACGTCAGGCGTTGAGCTTCGTCCTGGACCACATCGACATCCAGGCCAACGAGTTCGACTTCCCGGCGATGTTCGGACCGGGGCTGCGCAACGCCGCCCAGAACTTCGACGACAAGTGGAACGACGGCCGGGAACGGCTCCAGAAGCAGGTGAAGGAGATCAAGAAGGCCATGGACTCCATCGCCGACGAGTTCGCCAAGACGGACAACGACGCCGCGTCCAACCTGAGCGACTCATGAGGACCGCCGAGCGTTTCCTGGTCAACGTCCCCGCGTCCTGGACCGAGGCCGACCTCACCGGCGAGGCTCTCGCGCGGACCCGCCGGGAGGCCCTGGCGGCGACGGACGACCCGCGCGCCAAGGCCGCCGTCAACGACATGTTCCGGCAGGGCCGGGAGATCAGCAGGGCCGCGCGCAAGCACGGCGCGCTCTACGCCGCCGGCACCGCCACCCAGTACGAGGACGGCCTGTTCCTCGCGTACGCCATGGTCTTCGCCGTCAGCACCCCGGAGGGAATGGAGCTCACGCTCCCGCTGCTCTCCCGGCAGCTCGGACTCTCGACGGTGAAGCACAAGGTCCCGGCCGACCGCGTGGTCAGCGCGGTGACCCTGGAGAACGTGGGCCGCGTCGCCCGGGTCACCGGCACCGAGGAGACGCCCCTGACGGCGGACGTCAAGGCCAAGCTCCTCACCATGCACACGATCATGCCGGTGCCCGGCACCACCCGTGAGTACCTCGTGGTGACCTGCGCGAGCCCCAACCTGCCGCTCAAGGAAGAGGCGTACGACCTCTTCGACGCCATCACCGGCACGTTCCGCTTCGTGTCCGCCGACGGGACCGTCGTCCCGCTCTGAGCGCGGCTCCGGCGCGGCACGAGCCGGGGGTACGAGGGGACGGCACCGGATCAGGTGATCCGGTGCCCTCCGTCGACGTGCAGGACGGTCCCGGTGATGAATCCGTTGCGCATCACCGACAGGAACGCCTGGGCGATGTCGTCGGGGGTGCCGACGCGGCGGGCCGGGAGCCGCGCGGCCAGCTCGGCGAAGGCGGCTTGTTTGTCCATGCCGAGCTGGTCCCAGATGGGGGTGTCCACCCAGCCGGGGGAGATGACGTTCACCCGCACGGGGGCCAGTTCGATCGCCAGCCCGTACGCCAGTGACGCCAGCGCGCCGTTGGCCGCGGCCATGATGGTGTTCGACCCGTTCGGCCGGTACGCGTTGATGCCCGAGGTGAAGGTGATCGAGCCGGTGACTCGTCCGGCCGCGTGCTTGCCGACCAGCCAGGCACCGAGCAGTTTGGTCTCCACGACGGCCCGTGCGGTCGCCGTGGCGACGTCGGCGGTCCGCCCGTAGACGCCGGTCGCGTCCGCGGCGGTGACCGCCACGTGCTCCACCCGCTCCACCTGGGCGAACAGTCCGGCCACGTCCTCCTCCCGCCCCAGGTCGGCCGTGATCGTGGTGATCCTCCCGTGACCGGGGCGTGCCAGTTCCGTCCGGGCCCTCGCGAGCCGGTCCGAGGACCGGCCGACGATGGTCACCTGCATGTCTTCGGCGAGCAGGGTCCGGGCCAGGGCAAGGCCCATGCCGGATCCGCCACCGATGATGATCGCGTCAGTCATGATCCGAGCGTGCGCCGCCGGGCCGGTTCCGGGCAGGCCGGGTGGTTCCTGGGTGTGCCACGGCCACCCAGGAGCACGCCGGCCGGTGGCAGACTCGACGCCGTGAACACCATGGCCGACTTCCTCCGGATCCGGCGCGGACGCATCGGCCCGGCCGACGTCGGGCTGCCCACCGGACCGGGCGCCCGGCGCACACCCGGGCTGCGCCGCGAGGAGTTGGCGGCGCTGGCCGGCGTGAGCGTCGACTACTACATCCGGATCGAGCAGGGGCGGGAGACCGCGCCCAGCGACGCGGTCCTGGGCGCGTTGGCCCGGGTCCTGCGGCTCACCGCCGACGAGCACGCCCACCTGCTCGGCCTCGCCGACCAGGTCGCCGGGCGGACACCGCGCCGCCGGCCGGCCGACGCGCGGCCGGCCGGTCCTGGCCTGCGGCTGCTGCTGGAGTCGGTCCGGCCCAGCCCGGCGTACGTACTCGACGACGTCAACGACGTGCTGGCCGCGAATCCCGAGGGCCTCGCGCTGATGCCCGGGCTCGGCGACTCACCGCCCGGACAGCGCAACACGATTCGGTACACCTTCCTGCACGCCGCCGCCCGCACCCTTTTCGCCGACTGGGGCCGGGTGGCGCGCAACGGTGTCGCGCACCTGCGCACCGCCCAACTGACCGCCCCGGAGCGGACGGCCGCGCTGGTCGCCGAACTGGAGGCGGCCAGCGGCGAGTTCGCCGCTCTGTGGCGCCGGCACGAGGTAGCGGCCAAGCGCGCCGGCGAGACCGCGTTCCGGCACCCGGTGATCGGCCCGACCACCCTCGCCAACGAGGTGCTCCGCCCTGTCGGCGAGGGGCAGCGCCTGCTGATCTACCAGGCCCCGCCCGGTACGGCCGAGCACAACGCGCTGGTCCTGCTGGCCATGACCGTCGAGGACGTGCGCACCCCGTGAACCCGGAGCGGCCGATGTGATTGATCCTCTTTCCCTGAGTTCTCCCTCAGTCCTCCAGGACCGTCCCCGGCACCTGTACGGCGAGCAGGGTGCCGTCACCGAGATGCAGCAACCCCCGCCCCGGCTGCGGCGCCTGGCCGATCAGCCCGCGCGTCAGCTTGGTCCCGATCACCTCGCCGTCCCCCAGGCTCTGCGGTGACAGCAGCATGCCGGTGCGGTTCCGCTTGACCTGGCCCATCCAGCCCGCGAGGCTCAGCGACATCGACTCGGCGTTGCCCGCGACCACCACGCCCCAGCCGTTGCCCGCCCCGCCGCGCGCGAGCAGTGCGAGATCCGGGTCGATCTCCGCGCCCATGAACAGCTCCGCGTCGTCGATCACGATGACCGCGTTGTCCTCCGGGACGTTGCCCAGCACCTTGCGGAACTCCTCGACCGACACCTCCGTCTCGGTGATCACCGCGGCCACCCCGGCACGGCCCGCCAGGTCACGCAGCGGCGAGCGGCGCGGGGCCAGCACGACCACCCCCGCCCCGGCGTCCAGCGCCGACCGCGTCACCGTCAGGAGGGCCGTGCTGCGCCCCGTACGCGGCGGCCCGGCGACGGCGAACGTCGGTACGTCCGCCAGATCCGGCCCCAGCCCCGCCAGGGTGTCCCCGCCGACCGCCACCAGCGGCCGCATCGCGCCGCGTTTCGTGTGCAGCGCCAGCGCCTCCCGGTAGGTGACACGGTCGGGCAGCACGTCCAGCCGCCGGGCCCGGCGCTCGGCCGGCACCTCCGCCTCGCGGCGGGTGAGCTCCGCGCCGAGATCGCTCAGGAACCGCGCCTGCGCCGTACCCGACAGATCCGTACCCAGCACGGCGATCTGTGCCTCGCTCAGGTCCTGGGTCCGCAGACCGCGGCCCGGTGCCGCGTCCGCGGGCGCGGCCTTGGTGGGGACCCCCACCGACGAGTAGTCGGCCCGGTCGTTCATCCGCAGGACGATCTTGTCCTCGGTGGTGCCGCCGAAGCGGCTGCTGCCCAGCACCCGGTCGCCGGCCAGGACGAGGTGGATGCCTACCCCCGCGCCGTCCCGCAGCAACCGGACCATCCGCTCCAGGTAGCTGCCGTTGTCGAAGGCGTTGTACTCCCGCTCGAACACCTCGAAGCGGTCCACCAGCACCACGAGGTGCGGCAGCCGCTCCGCCGGCTCGGCCATCCGGCGCAGCTCCGCCAGGTCGGCCGTGCCCCGTGCGCCCAGCACACCCTGGCGGTACGTCAGTTCGGCCGTCAGCCGGTCCAGCAGGCGGCTCAGGCGCTCGGTCTGGTTGCGGTCCACGACCGCCCCGGTGTGCGGCAGCGCGGTCAGCGCGTTGAGCGCCCCGTTGCCGCAGTCGATGCCGTACAGGTGCACGTCCTGCGCGCCGTGGGCCTGGGCGAGCGCCGCCGCCAGGGTGCGCAGGGTCTGCGAACGCCCGCTGCGGGGCGAGCCGATGATGTGCAGGTGACCCGCCCGGTCCAGGTCGAACACCAGCGGGG
Organism: Streptomyces liangshanensis; assembly: GCF_011694815.1. Classification (NCBI taxonomy): domain Bacteria; kingdom Bacillati; phylum Actinomycetota; class Actinomycetes; order Kitasatosporales; family Streptomycetaceae; genus Streptomyces; species Streptomyces liangshanensis. The sequence continues at coordinate 7,545,185 of NZ_CP050177.1, forward strand.
TACGGCTCTGCTGGGCCGGCAGGTCCACCATGCCGTACTCGACGGCGGGCAGTTCGGCTGCCCGGTCCGCGAACGCCTTCGGCGCCGGGGACGGGGTCCACTCCAGCACCTCGGGCAGCGCGGGCAGCCACGGGCTCGGCTGCCGGGGCACCTCCGCCAGCCGCGACGCCTGCGCGACGGCCGCGGTCAGGACCGCCAGGTCGGTGACGGCCTCGGTCGCCCGCGCGCCGCCTCCGCCGCCGGACCGCAGGCGTACCGGGCCGCCCAGCTCCTGCCAGGACACCGCTCGCGCCCGTACCGGCACCTCCACGTCCGCGGGCATCGCCCCGCCGGGGCGGCGACCGCCCACCCGGCCCGCCTGGAACGGCAGCAGCGCCGAGGGCCCGAGGCGGGCGTAGGCACGCCCGGGATTGGCCGGGGAGATCTCCCCGGCCTCGGCCGCGTCGATGATGTCGCGGCTCTCGGAGGTGTCCGTGGTGCGCAGCGCGATCCGCAGGTTGGTGTTGGCGCGGATGTCGGCGGTCACCGCGCCGCTGGGCCGCTGGGTCGCGAGGACCAGGTGGATGCCGAGGGAACGGCCGCGCTGGGCGATGTTGACCAGACCCGAGATGAAGTCGGGCAGTTCCCGCGCCATGGAGGCGAACTCGTCGATCACGAGCAGCAGCCGGGGGAGCGGCGGCAGGACGTCCCCGCCCCGGCCGCGCTTGTCGAGGTAGTCCTCGATGTCCTTGGCGCTCGCCTGCGCGAGCTGAGTCTCGCGGCGGCGCAGCTCGGCGCCGAGGGAGACGAGGGCGCGCTCGACCAGACGCGTGTCGAGGTCGGTGACCAGCCCCACCGTGTGCGGCAGGTCGGCGCACTCGGCGAAGGCGCTGCCGCCCTTGTAGTCGACGAGGACGAACGTCATCTCGTCGGGCCGGTTCACCACCGCGAGCGTGGCGACGAGCGTCTGGAGGAGCTCCGACTTGCCGGAACCGGTGGTGCCCGCGATCAGGGCGTGCGGCCCGTCCCGTACCAGGTCGACGGAGAAGTCCCCGTCGTAACCGGTGCCGAGGACGGCCCGGGTGGAACGCCCGCCGAGCGACCAGCCCGCCACGATCGCCTCGGCGGTCGGCGGTTCGACGTTCAGCAGGTCCAGCAGCCGTACGGAGGCGGGCAGGGCGCTCTCGTCGGCGTCCCCGACCCCGCGCAGCGGCGCGAGCGCCCGCGCCAGGTGCTCGTACCAGTCGGCCTCGGGCGAGTCGGTCCGGACGTCCTCCAGGGCCGCGCCCACCCCGGTGCGCACCCGCGAGCCGCCCCGGGGGCTTCCCTGCGTGACGACGACCGCGCCGCACTCCTCGGGGAGCAGGCGCTCCTCGCGGTCCATGCAGATCGTGTACACCCCGACCGACGGGCCGTCCCGCAGCAGCGCGATCACCCCGGGCAGGGAACGGGCGCGGCGCGCCTGGTCCAGCACCACCAGGATGTCGGGGTGGCCGTTGACCCCGCCGCGGACCAGTTCGGTGCCCGCCGCGACCCGCGCCGAGACGATCTGCCCCAGCTCGCCGATGCGGCGGGCCAGGGAGTCGGCCGTACTGCCCACCAGGGAGTACGTGTCCTCGTTCGCCGGCCGGCCGTGCGGGAGCCAGCGGGTCCACGACCAGTCGCGCTCGCCGTCGGGGCCGCCGAGCACGACGATCCGCAGGTCGGCGGGGCTGTGCAGGGACGCGGCCTGGGCGGCCATCCAGCCGGCCAGCCGGCCCGCGCCCGGCCCCGCGATCCCGGCGACGCCCGCCCGCCGCAGGGGGACGGCGACCGGCACCTGGTTCAGCCAGGGCACGGTGGAACGCCGGTGCTCGTCCAGCGTCGGATCCTCGACGCCGAGCGACGACGGCAGGTCGGCGGTGCCCACCCGGACGTCGAGGAAGTCGGGATCCTGCCAGCGGCGTTCCCACAGTCGCTCCGAGGGCTGCGCGGCCATCCGCAGCAGGGACGCCGGATCCGGCAGGGAGAGCCGCAGGTTGTGCTGCTCGGCCAGGACGGCGGCGTCGATGTCGGCGCGCAGCCTGGTCATGGTCTCGCTGTGCTTCTGTTCCTGCTCCAGGTACTTGAGCATGGCCTGCTTGCGGCCGCCGAACTGCGTGAGGAGCGCGGCGACCGGGGAGAGCAGGGCGAGGAAGACGAAGGTCCAGCGGTGCGTCACGAAGATGGCGATCGCCGCGCTGGCGGCCGGGAGCAGCAGGATCGGGAGCAGCGGGATCGGCCGCTTGTCCGGCTTGACCGGCGGGGCGGGCAGCCGGAACCGGCTGGCCGCGGGGGAGGGGAAGAAGCGCGGAGGCCGGTTGAACTCCAGGCCCAGGCCGTCCGCCGCCGGGGTCAGCGGTGCCTTCGCGGAGTTCCGTACCGTCAGTTCCAGCAGGGTGTCCCCGACGGCGAGCTGACTGCCCTCGCGCCACGGGAGGTCGCCGCTGACGGTCTTCCCGTCGAGCTGGGACGTCCCGGTCACGCTGAGGACGCCGGAACCGTCCAGCGCGACCCTGACCCGGGCGCCCACCACCGGGGCCCCCGGCGCGAGCCGGATCCGGCAGCCGTCGCCGCTGCCGATGTCGTACTCGCCCGGCGGCAGACGGAAGACCGTGCCCGCCCCGGGGCCCGACACCAGCCGGAGTTCGGTCCGGCCCTCGGGCTCGGGGTCCCGCAGAACGGGAGTGCCGAGCCCGAGGTCCATGCCGTCCCGCACACCGGCCACCTGGAGGGTGGCTTCGGGGTCGACCCGCTCGGCACCGATGTAGAGGTCCGGTGCCGGGGTCCCCTCCGCGCCGGCCTCGGTGTGACCGACGGCGCGTGCCAGTTCCGCCGCGAACCGGGCCGCCCGGGCGGAGGGTTCGGTGTCGACGACGACCGTGGTGGACACCCCCTCGGCCAGGGGGTCGCGAACGCTGACGTTCAATCGCACGGCTATGGGTTCCTCACGGGAGAGTGGGCGGCTGGGAGGGCGGGGAGGAGGGGCCTGCGGTGGGTCAGCCGATGTTCGAGCCGAGCTGCTCGTCGGTCTGCGAGAAGGCCTCACCGACGGACTTGACGTACTGGCTGATGCCCTGGAGGCCCTCGTTGACCTGCTGGAAGCCCTTCGCGAACTCCTCGAAGAAGGGCTGGAACTTCTGCTGGGCCGCGGGCGTGCTGTAGCCCTGCGAGAGCAGCTGGTTGACGCGCCCCCGCACCTCGGTGAGCTTGTCCTGGAGCGACGTGAAGTCGTTGAGCAGCGAGGCGGAGGCCGAGGCGGTCTCGTCGGAGTTGACGGCGAAGTTGGGCATGTGGGTGCTCCTAGCGTGTTCTTGGTGCGGTCCGCCCCCGGACGGGGCGGAGGTTCAGGACGCCCGGCGCCGGGTCGCTCAGGGCGCGGGCGGGGTGCCGGTCGCGGGTGGGGTCGGCTCGGTGGGCGGCGTCGGCGTGCCGGGCGGCGTCGGCGGCGTGACGGAGGCCGTCTCCTCGACCGGCGAGGACGGAGCGGTGGTGAAGCCGCCCTCCTCGACCGGTGACGAAGGAGCCGTGGTGAAGCCGCCGTCGCTGTCGGTGGGGCTCTGCGGCGGGCCGAAGGGCGAGCCGGTCGGTTCGGTGGGGCTGCCGGGAGGCGACGGGGGGAGGGGGATGTCCTGCGGCTCGGGGCCGGGGGAGGAAGGCTCGGGGTTCGGGGCGGAGTCGGGGCTCGGGGAGGAGGAACTGTCGCCCGTCGGCGCCGGGGTGACGGTGTGCGTGGACGAGGTGTCACCGGTGTGCGCGGCGGCGTCGCCGGTGTGCGCGGACGGGGGCGTGCTGCCCTCGGGTTTCGACGTCTTCGTCGGGATGAGCCCGGAGATCCTGTCGTGCACCGTCCCGTGCGCGGTGCCCGGTGCGGTGGGGATGAAGTTGGACGCCTCCGAGGTGACCGCGTCACCGAGGGACGTGCCCTCGCTCACCGCCACGCCCACCTTGACGGCGGAGGCCGCCGCCTCCGGCACGAGTTCGCCCGCCTGCTCCAGCGCCCCGTCCTTCGCGTCCCGCAGCCGGTCGCCGAGGGACTTGGCGCCGGCCGCCCCCGAACCGGCCGCCCCCGAACCGGCCGCCGCCGGACCTGCCGCCCCCGAACCGGCCGCCGCCGGGGCCGTGGCGGGAGAGGCCGCAGCGGGAGAGGCCGCCGCGCCCGCCTCCGTACCGCCGCCGCGCCCCTTCCTGATGATGCCCGCCCCCTTGATCAGCCCGCCGACGCCGGCCACGGCGGCCGCGCCGCCGAAGATGGCCTTGGCGTCCAGGGGGTCGCCGTTGAGCTTCTCGACGGCGGCCTCCTTCCCGGACTCCACACCGAACTTGACGGTGACGTCACCGACGACCTTGCCCGCCTCCTTGACGCCCGCGCCCGCGAGCAGCCCGCCGCCGATCTTGCTCGTGGTGAGGGTGTCGGCGATCTTCGTGATGCTCCCGGTGGCGCTCTTGATCACACCCGCCCCGGCCTTGAGCAGACCGGGCGCGATCTTCGTCGCTATCGCGCCCGCGCCCTTCAGCAGCGCCCCTCCGGGGATGAACGACAGGAGCCCGACGAGGAAGTCCCCCAGTCTGAACTGCCCGCTCCCGATGGCCACGATCTGGTTCACGGCGAACAACGCGGCCCCCAGCAGGACCCCGGCCACCGGGAAGAAGATCGAGGTGATGGCGATGAGCGCGCCCAACAGGATCTGGATGAAAGGGAAGTCCTTGAACGCGTCGGCGATCTTCTGGAAGATGTTCCGCTCGGGAATCGCCTGCGAGACGGCGACATCGAGGACACGCTCGCACTCGCGCGCGGCGGAGTCGCGCAGGTCCTTCGCGTCCTGGGCCATGCGCTTGGCGGCCGTCAACTCCTGGTCGGCCGCGTCCTTGCTGTCCGACTGCTGCTTGTTCTGGGCCTTCTGTTCGTCCGTCGCGTCCGCGGGGAGGGGCGCGACCGTCTGCGCCGCGGCGCCCGCCACCGAGGCCGCCTTGTCCATCGCCTGGTCCAACATGTCCTGCGCCTGCACCAGTTGCGGAGAGTAGCCGCGGTAGGCGTCGGCGGCGGAGTGGTACGAGTCGACGGTCTTGCCGAGCTTGTCCGGCAGGTCGCCGATCACGCCCTTCAGACTGTCGATCGCGGCCCCGCGGCCGGACTCCAGGCCGCCGCCCTTCTGCGTGAACTGCCGGGCGACATCGGCCTCGTCACCGATCTGCCGGTACCGGGTCTCCAGGCGGTCGATCTCCTCGGGCTGCCCCGGGGTGGGGTCCGCGTCCATGCCGACGATCTCGAAACCGGACGTGTGCCGTCGCGCCACCTGGTGCCCCCGCGGAGATTGGATCCTTGCCGCGAGATACACGGAGCGCGACGCCCGGCGGGTTCACTTCTCACGCGAAATCGCGGAAAAAAGGGCCTCGAACCATTTCCCCGGTTCCTTCGTGTAACGGGTGACTACGGACCGGGGGACCTGCCCCGGCGGAACATGGGTGGGAAACATGAGGAACGGCGCCCGCGCCACGCGTCGGCAAGACGCCCCGACGTCACGGCCGGCCGGACGGAACGGTGCCGCCACCCTGACGGCCCTGGTCGCGACCATTCTGCTGGCCCTGTGCGCCGTTCTCGGCGCGGCCGGTCCGGGGGCCGCGGCCGACGGGGACGGGCTCATCAAGGTGTACGTGGTCAAGTCGCCCGCGCAGAACGGCGGTACGACCGACACCCTCGGGTCCATTGCCGCGAGCACGCTCGGTGACCCCGGCCGCTCCGACGACATCTTCACCCTCAACCGCGGCCTCGCCCAGCCGGACGGCGGCGCGCTCAACAACCCGGCGGACCCGCTGGTGCCGGGCTGGATCCTGCGCCTCCCGGACGACGCCTCGGGCCCGGACGTACAACTCGCCAAGGAGGCGGGGAACCAGGACTCGACCGCCCCGGGCACCGGGTCGGGACAGGCCCAGAACGGCACGGGACGGACGCAGAACGGCACGGGACAGGCCCAGAACAGCACAGGTGGGACCGCCGCGACGGACTCCGGCGCCCTCGTGTTCCCGCTGGCCGCCGTCCTCGCCGTGGCCGGGGCCTTCCTGCTCGCCCTGGTGACGGCGGGCATCGTCGGCAGGCGCCGGGTTGCCAGGGCCGCCCGCGCGCTGGCCGGCTGGTTCCGCGCGCTCGGCGAGCCCGCCCGCCGGCGCCGCCGCCGCAGGCAACGCCGCGCGCTGGCCGGCCGGTTCGCCTCGGACACCGAGTCCGTACGCCGTGCCTACGGCGTCCTGGAGGAGTTCGGCGGGAGCGGCGGACGCGAGGGGACGGCCGTCCACGCGGTACGGGTCGACCGTGCGGGCGTCACGGCCTGGCTGGCCGTCCCGGACACGGCATCCGATCCCTGGAAGAAGCTGGACGGCACCCGGTGGCGCCGCGCCGGCACCTGGCCGGGCGGCGGACTGGGGGAGAGCACGGCGGCCCGCTCGGCGGACCCGTCCGCCTGCCTCGTACGGGTGGGTACGGACGACGAGGGCGAACCTGTCTTCGTCGACCTCAGCCGGCTCGACGGCATCCTCAGTGTCACCGGGGACCGCGCCGTGTCCCACGACGTGGTGCGCGGCCTGCTCGACGAGATCGCCCGTACCCGGCCCGACGTCCCGGTGACCCAGCTCGTCGGCGCGGACGGCGGGTCCCCCTTCGCCGTACCGCCGGAGCTGACGACCCGTCCGGCGGACGGTGCCGTACGGGCGGTGTCCCCGCGAGAGGGCCGGGCGGCCACCGGCCGGGGCACCGTACGGGCCGGGGCGGTACGCCGTCCCCTCAAGGGCCTGGTCGTCGTGTCCGGCGCACCGGCTGGTCGGGAGGCGGCCGAGCTGCTCGACCTGTGCGGCCCCGGCGGCGCGGGGTGGACGGCCCTGGTGTGCGGCGAGGTCGGCGGGGCGCACTGGCGCTGGCACGCGGCCGCCGGGGGCACGGTGGAGATCCCCGTCCTGGGCGTGCGGCTCACCGTCCCCGCCTGAGGCCCGCGGCCCCGCCACCCCCGGGCGCCCGCCCGGACCCGGCCGCCCGGGGGCGGCGGGGCCGGACAACGATGTCAGACCGGCCGGGAACTCAGCACCCGGCGGCGGAGACTCCCCAGCGCGTAGTGCTGCCGTGACTTCACCGTGCCGGCCGGAATGCCGAGGATCCGCGCGGTCTCCTGCACGGTCCTGCCGCATATGTACGTGTGCACCAGCACCTCGCGGTGCTCCATCGACAGCATCCGCAGCATCTGGACCGCGTCGATCGACGCCAGCACGGCGTCCGCGTGGTCCCGCTGCGCCAGGTCCTGGGTCTCGGTGCCCACCGTCTCGTAACGGTTGGGCGCGCTGCGCAGCCGGTCGATCACCAGGTTGCGGGTGACGGTCAGCAGCCAGCCGCGGACCGAACCGTCCGTGCTGTAGAGCCGCTCGGTGTGGTGCCAGGCTCGGATCAGGGTCTCCTGGACGATGTCCTCGGCGAGGTGACGGTCGCTGAGCAGCTTCTCCGCGTAGGCGAGCAGCGCCTTACCGTGTTCCGCCACCAGCACACGAAGCAGATGCTCCTGACAGGGGACGGCCTTCGACGATGCCGTGGGTGCCGCGATTTGCTTCATTTCCTGGTTCCTGAGGGGGGATCGTGGCGGCGTCGTACCAGCGCCCGTCAGCGGTGAGGTTCCCGGGCGGGACACGCGGAGCGGCGCACACGCCGTGTTCACGGGGGCGGCTCCGGTCGGGAGCGCGTCACCCGGAACCGAGCCTAGGCAGGACCTTGTGCCGAAAAACTGCCTGAAATCTGTGGGGCCCCGGGGCGCGGGCGATTCCGGCACGGCGGAACCCGGCCGGACGCGCGCGTCATCCCTCTACACGTCGCGAAGGGCCCGAAGGGTTCAGGGGAACCGTCGGAGTCAGCGGAACCGTCAGACGCGCAGCGCCGGCGATCCCTTGCGGGACGGCTCGCCCAGGCGATGGAGCTTCTCCCGTACCGCCTCCGCGTCGGGATGGTCGAACCCGTCGAAGATCTCCAGCGCCTCCAGCCACGCCGAGGCGGCCCGTACCGGAGCGCCCAGCGCCGCCTGGGTGTCGCCGATGTGCACGAGCGTGTCCGCCACCAGCGGGCAGTCGCGCAGCTCCTGGTACAGGTCGAGGGCGTGCCCGTACGAGGCCAGGGCCTGCTGGTACTCGCGCAGGTGGTGATGGGCGTACCCGAGGCTGTCCCAGGCGGCCGCCTCGCCGTTGCGGTCCCCGGTCGCCTGGTGCAGCGCGAGGGACCGGCGGCACTGGGCGAGCGCCTTGTCGTACTCGCCGAGCAGGATGTACGTCCAGCCGACCTCGTTGAAGATCCTGGCCCGGCCGCTGCTGTGGGACGCCTCCTCGTAGTGCTCGGCCGCCTGCCGGTAGTGCTCCAGGGCCTGCCGGTGGCGGCCGAGCCCGTTGGACTGGAACGCCAGGTACCGGTGGGTCCTGGCCATGCCGACCGGATCGTTCAGCTCGCCGTACAGCTCCAGCGCCCGGGACAGCTGGGCATGGGCCTCGTCGTGGCGCTTCAGCCGCCCGCTGACGAAGCCGAGGACCTGGTGCGCGTGCGCCTGCCCGGACACGTCGCCGAGCCGCTGAGCGGCCGTCACCGCGTAGGTCTGCATGGTCAGCTGGTCCCGCCAGCGCCCGCGCCGGTCGAGGAACAGCTCCAGGATCGCGGCCAGCCGCCAGCAGTGTCCCGTGGAGCCGTACCGGGCGTCCTGCTCGACCGACGAGAGCAGGACGGAGCGCTCGCGCTCCATCCAGTCCGCGGCCTCCCACGCGTCGGAGAAGGTGAGCGCGACGGACCCCGGCGCGGGCGGGGGGAGGGGGAAACGCTCCCGGTGGGGCGCCATCGACGTGTCGGCGGCCAGCGCGGTGTGCAGGTAGTGGTCCTGCATCCGCCGGCGCGCGGCCGCCCTGTCGTCCTTGGTGTCGTGCGCGTGGGCCAGCTCGGAGCCGTACGCCCGCAGCAGTTCGTGCGAGGCGAAGCGGCCGGGCTTCTCCTCCGTGAGGAGCTGCGCGCGGACCAGCTCGGCCAGCAGCGGCCGCACCTCCGGCTCCCGCAGGCCGACCAGGCTCGCCGCGGCCGCCGCCGAGCAGCACGGCCCCGGATGGAGGGCGAGCAGCCGGAACAGCCGCGCGGCGGCGGGGGTGAGGGTGCGGTACGACCAGGAGAAGACGCTGCGCGCGTCCGTGACGGGGTCCCCGCCGGCGAACGCGTCGAGACTGCCGTGGCTGTGGCGCAGCTCCGCGGCGATGGAGGAGAGGGCGAAGCCGGGGTTGACGGCGGCGCGGGCACTGACGATGGCCAGGGCCAGCGGAAGCCGCCCGCACAGGGCGATGATCTCCTCGGCGGCCTCCGACTCCTCGATGAGCCGGTCCGCGCCCAGGCGCCGGGCCAGGAACTCCCGCGCCTCGGCGACCGTCAGCAGGTCCAGCGTGACGGGGCGGGCGCCGTCGGCGGCTATCAGCCCGTGGAGCTGGTTGCGGCTGGTGACGATGGCCAGACAGCCGGGCGCCCCCGGCAGCAGCGGGCGCACCTGCTCGGTGTCCCTGGCGTTGTCCAGCAGCACGAGCACCCGGCGGCCCGCGAGCAGGCTGCGGTACAGCGCGGCCTGGGCGTCCAGCCCGGCGGGCAGGCGGCTCGGGTGCACCCCGAACGCGTCGAGGAAGGTACGGATCGCCTCGGCCGGGTCCATGACCGAGCCGGTCGGGTCGAAGCCGCGCAGGTTGACGTAGAGCTGGCCGTCGGGGAAGCGGTGCGCGATCTCGTGGGCCCAGCGCACGGCGAGCGTGGTCTTGCCGACACCGGCCATGCCCCCGATGGCGCTGATCACCACGGCGGACGGCTGATCGCCCTCGTCGGGCGGCAGCAGGGCGTGGCTCCTGGCCAGCTCGGAGCGGCGGCCGGTGAACGCGGACAGGTCGGCGGGCAGCTGCGCCGGGCGCACCTTGGGCGCGTACGTCCCGTCCTCGGCGTTCTCGGCACCGGCCAGGTCCTCGTCCGTACCGTCGGCGGGCCCGGACGGTACGGGACAGTCCTCGTCCCCGGCCGGGGAGACGTCCCGGGCGCGGGGGCCGGCGGGCGCCGCCGCCGGGGCGGCGGCCGGCACGCTCTGCCGCAGGACCTGCTGCTGGGCGGCCCGCAGCTCGGGTCCCGGGTCCAGTCCCAGTTCGTCGGCGAGGCGGGACCGGACCGCCTGGTAGACGCCGAGCGCCTCGGCCTGGTGGCCGGTCGCCGCGAGCACGACGATCAGCCGGGCCTGGAGCACCTCGTCCAGCTGGTGGTGGGCGGCGGCGTGGCGGAGCGTGATCAGCACGCGCCCGGTCAGGCCGGGCCCGGTCTCCAGCGCCCTTTCCGCGGCTTCCTTCACCACGGCGAGATGCTCGCGGTCAACTGCGGCGAAGACGGGGTGCGCCTGGGTCCGCGGGGGGACGCCGGTGGCCGTGGGGCCGCGCCACAGGCCGAGGGCCTCGATGAGCAGCTCGGTGGCGCCGGCCGGGTCCCCGGCCTCGGACGCCTGCCCGGCCGCGTCGCGCAGGGCGCGGAAACGCAAGAGGTCCAGCTCGTCGGGCTCGACGTCCAGGCGGTAACCGCCGGAGCCGCGCACCAGGCGCCGGGAGGCCGTACGGGTCGGCAGATCGGGCTCCAGGAGGCGGCGCAGCGCGCCCACGTGCCGGTGCACCACGTTGACCGCGCTGTCCGGGGGGTCCTGCCCCCACAGCACGTCGAGGATCTCGTGGACGGCCACCGGCTGTCCCGCCTGCGTCAGCAGCAGCGCGAGCAGGGCCCGCTGCTTGGGCGGGCCCAGTTCCAGCTCGGTCCCGTGACGCCATGCCCTGACCGGCCCCAAAACTGTGAAACGCACAGTCGGCGAGTCTAGGCGGTCACTTCGCCCCGTGACGGGTCGCCGGGGCAGCCGGAACGGCAACAGCTCCGCCCGGGGCGGGAGTTGGGCGATAATAGATGTAAGCAACAGCTATTAACCGGATCGGGATGACTGTACGTGACCGTGCGAGTCCACAAGAGACCCCGACCGGACGGGGGGCGCCGATCGGGGCCGAATGAAGGGAGGGTGCGGATGGCGGTCGCCTCGCGGCGATGGGCTCCATGGGGCTTCAGCCGAACGATCTTCCCCATGGGCGATTCTCAAATGGGGCCCGGGGACACTGTTCCATCCGCATCCTCAGTCTGTTCAACGGCGGCCCCCCGGAGAATGTTCCCCGCCGTGATCAGCGTGATCAGGACGGGAACTCGGCCTCGGGCACCTCGCTGGTCGTCGCGTTGCCCCCGACGGTCTTCTGGAGGGAGAACGTCAGGATCGTGTACTGCGTCCCGCCGGAGACCTGGCGGGTGTCGAAATCCGCCTTGTCGTCGAACTTCTGGAACGAGCAGTCGCGGGTGAAGGACCTCTTCGAGGAGTTCCAGTCCGTGCCCGACGCGAAGTACACGTTGTACGCCCCGTCGGCGACGCGGCGGACGGTCGCGTCCTTGCCCTTGCGTATGTACACGGTGAAGTTGGTCCGCTGTCCCTTGGTGAGGGTGACCACCGCGTCGGACGAGGTGCCGTTCTTGATGGTGAGGCGGCCCAGGCCGCCCTGCCGCCGGTCCCGCACGAGGGCGTTGTTGCCGAGCCGCCGGTTCTTGGCCTTCTCCGTACGGGGCAGCTTCAGGTCCACCGCGTACCCGAGCGCGGTCAGCGAGGCGTCGGCCTGCCGCACCGACGCCAGGGCGTCGTCCGAGCCCAGCGTGATCCGCGGCGAGGTGGCGCAGCGCCCGCCGCCCGACTGCGCGTCGACGAGGCTCAGGCTCAGGTCGCGTACCGCCTCGGCGAGCGCGGTGTTGCCGGTCCAGGCGTCGTCGGGCGCCCGTTCCGCGTCGAGCAGGCCGGCGGCGGTCTCGGCGGCGGTGGCCGCCGTGCCGAGCGCGGCGTCGAGCGCCTTGCCCTCGGCCGCGCGGTCCACCGTGCGGAGGGCGGCGTCCAGGGGCGCGACGATCTCGGCGAGTGCCGCGCGGTAGGCGGCGGGGTCCACGGGGGTGGGTGTGGGGGTCGGTGTGGGGGTGGCGACCGCGGCCGTCTCCGACGCGGTGCTGCCACTGCTGCCGCTGCCGCCGTCGTCCCCGGAGCATGCTGTCAGTGGCAGTGCGAGTGCCAGAACGGCACCGAGTGCGGTGGCTCTCCCCGAGGCCCCCGCCGATACGCGCGCACGCAGAACTCTCACCCTGTTGCCCCCCGTCCCCCTGCGGCACCCGGTCCGATGCCGCCGATGCCAAGGAAGATACCCCGGGCCCGCCCCCGTGATACCTCCCTGCTGGCGTCGGCGCGGGAGCGGCCTTACGGTAAAGGTGCACTGACTCGAAGTGACCTTGTGCGGTCGGACGGGCGGCGGCGATATGGCGAGCGACGAAGAACGTACCGGAGGCAGCGGCGGGCTGATCTGCGGCCATCTCGCGGACGTGGACGAGGTGACGCCCGACAGCGAGGACAGCTGCCTCGACTGCGTGGCGCTGGGGGACAGCTGGGTGCACCTGCGCGAGTGCCAGACGTGCGGGCACATCGGATGCTGCGACTCGTCGAAGAACAAGCACGCGACGGCGCACTACAAGGCGACCGGCCACCCCCTGATCCGCTCGTACGAGCCGGGGGAGGGGTGGTGGTGGTGCTACGAGGACGAAATCGTCTTCGAGGTCGAGGGAATCGGCCCGGTGCGCTGAGGCCTGCCGCCCCCGCTTCGTCCTCAACCGCCCGGGCCACCTCCAGCCCGTCCGGCGCTTGAGGACGTCTTTGACCGGCACCGGTCATCGAGCCCGAGCCACTTCCAGCCCGTCCGGCGTTTGAGGACATCCTTGACCCGCACGGGCAACGGGCCCGAGCCATCTCCAGCCCGTCCGGCGCTTGAGGACAAGGGGAGTGACGCGGGGGTCAGCGTGACGTGACGGTGAAGAGGGCGCCGTCCGGGTCGCGGAGCGTCGCCTCCTGGGCGTCCGACGACACCACCGCACCCCCGTCCTTCACCGCGGCCTCCACCGACCGGGAAACCTCCCCCACCCGGAAGTACACGTGCCACCGCGGCCGAGAGCGCGGATCCGGTGCCGCCTGCACCGCACCCTTCCGGATCCGGGCCACCACCTGCTCCTCCTGCCGCAGCACCGCGTGGTCCTCCTCGTGCACGAGGGTGAAACCGCCCTCGGTCTCCGGCGCCCACCCCAGCACCTGCCCGTAGAACCGCGCCGCGTCCACCGTGTCGCGCGTCCGCAGCTCCAGCCAGGCCGGAGCGCTCCCGCGTCCCACCGTCCAGTCCGAGCGCACCGCGCCCTCCCAGATGCCGAACGCGGCCCCGTCGGGGTCCATGGCCAGCGCGGCCCGCCCCGTGTGGAAGGCCAGCGGCCCCACCGCGACGGTCGCGCCACGCTCCCGGATCCGGGCCGCCGCCTCGTCCACGTCCGCGACCGCGAAGTACGGCGTCCACGAGACCGCGACCTGGAGCGACGAGGCCAGCGCGCCGATCCCCGCGACGGCCATCCCGTCGGAGAGCGCCACGCAGAAGTCGTCGCCGAGGCCCGCCGCCCGGTAGCTCCAGCCGAGGACGTTCCCGTAGAACGCCTGCGACGCGGGGAGTTCACGCGAGAGCAGCGTCACCCAGCAGGGAGCCCCGGCCACAGCTTGCGAGTTCACCTTGTCGCGCTCCGCCTCGCCGGCACCGCTCACAGCGCTCACTCCGTCCACGTCCGCCTCCTTGGATGAGCCTCTACTGTGCCAGGCCGCCCCCGGCCCGCGAGCGGCCGGTCGTGACCGCACGTCAACGGGGCGTCATCTTGACCACCTTGCCCTTCCGGTCGGCGGCCAGATACGCGCTCCCGTATGAGTCCGACACGTACACGAGGAGCACCGGCTGATCGTCGGCGAACGGCCACACGGGTCTCACGATCAGGTAGTGGCTGGTCGGCTTGTCGATGCCGAGTTCGGTGTCCGCCGTGCGGATCAGTGCGGGGACCTTGTCCCAGTCGAAGGAGGCGAGGTCGACGCTCCCTTCCCCGGGGGCGAGTTCCTGGCCGGGCCCCTCGCGGGTCGCCACGCCGTCGCGGTACGCGTACCGGTCGAAGAGCTTCTTCTCGCCCTTGACCAGCGCCTCGGCGGAGGCGAACTGTTCGTGCACCGAGAAGCCGGTGACCTCCGTCCCACCCATGACAGGGTCGAGCGCGGCGATGGCCTTCCTGATGGCCGCCGGCGACAACAGGTCCTCGGAGGCGGTGGGCGTCGGTGTGGGCGTGGGGGTCGGCGTGGACGACCTGACGGGCGCCGAGGCGGAGGTGGTGGGCCGGTCGGCGGCCGGGGCGCCCGCGCCGTCCTTGCCCTCGGACTCACCGGAGAACGGCGCCAGGTTCCAGACCAGCAGTCCGGTGGCGGCCACCCCGGCGACGGCCGCCGCGACGGAGATCCCCCGGCTGGGACGGACGCGCGGCGGGGTGTTCGCCGGGGCCGGAGGCGGGGTGTACGGAGGCGGCGGCCCCGGGGAGCGCAGGTGGGTGGTGGGAATGTCGTACCGGGGCGGTACGGCGTCGGCGGGCTCGGGCTCGGGCGCCGCCTCGCCCCGCTCCACCGCCGCCAGCAGCCCGTCGAGCGCCGCCGCGTCGGGCCGGGCCGCCGTGTTCCGGTCCAGGAGCGCGACCAGCACGGGCGCCAGCGGCCCGGCCTGGACGGGCGGCGGGATCTCCTCGTCGAGCACGGCCGCCAGCGTGGCCAGCGCCGACGTCCTGCGCAGCGGATGGCGCCCCTCGACCGCGACGTACAGCAGCATGCCCAGGGACCAGAGGTCGGACGCGGGGTTGCCCTCGTCGCCCCGGATGCGCTCGGGCGCGATGTAGTCGGGGGAGCCGATGAGGTCACCGGTGGCCGTCAGGTGGGAGGACTCGCGCAGCGCGGCGATGCCGAAGTCCGTCAGCACCGGGCGGCCGTCGGCGCGCAGCAGCACGTTGGCGGGCTTCACGTCGCGGTGGTGGATGCCCACCGCGTGCGCGGCGCGCAGCGCCGACAGCACGCCCCGGCCGATCCTCGCCGCCTCGACCGGGGTCAACGGCCCCTGTTCCAGGCGTTCCTGGAGCGACCGGCCCGGCACCAGCTCCATCACGATCCAGGGATGCGCGACCTCGGCGGCGTCCACGATGTGATGGATCGTCACCACCCCGGGGTGGTCGATCGCCGCGAGCGCCTGGGCCTCCCGCAGCACCCGTTCGCGCAGCACCCGCGCCGCTGTCGGGTTCGCCGCCATCATCGCGGGGTCCGGCGGCCGCACCTCCTTGAGCGCCACCTCACGGTGGAGGGCCAGGTCGCGGGCGCGCCACACGAGTCCCATACCGCCGCCGCCCAGCCGGTCGAGCAGTTCGAACCGGCCGTCGATGACACGTCCTTCGGATCCCCCAGAGTTCATGGCGCTCAGGGTACGAGGCGCCGGCGGGCACCCCGCGCCACACCCCCGGGGGGTCCGTCCGTCAGTCCTCCGAGACGTCCATGGCGTGCCGCCACACCGTCAGGTCCATGGACAGGTAGCTGCTCGCGTCGCTCTCGTCGGGGAAGCCCACGAGCTTGATGAGCGCCACGTCGCCGGCGTCGGTCAGCAGGCACAGCCGGGAGTCCCTGGAGAGCTTCTCCTGCTCCACGTAGGTCGTGTAGCGCGTGTCCGTCCGGCAGGTCTCCAGCGTCCCCGGCTGCGAGCCCTTGAGCAGGACGAGCTGGGCGCCGTTGGTCATCAGCCCGCCGCCGACGTTCGTGAGCTCGCCGTCGCCGGACTCCTTCGGGCGCACCGGGTCGTCCGAGAGGGACAGCTTGAAGTACGAGGCGAGGTTGACGCTCTTGTAACTGACCGCCTTGGGGTCGGGGGCCGGGGCGGTGTCGCTCGGCGTGCCCTTGGACCCGCCGGACCCGCCGGAGCCGCCGGATCCCCCGGGATCGGCCGTACCGCCGGCCCGGTCGCTCGTACCGCTGCCCGCCTTCGACGTCCCCTTGTCGTCCTCGAGCGCGGAGCTGATCGCACCGATCACGATCAGCGCGACGAACACCCCCGCCACGACACCGAGCACCCGCTTGGTGGAGGAAGCCTTCTTCTGGCCCGGGGGCACGTAGGGCTGGGGTCCCGGATAGGGCTGGGGCTGCGGGCGGGCGCCGGGGTAGGGCTGCGGTCCCGTCGGCCCGTATCCCGGCCCGTGCTGCGCCGCGGTCGGCCCGTACCCGGGGGGCGGCGTGCCGGGTCCGTGACCGGGAGGCGGGGTGGCCGGCCCGTACCCCGGCGGTGGTGTCCGCGGCCCGTACCCCGGCGGCGGGGTGGCCGGGCCGAAGCCCGGTGCCGGCGTGGCGCGCTGGGTGGGGGAGTACGCGGGGTGCGGCGCGGCCGGTGCCGAGGGACCGGCGGTCGCGGTCGGGGCGGCCGCCACTCCCGGCGGCGGGGTCGGCGCGGGCGCGGGCGCCGCCGCCCGTACGGTGATGTCCGCCGCCACCGAGCCGGGCAGCCAGTCCTCCGGCCTGCGCAGCACGGTCCCGTCGTTGGCCGCCTGGCAGATGGCGATGATCTCGGGGATCGAGGGACGCGCCTCCGGGTCCTTGGCGAGACAGCGCGTGACCAGCTCCGTCAGCCGCTCGGGCACCCCGGTCAGGTCCGGTTCCTCGTGGACGATCCGGTAGAGCACCCCGTGCGACGTCCCCTCGCCGAACGCGGGCGAACCGGTCGACGCGTAGGCCGCCACCTGCCCCAGCGCGAAGATGTCGGTCGCCGCGGTCACCGGCCGGCCCGCCGCCTGCTCGGGCGCCATGAACGACGGGGTGCCGATGGTGACACCACTGCCCGTCAGCGAGGTCGCGTCGGCGGCGTGCGCGATGCCGAAGTCGATGACCCGCGGGCCGTCGGCGGCCAGCAGGACGTTGGACGGCTTGAGGTCGCGGTGCACGATCTTCGCGCCGTGGATGACGTGGAGCGCCTCGGCGACCCCCGCCACCAGCAGCAGGACCGCGTCCACGGGCAGCGCGCCGTGCTCCTGGACGGCCTCCGCGAGCGAGGGCCCCGGCACGTACGCGGTGGCGAGCCAGGGCTGCGCGCCGTCCGTGTCCGCGTCGATGACGGGCGCGGTGAACAGGCCCTGCACCCGCTGGGCGGACTTCACCTCCTGCGCGAACCGCCTGCGGAACTCCGCGTCCTCGGCGAAGTCGGGGCGGATCACCTTGATCGCGAGGGCCCGCCCGCCCGGTGTGTACGACAGGTACACCTTGCCCATGCCGCCCGCGCCCAGCTTGGCCGCCAGCCGGTATCCGCCGACATGGCCCGGATCGTCACCGTCCAGTGGCTTGAAGACCTTCGCCCGGTCGGGCTGCTGATCACTCATCGACTCACGTCCCCCGTGCTCCACACCTGTGTTCGGACGGCACCCTATCCCGGCGCCGCCGGGCGGTTCTTCAAGACGCGGGTCGGCGCCCGGCGGTTGCACGCCGGGGGACCGGATTCACCGGAAGGCGCTCACCGCAGCAGGAGTTGGAGACCGCCGAGCACCGTCGCGCCGATCACGAGCCGTTCGAAGAGCCGTTGGTCGATGCGGTTCACACAGGCCTTGCCGAGGTACGCGCCGGGCAGGACGAACAGGACCAGGACGGCGTCGAGCAGCAGGGAGCGGCCGTCGATCAGGCCGAGCCCCACGCTGAACGGCACTTTCGTCGTGTTCACGATGAGGAAGAACCACGCCGAGGTGCCGAGGAAGCCCAGTTTCCGGAAGCCCGCCGACAGCAGGTACATCGACATCACCGGGCCGCCCGCGTTGGCGACCATCGTCGTGAAGCCGCCGAGCACCCCGTACGAACCGGCCTTGACCCGCCCGCCGGACGTCGCCGGGGCCTGCGAGGCGGCCTCCGCGCCGCCGCGCCGCCGCCACATCGTGACGCCCGCCATCAGCAGCAGGATGGCCCCGATGGACGTACGGACCGCGTCGTTGCCCGCCAGGAGCAGGAACACCGTGCCCAGCACGACCCCCGCCGCGACCGCGGGGAACAGCCGCCACAGCGTGGGCCAGTGCGCGTGCCGCCGGTAGGTCAGCACCGCCAGGACGTCCCCGGCGATCAGGATGGGCAGCAGCACACCCGTCGACTCGCGGGCCGGCAGTACGGTCGCGAACACCGCGAGGCTGACGGTGTTCGCCCCGCTCACGGCCGTTTTCGAGAAGCCGACAAGAGTCGCCGCCGCCGCGAGCGCCGCGAATCCCCACCAAGATATGTCCATGCCGGGAACCGATGGTATGCCTCCCCCGCCCGGCGGCGGTCGGCCAGGGAACCGCGCTCCCTGGCTGAGTTCGGCGAATCCGCTGATACTGGACACATGGACAGAGCTCAACTGGCTGATTTCCTGCGGGCCCGCCGCGAAGCGCTGCGCCCCGCGGACGTCGGGCTCGGGCCGGGCGCGCGCGGACGGTCGGCCGGACTGCGGCCCGAGGAGGTCGCGGCGCTGGCCACGATGCCCACCGAGCACTACGCCGGACTGGAGGAGCAGCGCGCTCCCCAGCCCTCCCCGGTCCTGCTGTTGTCCCTGGCCCGGGCGCTGCGGCTGACACCCGACGAACGGGACCACCTCTTCCGCCTGGCCGGGCGGCGCATTCCCGAACGCCACACGGCGAGCGAGCAGGTCAGCCCGGTGCTGCTGCGGATGCTGGACCGGCTCGACGACACCCCGGCGCAGGTGCTGACGGACCTGGGCGAGACCCTCGCGCAGAACCGCCTGGCCCGGGCCCTGTTCGGCGACTTCGAGCACCGTACGGGCGCGGCGCGCAGCGCCGTCCACCGGTGGTTCACCGAGCCGGGCGCCCGGTCCGCGTACCCGGTGGAGGAGCGGCGCGAGGAGAGCCGGGCGCTGGTCGCCGAGCTGCGGGCGGCGCTCGTACGGCGCGGGCAGGACCCGAGGTCCCGGGCCCTGGTGGCCCGGCTGCGGGCGGAGAGCGACGAGTTCGCGGGGATCTGGGCCGATCACGAGGTCGGTGTCCTCCGGGGGCGCCGCAGGCGGATCAGCCATCCCGAGGTGGGGATGGTCGAACTGGACTGCCAGGCGCTGGTCGACGAGAGCAGGTCACAGGTGCTCGCGGTCTTCACGGCGGCCCCCGGCACCCAGGCGCGGCGGCGCCTGGAGCTGCTGTCCGGGGCGGGCGCGCGTTTCGCCGACCGCTGAGCGGCGCGCTCGGGAGCCCCGCCCCGCCCGGCCGGATTATTCGGACGACACCGGCCCGCCCCGTTCCCTACGCTCCGCGGAATGGACTCAGTGGGCTCACCGATCACCGACGCGCTGGACGGATACGAGGCGCGGGACCCGGCGGAGGCGGCCGACGTACGGCGCGTCCGCGACCTGGCCGGGACCGCGCCCGATCCGTGGCTCCGTACGACACCCCTCCACGCGACGGCCTCCGCGCTGATCGTGCACCCGCCGAGCGGCCGGGTGCTGATGCGCTGGCACCCGGGCATGCGGTCGTGGCTGCTGGTCGGCGGCCACGGCGACCCCGGGGAGAGCGACCCCCTCGCCGTCGTCCTGCGCGAGGGAGCGGAGGAGACCGCGCTCCCCGACCTGGTGCCGTGGCCGGACGCCTCGCTCGTCCACGTGGCCGTCGTGCCCGTACCGGCCCGGGGCGGCGAACCGGCCCACGAACACGCCGACCTGCGCTTCGTCCTCGCCACCGCCCGGCCCGACGCGGCCCGTCCCGAGAACCCGGACGCCGTCCTGCGCTGGCTGACCCCCGCCGAGGCGGTGGAGAGCACCACGCTCGCCAACGTCCGCGACACCCTGCGCCGGGTGGAGCTGCTGCTCACCGACTCCGCCCGCTGAGAGCGGAGAGCC
Organism: Streptomyces liangshanensis; assembly: GCF_011694815.1. Taxonomy (NCBI): domain Bacteria; kingdom Bacillati; phylum Actinomycetota; class Actinomycetes; order Kitasatosporales; family Streptomycetaceae; genus Streptomyces; species Streptomyces liangshanensis. The sequence continues at coordinate 7,565,030 of NZ_CP050177.1, forward strand.
GGGAGCGGCGCGGGAGGGGCGGGGGAGAAGGGAGGGGCGGGCCACCGGCCCGGATCCGGGCGTGCCAGAGTGCTGCGGGACGACGAGCAGGACGTCCGTGCGGGCCCGGCCCGTGCGGACGCACGCAGCGAAGGAGAACACCGTGCCCCGCACGCCCGGCCGGTCCGACGTCCCGGGCGGCCAGCCCCTCCCGGAACAGCCCCTCACCAACTGGGCGGGCAACATCGCCTTCCGCGCGGCCCGGATCCACCGCCCCACCACCGTGGACGACCTGCGGGAGATCGTCGCGGGCAGCGATCACGTACGGGCGCTGGGCAGCGGCCACTCCTTCAACACCCTCGCGGACACCACCGGCGACCTGGTGTCGGTGGCCGCGCTGCCCGCGGACGTGGAGGTCGACGCCGACGCCCGGACGGTGACCGTCGGCGCGGGACTGCGCTTCGCCGCGTTCACCGGCGCCGTGCACGCCGCCGGCCTCGCGCTCCACAACCTCGGCTCGCTCCCGCACATCTCCGTCGCGGGCGCCTGCGCCACCGGTACCCACGGCTCCGGGACCGGCAACGGCTCGCTGGCCACGGCCGTCCGCGCGCTGGACCTCGTCACCGCGGACGGCGGGCTGCGCCACCTCCGCAGGGGCGACGAGGACTTCGAGGGAGCGGTGGTCGCGCTCGGGTCCACCGGCGTCGTGACCCGGATGACACTCGACCTCGTACCGGCCTACGACGTCCGGCAGTGGGTGTACGACGGACTGCCGTACGACCGGCTCCGTGAGCGTTTCGACGACGTCCTCTCCGCCGCGTACAGCGTCAGTGTGTTCACCCGCTGGCAGGCCGACGAGCGGGCGCAGGTGTGGCTCAAGCAGCGGGCCGGCGACACCGCCGCCGGATCGGGCCCGCGGTACGGCGAGGACCGGGCACCGGACCGCTGGTTGGGCGCCGACCTGGCCGGAGGACCCCGCCACCCCGTGCCCGGCATGGACCCGGTCACCTGCACCCCCCAGGCCGGCGTCCCCGGCCCCTGGCACGAGCGGCTCCCGCACTTCCGCCCCGAGTTCACCCCCAGCAACGGCGACGAGCTCCAGAGCGAGTACTTCGTGGCGCGCGAGGACGGCCCCGCCGCCTTCGACGCCCTGGCGCGGATCAGCGACCGGATCGCGCCCGTCCTCCAGGTCGGCGAGATCCGGACGATCGCGGGCGACGACCTGTGGCTGAGCCCGGCGTACGGACGCGACTCGGTGGCCTTCCACTTCACCTGGATCCCCGACACCGACGCCGTCACGCCCGTGCTCGGCGCCGTCGAGGAGGCGCTCGCCCCGTTCGGTGTCCGGCCGCACTGGGGCAAGCTGTTCACCACCTCTCCCGGGCGGATGCGGGAGCTGTACGGGCGGTACGGCGACTTCGAGCGGCTGACCACCCGGCTGGACCCCCACGGGGTGTTCCGCAACGAGCTGGTCACGCGCTACTTCCCCCGCTGACAGGCCCGCGCCTCGGCGGCCCCCACCGGGCCCGGAACGTGATTTGTCACCCGCTTTTTACCCAGGGCATAGCCGGGACTCAGTTTCGGTTCCTAACCTCGCAACATGCCCCGCACTCCTCCCGCGCGGCGCCCCGGGTCCTCCGCGCGGCGCCGCCGCGGACGCCACCTCTCGGCCGCGCTCGTCCTGCTCATGACCGGATGCGCGGCGGTGGGCGGCTTCGACGCGGCCGCGCAGAGCCGGCCGGCGCAACCGCGGGCGGGTGTCCTCGGGGCGCTGAGCCTGCCCGTCTCCCCACCGGTCATGGAGGCCGGGGTCGTCCCCCTGGTGCACACCCTGCTCCCCGGCACCCCGTCCCTCGCCCGGCCGTCCCCGTCCGCCGCGCCCCAGGCCTCCAGGAGTACCCGACAGGCGGTCCTGCCGGCCGACAGGGACCGGTCGCTGTCCGACAAGCTCCACGACGTGATGGCGTCCACCTCCGCCTCGCTGTCCGTGGCGGTGATGGACCTCGACGGCACGAGCCGGGCGCGGTACGGCGTCACCGCCGGCCGGACGTACGACACGGCGAGCATCGTCAAGGTCGACGTCCTCGCGGCCCTGCTGCTCCGGGCGCAGGACGAGCACCGCGCTCTCACCGCCGCGGAGAGGTCGTACGCGTCCTCGATGATCCGTGTCAGCGACAACGCGGCGACGGACGCGCTCTGGGGCATCATCGGCGGGGCCGCCGGCCTGGACGCGGCGAACCGGCGGCTGGGGCTCGGGGCGACCACGGCGGGCGCGGGCGGTCTGTGGGGCCTGACCCAGACCACCGCGCCCGACCAGCTGACCCTGCTCTCCGCCGTGTTCGGGAAGAAGTCCGTGCTGACCGCCTCGTCCCGCTCCTACGCGCGCTCGCTGATGGGGCGGATAGCCGACGGCCAGGACTGGGGCGTCTCGGCGGCGGGCCCGGCCGTGGGGCTGAAGAACGGCTGGCTGCCCCGTACCGCGACCGGCCTGTGGGACGTCAACAGCATCGGCGAGGTCACCGTGGACGGGCACGCCTACCTGGTCGCGGTGGTGTCGAAGGGCCACGTCTCGATGGCGAAGGGCGTCGCGCTGGTGGAGACCGCGGCCAAGGCGGCCGTCTCCGCCCTGACCACCTGATCCCCCCCGCCATTCCCGCCGGGGGCGGGCCCAGGACCCACAGCATCTGCGCGAAGGGGCGTATATCGCGACAATGGACGCGTATAACCCTGTAGCTGTATACCCCTGTAGCCGTCGCGGATGAGGTGCTTCCGGCATGCGTGCAGTTGTTGCGAACGCGGTGAACGCGCCGCTGACACGGGTCGAGCGGGACGTCCCGGAGATCGGTCCCGGAGAGGTCCTCGTCAAGATGACCGCCTGCGGTGTGTGCTTCTCGGACCTCAAACTCATCCAGGGCGAGTACGCCTTCGCCCGCTTCCCGGTGATCCCCGGCCACGAGATCACCGGAACGATCGCCGCCGTGGGCGACGGCGTCGCGGGACACCGCGTCGGTGACGCCGTGGGCGCGCAGTTCCTCTACGACTCGGACGGCTTCTGCGACTACTGCGTCAGCGGTGACCAGATCCTCTGCCCCCGCAAACGCATCACCGGGATCGTCATCGACGGCGGTTACGCGGAGTACGGCGTGTTCAAGGGCGCGTACGTCACCCCCCTGCCGAGCGGGCTCGACCCCGTCGCGGCGGCCCCGCTGATGTGCGCGGGCCTCACCGCGTTCAACGCGCTGCGCCGGGCGGGCACGCACGCGGGCTCGCGGGTCGCGGTCGTCGGCGCGGGCGGCATCGGGGCCCTCGCCGTCCGGTACGCGGTGGCCATGGGCGCGCGCGTCGCGGTGGTCGGCCATGCGCGGCGCGGTGAGGACCGGGCGAAGGAGATGGGCGCGGAACTGTTCGTGGCCGGCGCCGAGACCGACCCGGCCGCCGCGCTCAAGGAGTGGGAGGGCGGGGCCGACATCCTCCTGAACGCCGCCCCCACCACCGCGGCCGGCACCGCCGCCTTCGGCGGCCTCGCCCCCGACGGCGTCCTCGTCCTGTGCGGGTACGACTCCGAGCCGCTCGTCCTGCCGAGCCAGCCGATGGTCCTCAACCGGCTGCGGGTGCTGGCCAGCCCGTCCGGCTCCCCGCACGACCTGCGCGACACACTCGCCTTCTCGGCGCAGCACGGGATCCTGCCCGAGGTCACCCCGATCGACCTGGACGACGCCCCCGCCGCGGTCGACGCCCGCGCCACCTCCGGCCGCACGGGCGGCCGCCGGGTCATCGTGTTCGCCTGAGCGCAGCCGCCCAGCCGCCCAGCCGCCCCCGACCCCGTCAGCGCGGGGCGAAGCGCGCCAGGACCGTCATGGTCGGCCGCAGGTTCCGTACCCCCGGCACACGCCGCGCGAGCGGGGCCACCGTGCCGAAGAACAGGCCGTCGCCCCGGGGGACCGGCACCTCACGCACCTCGGTGATGCCCGGGTGCGCGGTGAAGACCTTCGACAGCTCGCCCGCGTTCATGCCCCACGGCATCGGCGGTGTCGTGTAGCCCTGCACGGTGGTCATCCCCCCGTGGGTCGTCCGCGCGCTGAACCAGCGCGGCACCGCGTCGAAGACCAGCGCGCCTCCCGGGAAGTGCTCGGCGCACCGGGCGATCAGCTCCCGCACCTCGGCCGGGCGCAGGTACATCAGCAGGCCCTGCGCCGTGACGAGAACCCCCCGAGAGGTGTCGACCTCCTCGATCCACGCCGGATCGAGGGCGGAGCAGGCGAGCGTACGGCGCCGCTCCCCGTCGGCGAGCAGGTCCCGCCGCACGGCCACCGTCTCGGGCAGGTCGACGGAGAGCCAGTGGACCCGCCCGTTGTCCACCCGCCAGAACTGGGTCTCCAGGCCTTCGCCCAGCGCCACGACCGTGCCGTCCGGATGCTCGGCGAGGAAGTCGCGTACCACCGCGTCGAAGGTCAGCACCCGCAGCGCCTGGCCCTGCGCGAGGAAGGGGCTCGGCGGCCCGAACGTCTCCTCGAAGGGGTAGTCGATGGAGTCGACCAGCGCGACCGACCGCGGGTCCTCGAACGCGGCGGAGGGCTGCCGGGCCGCGAAGGAGCGGTGGTAGAGATTCCACAGCAGTGTCTCCGGGACGGCGGAGAGCGAGACCGTTCGTGGTGTCCCGTGGTCCATGGCGCTGGTCCTCCCGTGCTCGGCTGCGTGCCTCTCCCATTCAACCGTGCCCATCCCGGGTGACCGGCGAACGGGTGCCGGGGGTGGTCTGTCGCCCCGGTCGGCGACGGTCAGCCCCGGCGCGCCACCATCAACGCGCAGCGCGGAGTCCCGTCGGGCCGGTGCCCGAGCCCGGGGAGGGGGAGCAGCTCGGTCGTGAACCCGGTCCGCGCCAGGTCGGCCAGGACGTCCGGCAGGGGGAAGGTGCGGTAGTACATGACGAAGCCGGGGCGCCGCACGAGGTTGCGCAGCCGCATCACCCCGTCGAAACCCCACAGCGTCCAGTACAGGCGGGAGCCGACCGGCGGCGGAGCCGGTACGGGGAAGACGAACAGCCCGCCCGGCCGCAGCGCCGCGTGCGCCTGGGCGAACAGGCCGGGGCGCTCGGCGGGCAGGAAGTGGCCGAACGCGCCGAAGCTCATGGCCAGGTCGAACGCGGACACGAAGGGCAGGGCGCGAACGTCGGCCCGTACCCAGTCGACAGCCGGCCCCGGGCGCGGATCCTCGCGCCACCGGGCCGCCGCCTCGGCGAGCATGCCCGCGCTGAAGTCGACCCCGGTCACCCGCTCCTCGCACACCTGCCGCAGCACCCCGGCCCCCGCCCCGGTGCCGCAGCACAGGTCGACGCCCGCGCGGAACGGGCCGAGCGGCCGCACCGCCCGGGTCACCGCGGCGAGCACCGGCTCCGGCGTACGGAACGGGGTGTGGTCGAACTTGGGCGCGAGCAGGTCGTAACCGTGCTCGACGGACGACAGCGCCTGGACGGCGAGTTCGCGAAGGGACGGGCCCTGGGGGGTGAACATCACGAGCGAGCCTAGTGGAAAACGTACATCGGTGGGATTTCATACGATCGCAATCGCGTGATCTCGACAGCACGGCCCACGGAATGCGATTCTCCCGCCATGCACCTCAGAGCCCGTATCGGCCTTCCCGCCCTCTTTGTCGCAGCCGCGGTCACCGTCGGTGGCTGCGCCCCGCAGGACAACACGTCGTCCGACGACGCGGCGTCCCCCGGAACGTCGGCCGCCGCGCCGGCCTGCGACAAGGGGAAGCTGGCCACGCACGCCGCGGGCAAGCTGACGATCGGCACCGACAAGCCCGCCTACGCCCCCTGGTTCCAGGACGACCCGGCGAACGGCAAGGGATTCGAGTCCGCCGTCGCGTACTCCGTCGCCGAGGCCCTCGGGTACGGCAAGGACAAGGTCGTCTGGCAGACGGTCCCGTTCAACAACTCCTTCTCGCCGGGCGCCAAGGACTTCGACTTCGACATCAACCAGGTCTCCATCAGCGACGAGCGCAAGCAGGCCGTCGACTTCTCCTCCGGCTACTACGACGTGCGCCAGGCCGTCATCGCGCTGAAGAGCTCCCCGTACGCCAAGGCGAAGAGCGTCGCGGACCTCAAGGGCGCCAAGCTGGGCGCCCAGGTCGGCACCACCAGCCTCGACACCATCAACGACGTCATCAAGCCCTCGCAGAAGCCCGCCGTCTTCCAGAAGAACGACTTCGCCAAGTCGGCGCTGCGCAACAAGCAGGTCGACGCGATCGTCGTGGACCTGCCGACCGCGTTCTACATCACCGGCGCCGAGGTCACGGACGCCGAGGTCGTCGGCCAGTTCCCGAACACGGGCGGGGCCACGGAGCAGTTCGGCCTGGTGCTCGACAAGGGCAGCAAGCTCACCTCCTGCGTCTCCCGGGCCGTCGACGGGCTGCGCCAGGACGGCACGCTCGCGAAGCTGGAGAAGCAGTGGCTGTCGGACGCGGTGGACGCCCCGGTGCTCAAGTGACCACTGGCACCATCCGCAAGGAGAGCGGCGAGGGCGGCGGGAGCGCCGCCCCCGACCCGTACACCCCCTCGGCGCGGCGCCTGGAGCGCGAGCGCTTCAAGCGCGCCCGGGCCCGCCGCGCCACCGCCGTCGCCGCCCTCTCCACCCTCGTGACCGGCGCGGTCCTGTTCGTCGTCATCACCGGCTCGCCCGGCTGGCAGCGCACCCGCGAGACGTTCTTCAGCGCCGAGTACGCCCGCATGGCGCTGCCGGACGTCCTCGACGGACTGCTCCTCAACCTGAAGCTGCTGGCGATCTGCGGCGTCTGCGTGCTGCTGCTCGGCATGCTGCTCGCGATCGCCCGCACGCTGCGCGGCCCGGTCTTCTTCCCCGTCCGCGCGCTGGCCACCGCGTACACCGACTTCTTCCGCGGGCTGCCCCTGATCATCTGCCTGCTGATGGTCGTCTTCGGCGTGCCGGCCCTCCGGCTCCAGGGCGTCACCAACGACCCGGTGGTGCTCGGCGGCGCCGCGCTCGTCCTGACCTACTCCGCGTACGTCGCCGAGGTCTTCCGGGCGGGCATCGAGTCCGTGCACCCCTCGCAGCGCGCCGCCGCCCGCTCCCTCGGCCTGTCCGGCGCCCAGACCCTGCGGTACGTGGTGCTCCCGCAGGCGGTACGGCGGGTGGTCCCCCCGCTCCTCAACGACCTCGTCTCGCTCCAGAAGGACACGGGCCTCGTGTCCATCGCCGGCGCGGTCGACGCCGTCTACGCGGCGCAGATCATCGCCGGGAAGTACTTCAACTACACGCCGTACGTCGTCGCCGGCCTCGTCTTCGTCGCACTGACGATCCCGATGACCCGCTTCACCGACTGGGTCACGGCCCGGATGGACCGCAGGCGCGCGCAGGGAGGGACCGTATGACGGCCGACCAGGCCCACGGCCAGGCTCAGGACCAGGCTCACGACACGCCCGTGCTGCGGCTGGAGTCCGTGCGCAAGACCTTCGGCCGGGACCGCGTCATCCTGCGGGACGTCAGCCTGGAGGTCCCGCAGCACACCGTCACCGCGCTGATCGGCGCCTCCGGATCCGGCAAGTCGACGCTGCTGCGCTGCGCCAACCTGCTGGAGGAGATCGACGACGGGGCGATCTTCCTCGACGGCGAGGAGATCACCGACCCGAGGACCGACCCGGACGCGGTGCGCCGCCGCATCGGCGTCGTCTTCCAGGCGTACAACCTCTTCCCGCACATGACGGTCCTCCAGAACGTCACCCTCGCCCCCCGCCGCGTCCTCGGCGTGGAGCGCGCCGAGGCGGAGGCGGCCGCGCGCGAACTCCTCGCCCGGCTCGGCCTCGCCGACAAGGCGGGGGAGTACCCGGACCGCCTCAGCGGCGGCCAGCAGCAGCGCGCGGCGATCGTCAGGGCGCTGGCGGTACGGCCCCGGCTGCTGCTCCTCGACGAGATCACGGCCGCGCTCGACCCCGAGCTGGTCGGCGAGGTGCTGTCGGTCGTACGGGACCTCAAGGGCGAGGGCATGACGATGGTCCTGGCCACCCACGAGATGGGCTTCGCCCGGGAGGTCGCGGACCAGGTGTGCTTCCTGGACGACGGCGTGGTGCTGGAACGCGGCACCCCGTCCGAGGTCTTCGGCACCCCCCGCGAGGAGCGCACCCGGCAGTTCCTGCGCCGGATCGTGGAGGCGGGCCGGCTCTGAGGGGACGGTCCACGATTACCTATGCGGTCCCGTCTCGGTCCTCGGTCGTGGACAGCCAGTCGGAAATCGAGTCCCACAGCAGGGAGAGCATGGGGGGATCGGCCATGTCGTCGTGAGAACAGGGCAGTCGCGACTCGCTGATATGGCCGGACGTATAGGGCTGCCACATGAAACGGCCCGAACCGTCGTCGAGTTCGTCCGACGAGACGAACAGGACATCGCCGTGGAATCTCCGAGGGCGGTGCTTCACGTAGATGCGGGTGTTGTTCGCGATGATCCGCGCCCTGACCTCGGCCTCTTCCTCCGAGATCTCCTTCCGGAAGTATTCCGGGAGCCCGGCGAGATCATGGAGAGAGGGCGCCTCGTCAAGTTCCGCCGATTCCTCCGCCGCTCCCTGCGCCGCTTTCTCCGCCGAATCGAGCGTGTCGATGGGGGCAGGCGCGTAGCCACCCATGATGACGAGCGCCACGTGCTGGCCGTCCTCCTGTAGTTGTACGGCCATCTCCTGCGCCACGCGGCCTCCCATGGACCAGCCCAGCAGGTGATAGGGACCGGACGGTTGTACTGTGCGCAGCTCTCTGACGTATTCCTCCGCCATTTCCCGGATGGACCCCGGCAACCCGCCCGAGGCGTCGGCATCTCGCGCCTGAAGGCCGTACAAGGGGATGCCGGCAGGCACGAATCCCGCCAGAGGGGCGAAACACCAACTCAACCCGGATCGCGGATGGACACAGAACAGGGGTGGCCGGTTCCCGTGCGTCCTGATGGGGAGAAGCGTGCGCAGCGAGTCCCGCGTCGCGGGGAGGCTCAGACGATGTGCCAGTCCGGCGACACTGGGTGCTTGCATCAGCATCTGGACGGATACGTCGACCCTCATGACCGAGCGAATCCGGCTCACCAGCCTGACCGCCAGAAGTGAATGGCCACCGCATTCGAAGAAGTTGTCCTCGACGCCGAGGTGAGGCACGTTCAGTTCCTCGGCGAAGATCCCGCACAGGATTTCCTCCTGGACCGTGGCCGGCCCCCGGCCGCCGTCGGCCGGGCGGGGATCCGGGGCGGGGAGCGCCGTGCGGTCGAGCTTGCCGTTCGGTGTCAGAGGGAGGGCTTTCAGGACCACCAGGGCGGACGGCACCATGTGCTCGGGAAGCGTCGCGCCGAGGTGGGTGCGCAGGGTGGCGGTGTCGACGGCGTTCGACCGATGGGGGGTGGGGACGAGGTAGCCGACGAGGCGTTTGTCCCCGGGGAGGTCCTCGCGTAGGACCACCGCTGCCTGGGCCACGTCCGGGTGGGCGGTGAGCGCGGCTTCGATCTCGCCCGGTTCGATACGGAAGCCACGGATCTTGACCTGGTCGTCGGTACGGCCCAGGTATTCCAGTTGTCCGTCGGTGTTCCAGCGGGCGAGGTCGCCGGTGCGGTACATCCGCTCGCCCGGACCTCCGAACGGGTTGGCGACGAACCGCTGCGCGGTCAGCCCCGGCCGGGCGTGATACCCGCGCGCCAGTTGGGCGCCGGAGACGTACAACTCACCCGCGACACCGACCGGTACGGGCCGCAACGCCGCGTCCAGGACGTAGACCTGGGTGTTCCACACCGGACGGCCGATCGGCGCCGCACCCCGGGGCCATGCCTCCGGGTCCGTCGGGAGTGTGTACGCGGTGACCACGTGGGTCTCGGACGGACCGTAGTGGTTGTGCAGTACGGTCCCGGCCGTCCCGCACAGGTCACGGACCCGGTCATTGAGCACAAGGGCCTCGCCGGCCTGGGAGACATGGCGCAGGCACGGCAGATCCGTGCCCCGTTCCGCCCGTGCCTCGCCCAGTGCCTCCACCATCAGGTGGGGGGCGTACAACTCGGTCGCCTTCTGCTCCCTCAACCACACCACGAACTCCTCCGGGTCGCGCCGGATCTCTTCGTCGGGTATCACCAGGGTCCTGCCGTCCAGGAGAGTCGAAAGGATCTCCTGGGCCGAGACGTCGAAGCTGATCGCGGTGAACTGGGCGACCCGCGATCCGTCCTCGGCGGGGATCGCGGAAGCGTGCCAGGACATCAGGTTGACCAGCGCGCCACACGACATCACCACCCCCTTGGGACGGCCGGTCGAGCCGGAGGTGTAGATCAGGTACGCGGGGTGCTTCGGCAGCAGCGGACCGGTCCGCTCCTCGTCGCCGGGAGCGCCGGCCGGCAGTGCGCCGACTTCGGCGACAACCACGGGGTCGTCCAGCAGGAGCGTGGGCCCGGCGGCCAGGCGGTCGGCGACCTCTGTGGTGGTCAGCGTCAGGGAGGGGACGGCGTCGGCCAGCATGAAGGCGATCCGCTCGGCCGGATACCGGGGATCGATCGGCAGGTAACCGGCGCCCGACTTGAGCACCGCCAGCAGACCGACGATCAGGTCCACCGAGCGGGGCACGGCCAGCCCCACGATGCACTCGGGACCGATACCGCGCCGGATCAGCAACCGGGCAAGCCGGTTCGCACGCTGGTCGAGCTGCGCGTAAGTCACCTCATCGCCACCGAAGACCACCGCGACCGCATCAGGATGCTTCGCGACCCGGGCCTGGAACAGCTCGGGCAGCGCCGCCGCGGGCACCTCCCGGACGGTCTCGTTCCACCCCGCCACCACCTGGTGCCGCTCCGTCGCCGACAACACGTCCACCCCGCTGACCCGCTGGTGCGGTTCCCCGGTGACCGTGTCCAGGACGCGGACGAACCGGTCGGCCAGGGTCTCGACCGTTTCCGCGTCGAACAGGTCGAGGGCGTAGTCGATTCCGCCGTGCAGACCGGCGGGGCGATTGCCGGTGTGGGCGTCGGCGTCGGTGTGGAAGGTTTCGCTCAGGCTGAGGAACAGGTCGAATTTGGCGGCCGGTTCGCCGGTGGGCAGCGATTCGGTGTGAATGCCGGGCAGGTCCAGTACCGCCGGGGCGTTGTTCTGCAAGGCGAACATGACTTGGAAGAGTGGGTGGCGGGCCATGGAGCGGGCGGGTGCGAGGTCTTCGACCAGTCGCTCGAAGGGCACGTCTTGATGCGCGAAGGCGGCGAGGCTGTTGTCTCGGATCTGTTCCAGCAGGCCGGCGAAGGACGGGTCGTCGGACAGGTCGGTCCGTATCACGAGGGTGTTGACGAAGAATCCGACGACGTCGTTCAGTGCTTCGTCGGTGCGTCCGGCGACCGGGGTCCCTACGGGAATGTCGTTGCCCGCGCCCATCCGGGACAGCAGTACCGCCAACGCGGCCTGGAGCACCATGAACACAGTGACGCCCTGGGCGCGGGCCAGTTCGGCGACCCGGGCATGCACCTCGGCCGGGACGCGGACGTCCACCCGGCCGCCGCGATGGGAGGCCACTGTCGGCCGTGGCCGGTCGAACGGCAGCACCAGCTCCTGCGGTATCCCGTCCAAAGCCTTGCGCCAGTAGCCCAGTTGCTCGTTCAGGAGGCTGTCCGGGTCGGTGTCCGCGCCGAGCAGCTCGCGCTGCCACAGGGTGTAGTCCGCGTACTGCACCGCCAACGGCTCCCACACGGGTATCCGGCCCGAGGACCGTGCCGCGTATGCGAGCGACACATCTCGCGCCAGCGGTCCCATCGACCATCCGTCACCGGCGATGTGATGCACCACCATCACCAGTACGGACTCACGCGGTCCCACCCGCAGCAGCCACGCCCGTAGAGGAAGCTCAGCCGCCAGATCGAACGCATGACCCGCCAGCCCGGCAATCGCCGCTGCCAGATCCTCCTGCTCCACCTCGACCACCGGCAGATCAAAAGAGGAAGGTGGGGGAAGGATCTGCTGATACGTTCTGCCCTCCTCGGCCGGGAAGACCGTCCGCAGCACCTCGTGCCGACCCACCACATCACCCAGCGCCGTCCGCAACGCCTCGACGTCGAGGTCACCGCTCAGCCGCAGAGCCAACGGGATGTTGTAGGTCGCCGACGGACCTTCCAACTCGCCCAGGAACCAGAGCCGTTGCTGTGCGAAGGAGACCGGTGTCTCCTCGGGGCGCGTCATCGCCGCCAGCGCCGGACGTGCAGTACCCGAATCGGTCAGCCGTCGCGCGAGTCCGGCCACGGTCGGCGCCTCGAACAGCGCCCGCATCGCGACCTCCACCCCCAGATCCGTCCGGATCCTGTTGGTCAGCTGGACCGCGAGCAGTGAGTGGCCGCCGAGCGCGAAGAAGTTGTCGTCCACGCCGACGCCGGGCAGGCCCAGGACTTCGGCGAACACCGAGCACAAGATCTCTTCGCGCGCGGTGGCGGGCCCCCGGCCACTGTCGGTCGGCCGGTAGTCCGGAGCGGGCAGGGCCCTGCGGTCCAGCTTGCCGTTCACCGTCAGTGGCAGAGCGTCCAGCACCACCAGCGCGGACGGCACCATGTACTCCGGCAGCACCGCGCCAAGACGACCGCGCAGCGCGGCACCGTCCACCGGAGGAGTGGTGCCACCGCGGGGGACGAGATAGCCGACCAGACGTTTGTCCCCGGGATGGTCCTCGCGTACCGTCACCGCTGCCTGGGCCACCGACGGATGCGCGGTGAGCGTGGCCTCGATCTCACCCAACTCGATACGGAACCCACGGACCTTCACCTGGTCGTCCGTACGGCCCAGGAAGTCCAGGACACCGTCCGGCCGCCATTTCGCCAGGTCGCCGGTACGGTACATCCGCTCGCCCGGACCTCCGAACGGGTTCGCGACGAACCGCTGCGCGGTCAGCTCCGGCCGGTTGAGGTAGCCACGGGCCAGCCCTGCGCCCGCGATGTACAACTCACCCGCCACCCCGGGCGGCACCGGTCGCAAGGCCGCGTCCAGTACATAGAGCTGGGTGTTGGCGATGGGGCTGCCGATGGGCGGTGTGCTGAGTTCGTCGGGGGAGAGGGGGTCGGTGGTGGTGGCGCAGACGGTGGATTCCGTCGGTCCGTAGGCATTGACGAGACGGCGGCCGGCGGCCCAACGGGTCGCCAGGTCACCGCTGAGGGCCTCACCGGCGGTGACGAGGGTGGTGATCGACGGCAGGCTGTCCGGTTCCAGGAGAGCCAGCACGGCGGGAGGCAGGGTGGCGTGGGTGACCGACCGTTCCGCGATCAGGCGGACGAGCGCCGGGCCCGGCAGCAGGTCGTGCGATGCGGCTGTGACGAGGCGGGCGCCGTTGCACAGGGCCATCACCGTCTCCCAGATCGCCGCGTCGAAGCTCGCCGAGGCGAACTGGAGCACCCGGCTGCCTGCTGTGATCGCGAATTCCTCCGACTGCGCGGCGGCCAGGGTCGGCAGTCCTCGGTGGGTGACGGTCACACCCTTCGGTCGTCCGGTGGAGCCGGAGGTGTAGATCACGTAGGCGGGGTGGGCGGGCAGCAGGGCGGTGTGGCGTTCGGCGTCGGTGGGATTGGTCTCCTGGATGTCCGCGAGAGCGGTGACGGTCCTGGTGGCGTCGACAGCCACGTACGGCGGATGGCCGTCGGTGAGGCGGGAGGCCAGGTCCGTGCTGGTGAGCACCAGCAGGGGCTGGGCGTCGGTGAGAACGTAGGCGATCCGCTCGGCGGGGTGGTCCGGGTCGACGGGTACGTACGCGCCACCGGCCTTGGTCACCGCGATGAGGGCGACGACGAGGTCGACGGAGCGGTGCATCATGACCGCCACCGGCGACTCGGGTCCTACGCCCCGGTCGATCAGGAGGCGGGCGAGGCGGTTGGCCCGGGCGTTGAGTTCCGCGTAACTGACTTCCCCCTCCTCGAAGACGACAGCGACCGCGTCCGGCGTACGGGAGGCCTGTGCCTGGAACAGCTCGGGCAGCGTTACGGCGGGCACGTCGCGGGCGGTGTCGTTCCACTCGGCCAGGACCCGCTCCCGCTCCCCGGGACCGAGGACGTCCACCGCGCCGATCTGCTGGTGCGGTGCTGTTTCCAGTGCGGAGACGACGCCTTCGGCCGCCGTATGGACCAGGCCGCACAGTGCTTCCCCCGACACAGGGTCGGCGACCTGCACGGTGAGGGTGAATCCGTCACTGGCGTCGTCCACGCTCAGTGCGATCGGATAGTTCGTCCGCTCCTGGTCGTACAGCACCGCGATGCCGTCGAGGCCGTGGTCCGTCCCCGGCTCGGCGCTCCTGGAATGCCGGTAGTTGAAGAGTGAGGTGAACAGCGGGGTGTCCGCGGTGATACCGCTGGCCTGCCGGGCCAGTTTCAAAGGCGCGTGCTCATGGACGAGCAGGTCCGCCAGCTGGTTCTGCACGGACCGGACCGTGTCCCCCACTTCCGCGTCCCGAGTCCGCACCCGTACCGGCAGGGAGTTGATGAACAGGCCGAGAACGCGGTCCGCGCCGCTTCCCGCGGCCATGCGGCCGAACAGGACCGTGCCGAAGACGACGTCGTCCCGGCCCGTGGTGGCCGCCAGAACCCGCGCCCACACGACATGCAGGACCGTGGCCGGGCTCACGCCCAGTCGGCGTGACCGGTCGCGCAGCCGCCGTGCGAGTTCCGTATCCATGACCCGACGGAACTCCGTCACTCCGGTTCCGTCGCCACGGACGTCGAGCAGGCCGAACGGCGCCGTCGGCTCGGTCACGTCCCCCAGGAGGGTGGAGAAGTACCTCCGGTGTTCCTCCTGCGCCACCCGAAGGCGGGCCTGGGCAACGAAGTTCCGGAACGGCAGAGGCGCCGGCAGGGTGTCCTCACGGCCCTCGACGAACGAGCGCACCTCCTCCAGCAGCATGTCCAGTGTGGTGTGGTCCGAGATCAGGTGATGGGCCTGGACGAGCCCGAGCCACTGACCCTTCACCGGACCGGCCGCCGTGTACACGCGGATCAGCGGCGCCCGGCCGATGTCCATCGACGCGGGGCACGCGGCCAGCATCCGGCCGGTCACCTCATCGTCAGGGCCCCCGGGCAGATCGACGCCTTCCACCGGGATCGCGACGTGGCGTACCACCACCTGGACCGGTTCGCGCAGCCCTTCCCACACGACGGCGGTCCGCAGGATGTCATGCCGGTCGACGACCTTCTGAAGTGCCTCCAGGAACCTGTCGAGCCGCTGCCGGGAGTCGAACCCCAACAGCACCGGCAGCACATACACATCGGTTCCGTCACCGGAGTCATCCATCAGGTGATGGAAGAGGATCCCTTCCTGGAGCGGAGCCAGCGGGTAGACGTCGGCCACGTTGCCCGCCCCGCCGGGAATCCGGGCCACGATCCGGTCGATCTCCTCCTGGGTCAGGTCCACCAGGGGAAGCAGGTCGGGAGAGAGGGCGACGGCGTCGTGCGGAATCCGGTTCTCCGGCACCGCCACCTCGGCCCGGCCCTCCGACGCGGCCAGTCCGGCAGCGGTCGGCGCCGCGAACAACGACCGTACGTCAACGGATATCCCCCGGCCGCGCAGCAGCTCCACCACCCGTACCGCGAGCAGTGAGTGGCCGCCGAGTTCGAATAAGTTGTCGTCCACGCCGACGGTGGGCAGGCCCAGGACTTCGGCGAACACCCCGCACAGGATCTCCTCCTGCACGGTGGCCGGCCCCCGGCCGCCGTCGGTCCGCCGGTGCTCCGGTGCGGGCAGGGCCTTGCGGTCCAGCTTCCCGTTCGCCGTCAGCGGCAGGGCGTCCAGCACCACCAGGGCGGACGGCACCATGTACTCGGGGAGTGTCAGGCCGAGGTGGGTGCGCAGGGCGGCGGCGTCGACCGTGCGTGTGCGACTGTGGGCGGGGACGAGGTAGCCGACGAGGCGTCGGTCGCCGGGGTGGTCCTCACGTACCGTCACCGCTGCCTGGGCGACGTCCGGGTGGGTCAGCAGTGCGGCTTCGATCTCGCCCGGTTCGATACGGAACCCGCGGATTTTCACCTGGTCGTCGGTACGGCCCAGGTATTCCAGTTGTCCGTCGGTGTTCCAGCGGGCGAGGTCGCCGGTGCGGTACATCCGCTCGCCCGGACCTCCGAACGGGTTGGCGACGAACCGCTGTGCGGTCAGTCCCGGCCGGGCGTGGTAGCCACGGGCCAGGCCCGCGCCGGAGACGTACAACTCACCTGCGACACCCACCGGCACCGGCCGCAACGCCGCGTCCAGAACGTAGACCCGGCTGTTGGGGACGGGCGTGCCGATGCGTGGTGTGTGGTGTGCGTGGGGCGAGAGGGGCGCGGTGGTGGTGGCGCAGACGGTGGATTCCGTCGGTCCGTAGGCGTTGACGAGCCGGCGCCCGGCGGCCCAGCGGTTGGCCAGGTGCTGGTTCAGGGCTTCGCCGCCGGTGACGAGGGTCGTGATCGACGGCAGACTGTCCGGTTCCAGGAGGGCCAGTACGGCCGGGGGCAGGAGTGCGTGGGTGACCGACCGCTCCGCTACGAGGCGGACGAGCGCCGGACCCGGGAGCAGGTCGTGCCGCGGGGCCATGACGAGGCAGGCGCCGTTGCACAGGGCCGTCACCGTCTCCCAGATCGCCGCGTCGAAGCTCGCCGAGGCGAACTGGAGCATCCGGCTGCCCGCCGTGATCGAGAGCTCCTCCGCCTGTGCGGTGGTCAGACTCGGCAGTCCTCGGTGGGTGACGGTCACGCCCTTGGGCTGTCCGGTCGAGCCGGAGGTGTAGATGACGTAGGCGGGGTGGGCGGGCAGCAGTGGGGCACGGCGTTCGGCGTCGGTGGGGTCGGTGTGTTCGAGACCCTCCAGTGCGATGGTGGTACGGGGAGCGTCGACGGTCAGGTACGACAGCGCTCCACTGCCGAGGCGGGAGACCAGGCTCGTGCTGGTGAGTACGAGGACGGGCTGGGCGTCGGTGAGGAGATAGGAGATCCGCTCGGCGGGGTAGTCCGGGTCGACGGGTACGTACGCGCCACCGGCCTTGGCCACCGCGAGGAGGGCGACGACGAGGTCCACGGAGCGGTGCATCATGACCGCGACCGGCGACTCGGGTCCTACGCCCCGGTCGATCAGGAGGCGGGCGAGGCGGTTGGCCCGAGCGTTGAGGTCCGCGTACCTGACCTCTACGCCCTGGAAGACCACCGCGACCGCGTCCGGGGTGCGGGCGGCCTGGGTCTGGAACAGCTCCGGCAGCGTTACGGCGGGCACGTCGCGGGCGGTGTCGTTCCACTCGACCAGGACCCGCCGCCGCTCCGCCGGATCCTGAACCTCGATGGCGGTGACGTGCTGGTGGGGGTTGCCGCTGACGGCGTCCAGGACACGGAGGAACCGCGCGGCCAGGGTCTCGACCGTCTCCGCGTCGAACAGATCGCGGGCGTAGTCGATACCGCCGTGCAGACCGGCCGGCCGACTACCGGTGTCGGCGTCGGTGTGGAAGGTCTCGGCCAGGGTGAAGGCGAGGTCGAACTTGGCCACCGGCTCGCCGGCGGGCAGGAGGGTGGCGTCGACACCAGGCAGGTCCAGCACGGCCTGGGTGTTGTTCTCCAGCGTGAGCATGACTTGGAAGAGTGGGTGGCGGGCCATGGAGCGGGCGGGTGAGAGGTCTTCGACCAGTCGCTCGAAGGGCACGTCTTGATGCGCGAACGCGGCGAGGCTGTTCTCTCGGACCTGTTCCAGCAGGCCGGCGAAAGGCGGGTCGTCGGACAGGTCGGTCCGTATCACGAGGGTGTTGACGAAGAATCCGACGACGTCGTTCAGTGCTTCGTCGGTGCGTCCGGCGATCGGGGTCCCTACGGGAATGTCGTTGCCCGCGCCCATCCGGGAGAGCAGTACCGCCAACGCGGCCTGGAGCACCATGAACACGGTCACGCCCTGGGCGCGGGCCAGTTCGGCGACCCGGGCATGCACCTCGGCCGGCACAAGGACGTCCACCCGGCCGCCACGATGGGAGGCCACTGTCGGCCGTGGCCGGTCGAACGGCAGCACCAGCTCCTGCGGTATCCCGTCCAAAGCCTTGCGCCAGTAGCCCAGTTGCTCGTTGAGCAGGCTGTCCGGGTCGGACTCCCCACCGAGCAACTCGCGCTGCCACAGCGTGTAGTCCGCGTACTGCACCGCCAACGGCTCCCACCCGGGCACCCGCCCGGCGGTACGGGTCGTGTACGCGACCGACACGTCACGCGCGAGCGGTCCCATCGACCATCCGTCACCGGCGATGTGATGCATGACCATCACCAATACGCACTCATCAGGCCCCACTCGCAGCAGCCACGCCCGCAAAGGAGGCTCAGCGCTCAAGTCGAAGGCATGACCGGTCAGCCCGGCAACCGCCTCCGTCAGGCCCTCCCGACCCACCTCGACCACCGGCAGATCGAAAGTGGAAGCAGCCGGGGCAAGAATGCGCTGGTACGGCCTGCCTTCCTCGGCGGGGAAGACCGTCCGCAGCACCTCGTGCCGGGCCACCACGTCACCCAACGCCATCCGCAGCGCTTCGACGTCGAGGTCACCGCTCAGCCGCAGAGCCACCGGAACGTTGTACGTGGCCGACGGCCCTTCCCACTCGCCAAGGAACCACAACCGCTGTTGCGCGAACGACAACGGCACTCGCTCCGTCCGCTCCACCCGTACCAGCGGTTGCCGCCTCGCGCGGGAGGAGGCCAACCGGCCGGCCAGGGCAGCCGGAGTGGGAGCTTCGAACAGCGTCCGGATCGGGACCTCGGCTCCGAACACCGACCGGATGCGGCTCACCACCCGTACCGCGAGCAGTGAGTGGCCGCCGAGTGCGAAGAAGTTGTCGTCCACGCCGACGCTGGGCAGGCCCAGGATCTCGGCGAACGCCGAGCACAGGAGTTCCTCCTGCACCGTCGACGCCTCCCGCCCCCCGTCCGTCGATTGATGCTCCGGAGCGGGCAGGGCCCCACGGTCCAGCTTGCCGTTCACCGTCAACGGCAACGCGTCCAGTATCACCAGCGCGGACGGCACCATGTACTCCGGCAGCACCTCGCCAAGACGAGCGCGCAGCGCGGCTCTGTCCACCGGAGGAGTGGTGCCACCGTGGGGGACGAGGTAGCCGACGAGGCGTTTGTCCCCGGGGTGGTCCTCGCGTACGACCACCGCTGCCTGGGCCACGTTCGGGTGGGCGGTGAGCGCGGCTTCGATCTCGCCCGGTTCGATACGGAAGCCACGGATCTTGACCTGGTCGTCCGTGCGGCCTAGATACTCCAGTTGTCCGTCGGTGTTCCAGCGGGCGAGGTCGCCGGTGCGGTACATCCGCTCGCCCGGACCTCCGAACGGGTTGGCGACGAACCGCTGCGCGGTCAGCCCCGGCCGGGCGTGATACCCGCGTGCCAGTTGGGCGCCGGAGACGTACAACTCACCCGCCACGCCCACCGGCACCGGCCGCAACGCCGCGTCCAGCACGAACGCTCTCATGTTCGGAACGGGGCGGCCGACGGGGACGCCACCCGGCACCTCCGGGTCCCCGGGGCGGACGGTGAAGATGACACATCCGACGGCCGCCTCGGTCGGACCGTACTCATTGGTGATCAGGACGTCCCGGTGCGCGGACCGCCACCGCGCGAGCTGCTCGCCCGCGAGACTCTCACCGCCGACGACCAGGTCTCCCCGGGGGAAGGATCCGGCGGGCTCTTCGCACAGCAGACCCAGGTGGCTGGGCGTCACCTTCAGGAAGGTGGGTGCCGGACCGGCCGGAAGCCCGTCCCGGATGTCCGCGATGTGCAGGGCGCCACCCGAGACCAGCGTGCCGTACAACGGTGTCACGGTCAGGTCGAACGCGGCCGACGAGTGCAGCACGGTCCGACCACGCAGCCCGGGATACGCGCCGCTCGCCCAGGCGAGGTACGAGCAGACCGCCGCGTGGCTCACCACGACGCCCTTGGGGCGTCCCGTGGAGCCGGACGTGTAGATCACGTAGGCGGGGTGATCGGGGAGGAGCGGCGCTCCTCGCTCGTGGTCCGTCAGGTTCTCCGCGGCCATGGTGGACAGGACCGCCGTGGTGTCCGGGGCATCCGTGAGGACGCGTGTCACACCGTCACCCACCGCGCCCGCCAAGGCCTGGTGTGTGACCAGCAGGGTGGTGCGGGCGTCGTCGAGCGTGTAGGTGATGCGGTCGGCGGGGTAGGCCGGGTCGATCGGGACGTACGAGGCGCCGGTCTTGACCACGGCGAGGAGCGCGACGACGAGGTCGGCGGAGCCGTCCATCATCACCGCCACCCGTTCTTCCGGCCGGGCGCCCCCGCGCACGAGGACGCGGGCCAGCCGGTTGGCGCGGGCGTTCAACTCCGCGTAGGTCGTCTCGGTGCCGTCGAACACCACCGCCGTCGCGTCGGGGGTACGGGTGACCTGGGCTTCGAACAGGTCGGTCAACGTGGTCGGTGGAACCTCGTGGGTGGTGCCGTTCCACCCGGACAGGATCAGCTCCCGCTCCGCGCTGTCCAGGACGTCGACCCGGCTGACCGGCACCGTCGGATGCGCGGTCACCCTCTCCAGGACCAGGAGGAAGCGCTGTGCGATCGCCTCGGCACTCGCCTGATCGAACAGGTCGGTGGCGTAGACGACCAGTCCGGTCAGGCCCGCCGGGGTGCCATCGTCGGTGATCCGCTCGGCGATCTGGAAGTCCAGGTCGAACTTGGCGGGAAGGACGCCCGGAGGCAGCGCCCCGATGGCCGACCCGGCCAGGTCGAGCCGCGTTTCGGCGGAGTTCTGGAGGGTGAGCATGATCTGGAACAGCGGATGGCGGGCCATCGAGCGGGTCGGGGCCAGGTCCTCCACCAGCCGCTCGAACGGCACATCCTGGTGCGTGTAGGCGCCGAGGTCCGTCTCCCGTGTTCTGGCCAGCAGGTCCAAGAAAGTCGGATCGCCGGACAGGTCCGAGCGCAGGACGAGGGTGTTGACGAAGCACCCCACCAGATCGTCCAGTGCCTCGTCGGTGCGCCCGGCGATCGGGGTGCCGAGGGGAATGTCGTCTCCCGCCCCCAGCCGGTGCAGCAGGACGGCCAACGCCGCCTGCACCACCATGAACACCGTCACACCCTGCACCCGGGCCAGCTCGGCCAACCCTTGGTGCAGGCGCGCGTCCATGGTGAGTGCGACACTGCCACCCCGATGGGAGACGACCGGGGGACGCGACCGGTCGAACGGCAGCGCCAACTCCTCGGGCAGGCCGGCCAGCGCCCGGCGCCAATAGGCCAGCTGCTCGGTCAGAAGGCTGTCGGGATCGGCTTCGTCACCCAGCAGCTCGCGCTGCCACAGGCTGTAGTCGGCGTACTGCACCGGCAGTGGCACCCACTCCGGGGGCCGGCCGGCGGATCGGGCCTCGTACGCGGCCGTCAGATCCCGCGTCAGCGGGGCCAGGGACCACCCGTCCCCCGCGATGTGATGCACCATGATCATCAGGACGTGCTCGTCAGGACCGGTTTCGAACAGCCACGCCCGGAGCGGGATCTCCTGGGCCAGATCGAAGTGGTGCCCCGCGATCCGGGTGAGGGCGGCGTGGAGGCCGGCTGCCCGTTCGACCCCGAGGGGGACCACGACGTCTTCGCGCGGCAGGATCCGCTGGCAGGGCTGCCCGTCCACCGTCGCGAACACGGTGCGCAGGACCTCGTGCCGGCCG
Organism: Streptomyces liangshanensis; assembly: GCF_011694815.1. Lineage (NCBI taxonomy): Bacteria > Bacillati > Actinomycetota > Actinomycetes > Kitasatosporales > Streptomycetaceae > Streptomyces > Streptomyces liangshanensis. The sequence goes on from NZ_CP050177.1 coordinate 7,586,638, forward strand.
ACCACGTCGCACAGGGCCGCCTGGAGAGCGCCGACCTCCACGGGCGCGGTCAGGCGCAGGGCGGCGGGGATGTTGTACGTGGCCGACGGGCCTTCCCACTCGCCCAGGAACCACAACCGCTGTTGCGCGAACGACAGCGGCGCCCGCTCCGTCGGCTCCGCCCGTACCAGCGGTGGCCGCCTTGCACCGGAGGAGGCCAGTCGCTCGGCCAGGGCGGCGGGTGTGGGTGCCTCGAACAGCGTCCGGATCGGGACCTCGGCCCCGAGGACCGATCGGATACGGCTCACGAGCCGGGTGGCGAGCAGTGAGTGCCCGCCCAGTTCGAAGAAGTTGTCCTCGACGCCGACCGTGGGCAGGCCCAGGATCTCGGCGAACACCGAGCAGAGGAGTTCCTCCCGCACCGTGGCCGGCCCCCGGCCGCTGTCGGTCGCCCGACGGTCCGGAGCGGGCAGGGCCCTGCGGTCCAGCTTGCCGTTCACGGTCAACGGCAGCGCGTCCAGCACCACCAGTGCGGACGGCACCATGTGCTCCGGCAGCACACCGCGCACATGCTTCCGTATCGCGGCGATGTCCGTACCCGCGGAGTTGTTCGCCGGGACGAGGTAGCCGACCAGGCGCTGGTCGCCGGGGTGGTCCTCACGTACGGTCACCGCCGCTTGGGCGACGTCCGGGTGCGCGCTCAGCGTCGCCTCGATCTCTCCCAACTCGATCCGGAAGCCCCGGATCTTCACCTGGTCGTCCGTACGGCCCAGATACTCCAGCTGCCCGTCGGCGTTCCAGCGGGCCAGGTCGCCGGTACGGTACATCCGCTCGCCCCGGCCACCGAACGGGTTGGCGACGAACCGCTGCGCGGTCAGCCCCGGCCGCCCGAGGTAGCCACGGGCCAGCTGCACCCCGGCCAGGTACAACTCACCCGCGCTGCCCACCGGCACCGGCCGCAGCGCCGCGTCCAGGACATACACCTGGGTGTTCCACACCGGGCGGCCGATCGGGACACCGCTCCTGCCGGCGTGAGTGTCAGTATCAGCGTCAGTGCCGGTGTCGCTGTCACACGTCCACGCGGTGACCTCGACCGACGCCTCGGTGGGACCGTAGAGGTTGTGGAGCGGAACGGCCAGCACGTTCCGGAACTGCCCGGCGACCTCGGTGGAGAGTGCTTCACCACTACAGAACACAGCTCGCAGGTCGGTACAGGCGCCGGCGTCCGGTTCGTGGAGGAAGACCTGGAGCAAGGACGGGACGAAGTGCGCGATCGTGACACGTTCGCGCTGGATCAACCCGGCCAGATAGGTGGGATCGCGATGGCCCGAGGGCTTGGCGACCACCAGCGTGGCCCCCTGGAGCAGCGGCCAGAAGAACTCCCGTACCGACACGTCGAAACCGAAGGGGGTCTTCTGCAACACCCGGTCGGACGCGGTCAGACGGTAGGTGCCCTGCAACCAGGTCAGCCAGTTGACGACACCCGCGTGAGGTACGGCCACCCCCTTGGGCTGTCCGGTGGAGCCGGAGGTGTAGATGACGTAGGCGGGGTGGGTGGGGAGCAGGGCGGTACGGCGTTCGGCGTCGGTGGGGCCGGTGTCCTGGATGTCCGCCCGCGCGCCGATGGCCTGTGGCGCGTCGACGGCCACGTACGGCGGGTGGCTGTCGGTGAGGCGGGGGGCGAGGTCCGTGCTGGTGAGGACGAGGAGGGGTCGGGCGTCGGTGAGGAGGTACGTGACGCGGTCGGCCGGGTAGTCCGGATCGACGGGCACGTACGCGCCACCGGCCTTGAGCACCGCGAGGAGCGCGACGACGAGGTCCACGGAGCGGTGCATCATGACCGCGACCAGGGATTCGGGTCCCACACCCCGGTCGATCAGCAGCCGGGCGAGGCGGTTCGCCCGGGCGTCGAGGTCCGCGTAACTGACCTCCACGCCCTCGAAGACCACCGCGACCGCGTCCGGGGTGCGTGCGGCCTGGCTCTGGAACAGCTCCGGCAGTGTTGCCGCAGGTACCTCACGGGCTGTGTCGTTCCAGTCGGTGAGAACCAGGCGCCGCTCGGAGCGGCTCATCAGCGTGATCTGGTGCAGTCGCTCCTCCGTGGTGGAACGCGCCATCCAGCCCATCACGTCAAGGAATCGCGCGGCGTGCTCGCGCACCGCTCCCCGGCTGTAGAGATCCGGGTTGGCGTCCACGACCACGGACATGCTTCCGTCGGACGACCTGTCGTACACCGAGACCGACAGGTCGTTGAAATTGATGCCGCCGAGCCCGTGCGCCGTGCTGGGGGCGTCGCCGAATCTCAGGCTGTAGTCGAACGAGACGATATTGACCAGCAGAGGGTAGAGCCCGCCGCGCCCCACGAGCTTGAGGTCTCTGAGGATGTCCTCGTAGCGGTATCGCTGATGCCGTAAGGCATCTCTCACCCCGCGGGACACCTGCTTCACGAATTCCCTCACCGTGGCCTTCGGCTGCACGGTGAGGCGCAGGGGAATAATATTCGCCGTCATTCCCGGGACGTCTCGCAGCGCGGTTTTCCTGCCCATGACAGGGACCCCGAGAATGATGTCCTCCTGCCCCGTCGCGCGGTGCAGATAGGCGGCGCTCGCGGCGATGGACAGTCCCGAGAGGCTCGTTCCCAGCCGACGGGCGGAGCTTCTGAGTTCCGCGGCGGCCTCGGGCGGGATGCGGAGCGTGTGACGGGTCAGTTCATTCGGTGTGGTGGACGGCTCCCGGCCGCTCAGGCTGACCGTCCGGGGGCGATCGGAAAGCCGCTCCGTCCAGTACTCCCGGTCCGCTTCGAATTCCGCGGACGCCCGGTAATCGGCGTCGGCGTCCATCAGTACGGAACTTGAGGGAAGCGTACTGTCCGCGAGGGATTCGCCGGCCAGCAGTGCCGTGTACACCGCGGCCACCCGGGCGGCTATCCCGGGTCCCGCGAGTCCGTCCGCGATGATGTGGTGTATTCGCTGGTACCAGAAGAAGTGGTCTTCCCCCACCTTGAACAGCGCCTCGGCGAAGAGTTCGCCGCCCCGGAGATCCGCCGGACGTCGCATGTCCGCCCGCATCCACGTCTCCGCGGCGGAACGGGGATCTCCCTCACCGCTCACGTCGATCACGTGGAACGGCCAATCGTCCCGCGCGTCGAAACGCTGCTGCGGGAGCAGGTCCGCCGCCCCCTCGAATCGCAGATGAAAACAGTCGACTTCCCGGACGACTCTTCGCACGGCCGCTTCGAAGACGCCGGTGTTCACCTCTCCGTGAATCTCTATGTATTCACCCATGTTGTAGATCGGATTGTCTGGATTCATTTGCTGCGCGTGCCACACGCCGAGCTGCCCGGCCATCAATTCACGACGGCCGCCATGTGATCCAGACATCTCCGCACCCCGGTCAACGCTCGCGCTCCGCACCGGGAGCAATCAATTAAGCAATTTGACATCAATGTCGATCAACTTCACTCTCTCAAGCCGAACTGGACACTGTCAACGTTCTTGCCGAAGTGGGCATCTAGGTGGTGTTTGGTGTTTGTTTGCGATGGCTGTCCGGTGTTGCGCCATATTTGTCGCCGGTCGACCGCCGGTCAACAAATCAGGCGTAATGCGGCGGCGCCCCGCGAGGGTTCGTGAGAAGGTTGGGCCGTGCTGCTCGAAACCCCCCGGCTCCGCCTGCGCCACTTCCGGGCCGACGACGTGCCCGCCTTCTCGGCCTACCGGTCCGACCCGGACGTCGCCCGCTACCAGGGCTGGACCGCGCCGGTGCCCGTCGAGGAGGCCGCGGCGCTCGTCAAGAAGTTCGCCGCCGACGACCCCGCCCTGCCCGGCTGGTTCCAGTACGCGATCGAGCTCAAGGCCGACGGCTGCCTGATCGGCGACGTCGGGGTGAACCTGCACGAGAACCTGATGCAGGCCGACCTGGGCTTCACGCTCGCCGCCGACCGGCAGGGCCACGGCTACGCCACGGAGGCCGTACGGGCCGTGCTCGACGACCTGTTCGCGCGCGGCCTGCGCAGGGTGTCGGCGGAGTGCGACCTCCGCAACACCCGCTCCGCCCACCTGCTGGAACGGGTCGGCTTCCAGCGCGAGGGCCTGCGTCCCGCGTTCAGCTGGTTCAAGGGCGAGTGGACCGACGACCTGCTCTTCGGCCTCCTCGCGGACCGCCGGCCGCCCTCAGCCTGAGCGGTGCGACGGTACGCCGGGCGGGGACGCGGCCAGCCGGTCGAGCACCTCGATCAGCCCCGGCAGGGCCGCCAGCTCCGCGGGGCTCAGCGTCGTCTCGATGGCGTACGCCAGCCACGCCTCGCGCCCCTCCATGGCGGCGCGCAGCACGTCCCGCCCCTCGTCCGTGGCCACCACCAGGAACCGGCGGCCGTCGTCGGGGTCGGGGTGGCGGGTGATGAGCCCGCCCTTCTCCAGCGCGGCCAGCGTCTGCGCCATCGACTGGGGGCGCATGTACTCCGCCGCCGCCAGGTCGCTGGTCGTGGCGGGCGGCCCGCCGGCCACCCGGTGCAGGGCGGCGAGCTGGCTCCTGGTCCACACCGACGAGCCGGGACCGCCCTCCGCGCGCAACCGTCCCCGCAGCCTGCCCAGGGCGAGCGACAGGTCCACCGCCGCCCGCGCCGCCTCGTTCCTCCGACCGGTCATGGGTCGCATCGTACCGCAGACTGCACAGGTAGCCTGAAGAACGGGCGGCGGTCCCGTCAGCGCTCCATGCGGTCGATCTGCCGGATCTTGTTCGTCACGTCGAGCGCCGCGACCTTGTACGACTCGGCGAGCGTCGGATAGTTGAACACCGCGTCCACCAGGTAGTCGACCGTCCCGCCGCACCCCATCACGGCCTGGCCGATGTGGATCAGCTCGGTCGCCCCGGAGCCGAAGCAGTGCACTCCCAGCAGCCGCCGGTCCCCCGGTGAGACCAGCAGTTTCAGCATGCCGTGCGTGTCGCCGATGATCTGGCCCCTGGCCAGCTCGCGGTAGCGCGAGACGCCGACCTCGAACGGCACCTTCTCGTCGGTCAGCTGGTCCTCGGTCTTCCCGATGAAGCTGATCTCCGGAATCGTGTAGATCCCGATCGGCTGGAGGTGGTGCATCGCGTTCACCGGCTCGTCGCACGCGTGGTACGCGGCGGCGCGGCCCTGCTCCATGGAGGTCGCGGCCAGCGCGGGGAAGCCTATGACGTCCCCGACGGCGTAGATGTGCGGCACGGTCGTGCGGTAGTGCTCGTCCACACTGATGCGCCCGCGCTTGTCGGCGCTGAGCCCCGCCTTGTCCAGGTCGAGTTCGTCCGTCAGCCCCTGGCGCCCCGCCGAGTACATCACCGCGTCGGCGGCTATCTTCTTGCCGCTCTCCAGGACGGTCAGCGTGCCGTGCTCGTGCCGCTCCACCGCCGCGACCGTCTCGCCGAACCGGAACGTCACGGCCAGGTCCCGCAGGCGGTACTTGAGCGCCTCCACGACCTCGACGTCGCAGAAGTCCAGCATGCCGTCGCGCTGTTCCACCACGGTGATCTTGCTGCCGAGGGCCGCGAACATGGACGCGTACTCCATGCCGATGACCCCGGCGCCCACGATCACCATGGACCGCGGCACGTCGGCCATGTTGAGGACGCTGTCCGAGTCCATGACCGTACGGTCGTCGAACTCCACGGTCGAGGGGCGTGCCGGGCGCGTGCCCGTCGCGATGACGATGTGGTCGGCGGTCAGCAGCCGGTCCTGGCCCGCGCCGTCCCGTACGGCCACGGTGTGGTCGTCCACGAACCGCCCGGTGCCCGAGAGCAGCGTGATCTGGTTCCTGGCCAGCTGGTTGCGCACGACGTCGACCTCACGGCTGACCACGTGCTGCGTACGGGCCGTCAGGTCCGCGACGGTGATCTCTTCCTTGAGCCGGTAGCTCTGGCCGTACAGGTCACGCTGGCTGAGCCCGGTGAGGTAGAGCACCGCCTCGCGCAGGGTCTTGGACGGGACCGTCCCCGTATGGATGGAGACGCCCCCGACCATGTCGGGGCGGTCGACGATCGCCACCCGGCGACCGAGCTTGGCCGCGGCGATGGCGGCCTTCTGGCCGCCCGGTCCTGATCCGATGACAAGCATGTCGAAGTCGGGCACGGGAGGAGTCTGTCAGCCGTCCGCGCTTCCCGGAAGGGCGGGTCCGCTGCGCGGGACGGCCCCATCAATCACGGCCGAGGCCCCGCGACATGGGTACGTTTTGTCCTGCCCCACACCATTCAGCCACCTTCTGTGCGGACATCTCCCCGCCGGTGGCCGAGACGGATCGAGGAACCCCCGTGCCCGCAGTCCCCACCCGTACCCTTAACAACGGCGTCACGATCCCGCAGCTCGGATTCGGCGTCTTCCGGATCCCGCCGGAGCGGACACGCGAGGCGACCCTCCTCGCCCTGGAGACCGGCTACCGGCACATCGACACCGCCGAGGCCTACGGGAACGAGAAGGAGGTCGGCGAGGCGGTCCGCGCATCCGGCATCGATCGGAGCGAGATTTTCGTCACCAGCAAGCTCAACGACCGGGCCCACGCCCCCGAGGACGCCCTGCGGGCCTTCGACCGGACCCTGGAGGTCCTGGGCATCGGCCACCTCGACCTCTTCCTCATCCACTGGCCGATGCCGTCCGTCGGCGACTTCGTGGAGACCTGGCACGCCCTGGAGGAGATGTACCGCGGCGGGCGGGTCCGGGCGGTCGGCGTCTCCAACTTCCAGCCGCACCACCTGCGCCGGCTGCTCCAGAACAGCGTGATCGTGCCGGCCGTCAACCAGATCGAGGTCCACCCGTACCTCACCCAGGACGACGTGCGCGCCTTCAACGCCGAGCACGACATCGCCACCGAGGCCTGGTCCCCGATCGCCAAGGGCAAGGTGCTCGACGACCCCACCGTCACGGCCATCGCCCAGCGACTCGGCCGCACCCCGGCCCAGGTGACCCTGCGCTGGCACATCCAGCGCGGCGACATCGTCTTCCCGAAGTCGGTCACCCGGGCCCGGGTGGAGGAGAACTTCCGGCTCTTCGACTTCACCCTCACCGAGGGAGACATGGCCGAGATCTCGGCCCTCAACCGCGACGAGCGCACGGGCTTCGACCCCGACCGCTATCCCGACCGCTGACCCGGTCCGTCGGCCGCCCCGCCAGGACGGTGTACGGCGCATGATGATTCACTGGGCCGGAGATCCGCGCCTACGTACACCGATGACAGGGATGATGGGGTAGCCAGTGATTCTGAAGACCTTCCGGTGGGCCTTCGTGGTCACCGCGCTCGGCCTGGGGCTGGGGGTCCTCTACGACGGCGCGAAGGCGCTGGGGATCGTCGCGATCCTGGCGGTGCTGGAGATCTCGCTGTCCTTCGACAACGCGGTGATCAACGCCGGGATCCTGAAGAAGATGAGCGCCTTCTGGCAGCGGATCTTCCTCACCATCGGTGTGCTGATCGCCGTCTTCGGCATGCGGCTGATCTTTCCCGTCCTGATCGTGTCCATCACGGCCAAGATCGGTCCGATCGAGTCCGTACGGCTCGCCCTGGACGACAAGGACCGCTACCAGCAACTGGTCACCGACGCCCACCCGTCGATCGCGGCCTTCGGCGGCATGTTCCTGCTGATGATCTTCCTCAACTTCATCTTCGAGGACCGCGAGATCAAGTGGCAGGCCTGGCTGGAGCGGCCGCTGGCCAAGCTCGGCCAGGTCGACATGCTCGCCGTCTGCATCGCGCTCGTCGCCCTGCTCGTCGCGTCCATGACGGTCGCCACCAGCGCCCACCAGCACGGCGGGCACCATGCCGACAAGACGTCCACGGTTCTGACCGCCGGGGTCGCCGGCCTCATCACGTACCTGATCGTGGCCGGGCTCTCCAGCTTCTTCGAAGGCAGACTGGAGGAAGAGGAGGAACGCGAGACGGAGAAGGCCGAGGCGGCCGACCGGGGCCCCTCGGCGGTGGCCGTCACCGGCAAGGCCGCGTTCTTCATGTTCCTCTACCTGGAGGTCATCGACGCGTCGTTCTCCTTCGACGGGGTCATCGGCGCCTTCGCCATCACCAACGACATCGTCCTGATGGCGCTGGGCCTCGGCATCGGCGCGATGTACGTCAGGTCGCTGACGGTCTACCTCGTGCGCAAGGGCACCCTGGACGACTACGTGTACCTGGAGCACGGCGCGCACTACGCGATCGGGGCGCTCGCCGTCATCCTGATCGTCACCATCCAGTACCAGATCAGCGAACTGATCACCGGCCTCGTCGGCGTCGTACTGATCGGCTGGTCGTTCTGGTCCTCGGTCCGCCGCAACCGCCGCCTGGCCGACTCCCCGTCCGACGCCTGACCCCGCCCCGGGCGGCCGCGGGGCCGCCCGGACCCCGGCTAGTGGCCGCTCACCACGGTGAACATCCCGCCGTCCGGGTCGCGCAGCGTCGCCTCCCGGCCGGTCGGCGGGGACGACGCGGGAGCGACGACCTCGCCGCCCGCCGCGACGGCGGCGGCCTCGGCCGCGTCCACGTCCGGCACCCTGAACGAGACCTGCCAGCGCGGCCGGATCCGCGGATCGGGAGCGCTGCCCACCGCCCCGCCGCGCAGCGAGCAGACCGTACGCCCGTCGTCCCGCACGTTCACCCGGTCCTCCTCGTAGTGCACGTCGAGGCCCGGTGTCCCGCCCGGCGCCCCCTCCGCGGCCCACTGGAGGACCTGCCCGTAGAAGATCGCGGCGGCGAAGGCGTCCCGGGTACGCAGCTCCAGCCGCGCGGGGCCCTGCCCCTTCCCGATCGACCAGCCGGGGATGATCCTGCCCTCCCAGAGGCCGAAGACCGCCCCGTCCGGATCGGCGGCCAGCGCGCCGCGTCCGGTCTTCATGGCGAGCGGACCGACCGCGACGGTGGCGCTCCGCTCCCGGACCCGGGACGTGGCCGCGTTCACGTCGTCCACCACGAAGTACGGGGTCCAGGCGACGGCGGTCCGCAGGGTGGACGCGAGAGCGCCGATCCCGGCGACGGCCTCCCCGTCGACGAGCCCGACGGAGAACTCGTCGCCCAGGGACGTCGAACGGAAGGACCAGCCGAGGACGGCGCGGTAGAACTCCTGGGCGGCGGGGAGATCGCGGGCCATCAGACCCACCCAGCAGGGGGATCCGGTGACGGCTTGAGGTGACGCCGACATGACGCTGGTGCGCTCCGTTCGTCCGGGCGGGGACGGACCGACCCCGCCCCGACGCATGACCCCACCTTGCCGCCGTACACGCGCTCGCGCATGTGACGCGCCGCAGCCCCGCCGACCCCTTGGAGACGTCCCCGCGGCATCGCGCCTACACCGTCGCGTCGAGATCCGCCGCGTAGTGCGTGAGGGCCCGCCGGTACCGCTGTACGGACGGGTCGCCGCTCGTCGCGGCCAGCAGCTCCAACAGCGTTCCGGTCGCCTCGCGGTGCGCGCCCGTGTTGTACAGGGCCATCGCCAGGAACGCCCGCAGGGCCCCGTCCTCCGGATAGCGCGCGACGCCGAGCCGCAGGGTCTCGACGGCCTGCCCGTACCGGCCCAGCACCCGGTAGGTGGACCCGAGCCCCAGCAGGGCACCCCGCCGGTCCTCGTCGTACCGCCCCGGACAACAAGTCGTTCCTGCTCCGCGCGCTCATGGGCGACATGCTCGCACCTCCCGCATTGGGGTGAGCCCAGGTCAGGTCCGTTTCCGGCGGCGCGGGGCCGGGCACTCAGGCGTGCATGACCCGGGAAAGTGTTTGTGTGAAATATGACGTGACGCGTCTGGTGCTGGTGGGGCTGGTCTCCGGACTGCGCAGCCAGCTGGGGGTGGCGGCCGTCGCGCTGACCACCGAGCCGGGGGAGAGCGCCCGGCCCGCGTCGCTGTTCGCGGGGGTGTGGGGCAAGCGGGGCGCCGCCGCCGGGGCCGTCGGCGAGCTGGTGGCGGACAAGCTGCCGTGGACGCCGAGCCGGCTGACCCCCGCCGGGGTCGCGTCCCGGATGGCGTTCGGCGGGTTCGCCGCCGTGGCCCTCGCCTCGCGCGAACCGGACGGCGCCCCGCCGGTCCTCGCCGCCGCCGTGGGGGCCGCCGCGTCCGCCGTCGGCACCCTGGCCGGCGCGTACTGGCGCCGCACGGCCGCCGAAGCGGGCCGCCCCGACTGGCCGGCGGCCCTGCTGGAGGACGCCGCCGCCCTCCTGCTGGCCGGCACGGCCGTCGGGCACACCGACGCCGCCCGGCGCGCGGTGGCGCGGGCCGGGGGCGCCGCGTCGGGAGCACTCGCGGGCGCGCTCAGCCCATCGCCCGGTCGAGGTTGATCGCCGAGCTGATCAGCGCGAGATGGGTGAACGCCTGCGGATAGTTGCCCAGGTGTTCACCCGTCAGCCCGATCTGCTCCGCGTACAGCCCGAGGTGGTTGGAGTACGTGAACATCTTCTCCAGCGACAGCCGCGCCGCCTCCACGTCCCCCGTCCTGACCAGCGCCTCCACCCACCAGAACGAGCAGATCGAGAACGTGCCCTCGGTGCCGTCGAGACCGTCCGGCGCCTGCTCGGGGTCGTACCGGAACACCAGGCTGTCCACCACCAGCCGGCGCCGGATCGCCTCGACCGTGGAGCGGAAGCGCGGGTCCACCGGCGAGACGAACTTGACCATCGGCATCAGCAGCAGCGAGGCGTCCAGGATGTTGGCCGGCTGCTGCCCGTCCTCCGCGGAGAGCCGCTGGACGAACGTCCGTTCCTCGTCGTTCCAGCCGCGCGCCATGATCTCGTGGTAGATCCGGTCCCGCACCGAGATCCACCGGCCCAGGTCACCGGGCAGCCCCCGGCGCCGCGCCATCCTGATCATGCGCTCGACCGCGACCCAGCACATCAGCCGCGAGTACGTGTGGTGCTGCTGGCCCGACCGGGTCTCCCAGATCGACTCGTCGACGGTGTTCCAGTGCTCCAGCAGCCAGTCCAGGACGGCGCAGAGATCGGTCCAGCTCTCGTGCGAGATCCCCGCGCCGTACTTGTCGAACAGGTAGATGGAGTCGATCAGCTCGCCGTAGAGGTCCAACTGCCGCTGGCCGCTGGCGTCGTTGCCGGTACGGACCGGGTACGAGCCCCGGTACCCCTCCAGGTGCCCGAGCACCTCCTCGGGCAGGTGCGGGTGGCCGTCGATCGAGTACATGACCCGCAGCGGCCCCGCCTCCCCGTCCGTCGCGTCCCGCAGCCGCTCGGTCAGCCAGTCCATGAAGGACTGCGCCTCCTGCGTGAACCCCAGCCGCAGCAGCGCGTACAGCGAGAACGCGGCGTCGCGGATCCACACGTACCGGTAGTCCCAGTTCCGCACCCCGCCCAACTGCTCGGGAAGCCCCAGCGTCGGCGCGGCGATCACCGCCCCCGACGGTTCGTGGGTGAGCAGCTTCAGGGTCAGCGCCGAGCGGTGGACCATCTCGCGCCAGCGGCCCGTGTACGTGGACCGGCTCAGCCAGCGGCGCCAGAAGGCCACCGTCGCCATGAACAGCTCCTCGGCCGCCGCCGCCCCGACCGTGCCCGTGGAGCCCGCGGCGGACCCGTCCGGCCCGGCGGCCCCGGCGGACGTCTCCAGCACGAACAGCGCCGTCTCGCCCTCCGCGAGGACGAACTCGCCGTACGCGTCGGCGTCGTCCAGCTCCAGACCGACACTCGCCCGTACGGACACGGCGAGCGCGTCGCTGGTGAACCGCACCCCCTCGGGGATCCGCTCCGACCGGTGCTCGTCGCGCGCGTAGTTCATCCGAGGCGCGATCCGCGTCGACATCGCCATCCGCCCCCGGATGTTCACCACCCGCCGCACGAGGCGCTGTTGGTGCTCCGCGTCGTTCTCCCGCAGGATCGGCATGAAGTCCTGGATCTCCACGATCCCGTCCACCGTGAACATACGGGTGATGAGGATGTTGGTGTCCGGGAAGTAGAACTGGTGCCGGTCCACCACCTCGTACACCGGCGCGATCTCCCAGAACCCGCCGCGCCGGACGTCGAGCAGCGACGCGAACACGCTGGGGGAGTCGAAGCGGGGCGCGCAGAACCAGTCGACCCGGCCGTCCGTACCCACCAGCGCGGCGGTCCGCAGGTCACCGATCAGACCGTGCTCGGCGATCGGCAGGTAGTCCTCGCCCCGGCCGCGGGGAGGCTCCGTCCGGCCGTGGGGACGCTCCGCGGAGCGCTGCCCGGCAGCGCTCCGCGGCCGCTGCGCCCCGGTGTCCTGATCGTCGCGGTTCATCCCGTCGAGTCTTGCCCACCGGCCGTGCTCCCGCATGTCGGCGGCGGCCGGCGGGCGCCCCCGGCGAGCCGGGGGCCCGGGTGGGTCAGGGGCGGAGGACGCGCAGGTACGCGACCTCGTACGACATGGTGTTCACGGACGGGTCGGGGGCCGGGTGGTAGGCGCCGGCGCACACGGACAGGTTCACGATCAGGTAGGCACGCCAGAACCACCCGACGCCCCTGTTGTCGGCGAAGACCCGCCTCCCGTTGACCCACCAGACGACCGAGCGCGTGTTGAACTCGACCCGCAGGTCGACCCACGCGCCCGGCGCGATCGCCGGGTCCGTGAAGTACCGCTGCGAGCCCCGGACATGGTTGGTCAGCTCCAGCAGGTCCGGGTTGTCGGGGTGGTACTCGAAGACGTCGATCTCGTTGCCGCCGTCCCGCCACGTCCAGATCGCGGGCCAGGCGCCCATCTCGGCCGGCAGCCGTACCCGCGCCTCCAGGACGTCGCCCGTCCGGACCATGAACCCGTCCTCGCTGCCCTCCGTGGTGAGCAGCCCCGTGTCCCAGTACCCGTCGCTCCTGCGGGACGCCCGGAAGACCCCGTCGCGGCTGAACTCCGCGTCGGGCGAGAGGTGGTCGAGCTTGTTGTCCCGGGGATTGGTCGGCCCGCCGCGCGGATAGGCCCACGAGCGGCCCGCCACCCACTGGTCGAGCGACGAGAAGTCGGCGGTGAACACCGCCGGCGCGCCGGGCCGCGAGGGCACCGGCCCGGTGGGCCCCGGCAGCGCCGGGCCCTGCGACACCGGGCCGGGCGGCCTGCGCCTCGGTCCCGGCACGCGGCCGAGTTTCTCGGCGAGCCATTCCATGAACGGGGATCCTCGCTGGGCCATTGCATCCCTTTCACCGGTACCGACGGGGCACGGCCCGGGAGCGTCGGGCGCACGGGGGCCGTACGAGTGGTGATGTGTCGTCACTCAAGGTAACGGTACGGTCGCCGAGCGCGACAGATCAAGAGGGCGGGTCGATCGAGGGCCTGCGAAAGGTCGCGGCAGAGTTCGCGGCAGAGGGTGCGGGAAGGGGAGCGGGGAAGGCGGACAGGACGCGGGCCGGCAGCCGGGCGAAGCGGATCGTGTCGTGGAACGTCCGGGGCCCGGTCTCGTACAGCAGCCCCACCGCCCCCGGGCCGGTCCCCACCAGGTCCGAGTAGCCGGCGCGGTCCTCCGACAGCGTCCACACGGGCCGCCACGACCGCCCGCCGTCACCGCTCGCCCGCACCTGCATCCGCACCCGGGCCCGCGGATCCGCCGGTCCCGAGTACAACAGCGGCCCCCTGCCCGGCAGTCCGGACACGAGCAGCACGCTGCCCTGGACGACCGGCCCGGTGATCAGGGGCTGCGGCCGGAACGGTACGGAGAGCGTGCGGCCGCCGTCGGAGCTGTAGGCGTCGGCGCGGGCCTCGTCGGTCCTGCCGCTGTGGTCGCGGGAGTTGACGTACACCAGGCCGTTGGGCAGTTCGGCGAGGGTGCTCTCGTTGAGCTGGACGGGCCCGCCGGCCGAGCCGGCCACATAGCCGACGTGCCAGGTCACCCCGCCGTCGTCGCTGTAGAGGGAATGCGCGCCGCTGCGTCCCGTACGGCCCGAGGTGTGGTTCGCCGGGATCAGCAGCCGCCCCCGGTGCGGGCCCCGGCGCAGCGCCACCGCGTGCCCGGGGCCGACCGCGTACCACCGCCAGTGCGCCGGCTTGACCGCGTCGGTGAGGTCACGCTGCGGCGTCCACGTCGCGCCCCCGTCGGCGCTGCGCTGGACGTACACGCGCCGGGTCGACGCGGGCGCGGCGCCCGTCGTCACCTGGCGGCGGCTCGCCCCGCTGATCGTCCGGCAGCTGAGCAGCACGACGTCGCCGCTCGCCGGGTCGATCACCGGCACGGGGTTGCCCGCCGTGTCGGAGCCCGCGTCGGCCACCACCTGGAGCGGCCCCCAGGTGCATCCGCCGTCGAAGGAGCGCCGCAGGACCAGGTCGATGTCACCGTCGTCGGCGGACGAGCGGCGCCGCCCCTCGGCGAAGGCGAGCAGCGCGCCGCCGGGCAGCTGGAGCGCGGCGGGGATGCGGAAGGTGAAGTAACCCGACTGCCCGGAGCGGTACGGCACAGAGGCCGCGCACGCGGCGGGCGCCGCGGCCGCGGACGGCAGCTCGGCGACCGCCGGTCCCGCGGCCAGGGACAGCAGCAGCACCAGGAACCGGCGGCCGGCCCGGGCCCCGGAGGCTCGTACTCTCATCGTGTCCTCGTCCTCGTCCTCGTCCTGAACGGACATGTTCTGTCCGGATATATGAGGTATGACGAGATGAAAGTAGACGGTCGACGGGTCAGTCGGCCGTACCGCCACGCACGGCCGGAGCGGCGGTGAGGGGCGCGCCCGCCGGGGTCGCGGTGTCCTGGGGCGTGGCCGGCTTCGGGCGCTTGCGGCGCGTCAGTGGTCGTTCGATCAGGTAGTACGACGCCGTGGCCGCCGCGAAGGAGGCGGCGAGCGTGACGGGGGTGTGCCAGGTGTCGACGCCCAGCTCCGCCAGCAGCCGCCCGAGGGGGTAGTGCCAGAGATAGAGGGCGTAGCTCAGGTTGCGCCCGACCCAGACGAGCGGCGCGACGGACAGGATCCGGGCCAGCGGGGCGCGCGGCGACAGGTCGAGCGCCGCCAGGACCGTGGCCGTCAGGACGGCGGTGACCAGGAACCCGACCGTGTAGAGCGGGACGGTCCACGCGCCGGGGTGGGTGCTCGGGAGGTACCGGACGAGAAGCGCCAGCACCGCCAGCGCGGGCCAGGCCAGCCGCCCCGACCAGCGCCGCAGCGCCGCCAGCCGCCGGTCCTCGGCGTGCAGCCGGGCCACCACGATCGCCAGGAGCGCCCCGCCGAGCAGCTGGTCCGCCCGGGTGTCGGTGCCGTTGTAGATCCGGTGGGCCGCGGTCGGGTCCCACAGGTACCACCGCCAGAACACCGGCAGCAGGCACAGGACGGCCGCCGCGATCAGCACCGTCCTCGGCCTGACCCACCGCAGGAGCGCCACCAGGACCGGCGGCCACAGCAGGTAGAACTGCTCCTCCACCCCCAGCGACCAGGTGTGCGCGAGGAGCGAGGTGTCGCCCGAGTACGCGCCGGGCTGTCCCGCCCGCACGATGTTGACCAGGAACGTGGCGGACAGCCCGATCGAGGCCCAGGCGTCGTCGAAGCCGGGCAGCCGGGTGGTGAGGGCCAGCACCGCGCACACCGCGCACAGCGCCAGCAGGGCGGGCACCAGCCGCAGCCAGCGGCGCCGGTAGAACGGGCCCATGGCCACGGTCCCGCTCCGGGCGAACTCGGCCAGCATCAGCCGGGTGATGACAAACCCGCTGATGGTGAAGAAGACGTCCACGCCGAAGGCGCCGCCGGGCAGCAGGTCGGCGTCCAGGTGGTAGACCATGACCACCGCGACGGCGAGCGCCCGCAGGCCGTCCACCCCGTCGATCCGCCCGCCCGTCAGCGCGGAGGGGAAGCCGTGTCCGGCCCGGCGCCCGACCCGTACCGGCACCACTCCCAGGGTGCCGCCGGCGCCCGATCTGTCCGTTCCTGTCCTGGTCGCGGGGGCTGTTCGAGTGCTGTCCACTCCCAGCCGCTGCCCACAAACCGCCCGCGCACGCGATCCTCATGGAGATCTCAGGCGGCTTCACGGAAGACTCACAAACGGCGCCGAGGGGGCCCGACGGCGTAATGTGGGGAGTCGATCACGCCGTCGGCCACGACCGGGCGGTGCTTCGCGCGGGAGCGGCCGGCCGAGCAGACCAGGGGTGGTGCGGTGTCATGGTGAATCCGACGATCTTGACCGTGGACGACGATCCGGCGGTCTCCCGGGCGGTGGCCCGCGACATCCGGCGCCGGTACGGCGACCGGTACCGCGTGGTGCGCGCCATCTCGGGAGCGGACGCCCTGGAAGCGCTGCGCGAGATGAAGCTGCGCGGCGAACAGCTCGCGATCATGCTCGCCGACTACCGCATGCCGCAGATGAACGGCCTGGAGTTCCTCGAAGCGGCGATGGACCTCTTCCCGCGGGCCCGCCGGGTGCTCCTGACGGCGTACGCGGACACCGGCGCCGCCATCGACGCGATCAACGTGGTCGATCTCGACCACTACCTCCTCAAGCCGTGGAATCCGCCGGAGGAGCACCTCTACCCGGTGATCGACACGCTGCTCGACGCCTGGCTCGCCACCCCCGACCCGACGGCCACCGAGATCCGCGTGGTGGGACACCGCTGGTCGGCCCCCTCGTTCGCGGTCCGCGACTTCCTCGCCCGGAACCTGGTCCCGTACCGCTGGCTCCAGGCGGACGAGCCCGAGGGCGCGCGGCTCCTGACCGCCGCCGGGGCCACCGCCGCCGACGTGCCGCTGGTCGTCACGTCCGACGGCACCTCGCTGGTGGCGCCCGCCGACGGGGAGCTGGCCGCGCACGTGGGCCTGAGCACGATGCCCACGTCCGACTTCTACGACCTGGTCGTCGTGGGCGGCGGCCCGGCCGGACTGGGAGCCGCCGTCTACGGCGCCTCCGAGGGGCTGCGTACGGTCCTGGTCGAGCGCGCCGCGACCGGCGGCCAGGCCGGCCAGAGCAGCCGCATCGAGAACTACCTCGGCTTCCCCGACGGGGTGTCGGGGTCGCAGCTCACCGACCGGGCCCGCCGCCAGGCGCTCAAGTTCGGCGCCGAGATCCTCAGCACCCGCGAGGTGACCGGCATGGAGGCCGCCGGGTCCGGCCGGGTGCTGCACTTCGGCGAGGGCGCCTCCATCACCGCGCACACGGTCGTCCTGGCGACCGGCGTCTCGTACCGCAGGCTCGACGCGCCCGGCCTGGAGGAGTTCGCCGGCGCGGGCGTCTTCTACGGGGCCGCCGTCACCGAGGCGCCCACCTGCCAGGGCGAGGAGGTCTACATGGTCGGCGGCGCCAATTCCGCGGGCCAGGCGGCCGTCCACTTCTCGCGCTACGCGGACCGGGTCCACATGCTGGTACGAGGCGGCGACCTGAGACGCTCGATGTCCAGCTACCTCATCGACCAGATCGAGGCCATCGACAACATCGTCCTGCACCCGTGGACGGAGGTCGTCGACGGCAAGGGCGACGGCCACCTCCAGCAGCTGACGCTCCGCGACACCCGGTCGGGCGCGACCGACACCGTCAGCACGTCCTGGCTCTTCGTCTTCATCGGCGCCGAGCCGCGCACCGAGTGGCTCGACGGCGTCGTCGTCCGCGACGAGCTGGGCTTCGTGGTCACGGGACCCGACCTGATCGCGGGCGGGCAGCGCCCCGCCGACTGGACGCTGCCCCGGGACCCGTACCACCTGGAATGCAGCATTCCAGGGGTCTTCGCCGCCGGTGACGTCCGCGCGGCGTCCCTCAAGCGCGTCGCGTCCGCCGTGGGTGACGGCGCGATGGCCATCTCGCTGGTCCACCGCTACATGGAGGCACAGTGACCTCTTCGACTTCTTCCGAGCATTCCCCCGACGAACCGGGCGGTGGCCCCGCCGAGCGGCTGAGCCCGGCGGAACTGCGCACGCTCTTCCTCTTCGAGGCCCTCGACGACCGGCAGCTGGCCTGGCTCTCCGAGCGGGGCCGGGTGGAGCGGCGGGACGGCGGCACCGCCGTCTACACCGAAGGCGAGCCCGCCACCTGCTTCTTCGTCCTGCTGAGCGGCGCGATCACCCTCAACCGGCGGCTGCACGGCGACGACATCGAGGTCACCAGGACCGACCAGCGCGGCGTCTACAGCGGCGCCATGCAGGCCTACCTCGGCGACCGCGTCGACCAGGTGTACGGCAACACCCTGCGGGCCGTGAGCGACGTGGAGCTGTTCGTCCTGTCGGCGGACGACTTCACCACCGCGATCCGGACCTGGTTCCCGATGGCGCTCCACCTGCTGGAGGGCCTGTTCTTCGGCTCCCGCGCGGCCAACATGATCGTGGGGGAGCGGGAGCGGCTGGTCGCCCTCGGGTCGCTGTCCGCCGGCCTCACCCATGAGCTCAACAACCCGGCCGCGGCGGCCGTGCGGGCCACCGAGGCGCTGCGCGAGCGCGTGGCGGGGATGCGCCACAAGCTGGCCATGATCGCCGACGGGCGGCTGGACGGTACGCGGCTGCGCGGCCTGGTCGAGCTCCAGGACGCCGCCGTCAAGCAGGCCGCCGCCGCGACCCCGCTGTCCGCGCTCGCCGCGGCCGACGCGGAGGACGCCCTCGGCGACTGGCTCGACGAACAGGGCGTCAGCAGCGCGTGGGACCTGGCGCCCGCGCTGGTCGCCGGCGGCATCGGGGTGCCCTGGCTGGCCACGGTCGCCGACGCGGTCGGCGCCGAGCACCTGGAGTCGGCGGTGCGCTGGCTCGCGTACACCATCGACGCCGAGCTGCTGATGGGCGAGATCGACGACGCGGTGACCCGCGTCTCCGACCTGGTCGGGGCGGCGAAGCAGTACTCCCAGCTGGACCGGGCGCCCCAGCAGCCCGTCGACGTGCACACCCTGCTCGACGCCACGCTGACCATGCTGCGCGCGAAGATCCCGAGCGAGGTACGGGTGGTCAAGGAGTACGACCGCGACCTGCCGCCCGTGCCCGCCTTCGGCGCCGAGCTGAACCAGGTGTGGACCAACCTCATCGACAACGCCGTGTACGCGATGGGCGGGCGCGGCACCCTCACCCTGCGCACGTGGGGCGAGGTCGACCGGCTGATCGTGGAGATCGGCGACACGGGGTCCGGGATCCCCGACGAGGTGCGGCCGCGGATCTTCGAGCCGTTCTTCTCCACCAAGGCGGTGGGTGAGGGAACGGGCCTCGGGCTGGACATCTCGTACCGCATCGTGGTCAACAAGCACCACGGCGACATCCGGGTGGACTCGCGGCCGGGGGACACCCGGTTCCAGATCTGCCTGCCGATGACCGCCGACCCCGACTGGGACACCTCGGCGTCCCGGTGACGCGGACCGGGAGGGCGGGCCCCGTGCGGGGCGGCGACGCCGTGCGGGTCAGGCGGGCGACCGTGCGGGACGCCCGGCGGCTCACCCGGATCGTGCGCTCCTCGGGGGCGTACGAGGGTCCGTACGCGCCGATGATCGCCGGGTACCGGATCGGCCCCGACTACATCGAGGCGCACGAGGTCTTCGTGGCGGAGGAGGCAGGGGAGGCGGGGAAGCCGGGGACGCCGGGGCGGGTGCTCGGGTTCTACGCCCTGCTGCTCACCGCCGCCGAACTGGACCTGATGTTCGTCGCCGACGATGCCCAGGGGCGCGGCGTCGGCCGCCTGCTGGTCGCGCACCTGACGGACCGGGCGCGCGGGGCGGGTCTGAGCGCGGTACGGATCGTGTCGCACCCGCCGTCCGAGGGCTTCTACCTCAGCGTGGGCGCCCGGCGGACCGGCACCGAGTACGCGCGGCCGCCGGCCGTGATGTGGGACCGCCCCGAGATGATCCTTCCGGTCGCGTGACGGACCCGCGGACAGACTCCTGAACGCGGCGTGGCGCAACTCCCCGGACCTGCGGCCGAGTTCGCCCGGACTGCGTTCGGAAGTATTGGTCCATACCAAGGCCTTGACATGGGATGGGTTCACTTCTTAAATCACGAGCGAGCCGTGCCGCCCTGTCCTGGGCGGCGCATCCCCCGGCCCTCGTGCCCGCACGCACCTGTCATATACATGATAGGTAGCTTCCGGCGCGAGATCACCCCCCATGTCCGCAGAAGAAGGGATCATCCCCGGATGACCACAGACAGGGTCCGCGCGAGAAGCGTCGGTGTCCGACTCCTCGCGCTCCTCGCCGTACTGCTCGGACTCACCGCCGCCCCCGCCGCCCACGGAGCCGAACAGAAGGCCGCCGCGGCCCCCTACAAGGTGCTGGCGTTCTACAACGGCACCTGGGACGACGCGCACATCAGCTTCGTACGGGAGGCCAACACCTGGTTCCCCCAGCAGGCCGCCGCCAACAACTTCACGTACACGGCGACCAACGACTGGAACCGGCTGAACAGCATCACCAAGGACCAGTACCAGGTGGTCCTGTTCCTGGACGACGCGCCGCAGACCGCGTCCCAGCGGACCGGGTTCGAACGGTACATGCGCAACGGCGGCGCCTGGATGGGCTTCCACGTCTCCGCGTTCACCACCAACGCGGGCGCCTGGTCCTGGTACTACAACGACTTCCTCGGCTCCGGGAACTTCAAGTCCAACACCTGGGGACCCACCACGGCGACCATCAAGGTCGACGACCGGACCCACCCCACCACCGTCGGCCTGCCCGGCACCTTCACCTCCTCGGTCAGCGAGTGGTACAGCTGGACCAACAACCTGCGGACCCGCCCGGGCATCAAGGTCCTCTCCTCGGTCGACCCGGTCAGCTTCCCGCTCGGCACGGACCCCAACCAGTCCTGGTACAGCGGCGACTACCCGATCACCTGGACGAACACCAACTACAAGATGATCTACGCCAACTTCGGGCACAACGCCATGAACTACAGCACGGGTCAGACCCTGTCCTCCACGTTCGGCAGCGCCACCCAGAACCGCTTCGTGCTCGACAGCCTCAAGTGGCTCGGCACGGGCGAGGGCGGCACGACCACCCCGCCGGGACCGATCGACGAGAACGCCTGGTACTCCCTCGTCAACAGCGGTAACAACCTCTGCGTCGACGCCCGCGCCGCGGCCACCGCCAACGGCACCGTCATCCAGCAGTACACCTGCAACAGCACCCTGGCCCAGCAGTACCAGGTCCGCGCCACCGACGGCGGGTTCTCCCGCATCGGCCCGCGCGCCAACGCCGCCCAGGCCATCGACGTCACCAACGTGTCGACCGCCGACAACGCCCCGCTCCAGCTGTGGAGTTACAGCGGCGGCACCAACCAGCAGTGGCAGGCCGTCGCCGAGACCGGCGGCCGCTTCCACTTCACCGCCCGGCACAGCGGCAAGTGCCTGAGCGCTCCCGACACCGCCACCATCGGGACCGGTCTGGTCCAGCGCGCCTGCAACGGATCGGCCGCCCAGTCGTTCCAGCTCGTCCAGCAGCCGTAGCACACCGCACCCCTCACGTCCCCGGACCGCTCCGCGCGGCCCGGGGACGTGACGGCGGTACGGATGACTCCATCCGGGCCCATCTGCCCGCCCGCGCGGTGTCGGCGCCGCGCTCGCCCGCCCCGGTGGGGCAGGTTGCCACTGAGCGCCCGCGCCGGCCCGGCACCGGACCGCTCGCGAGGCGGTCCAACCGGAGGCGGAGGTCGGGTGACGACGCAGGCGCGGACCGGCCCGCTCGCCCCCCGGCGCGGGGGCACCGCACCGTCCGCCACGGTGGTCACCCTGACACTCGTCACCGGCGCGGTCGACACCCTGAGCTTCATGGCCCTCGGCGACGTCTTCACCAGCGTGATGACCGCCAACCTCGCCCTGCTCGGCCTCTCCGTGGGATCCGACGACCTCACCCTCACCGGACACGTCGCCGTGGCCCTGGCCGGGTACACCTGCGGCGTCCTCCTCGGCAGCCGCCTCTCCGCCCCCGGGAAGCCCGCGCAGGCGCCCCAGCGGGCCGCCCTGGCCGTCGAGACCTTGCTCTTCTGCGGGTTCCTGGCCGGCTGGATCGCCGTGGACGGCAGACCCGCCGGAGGGGCCGAGATGGGGCTCCTGGCCACCGCGGCCGTGGCCATGGGCTGCCAGAGCGGCATGGTCCGCGTCGTCGGCACCCCGACCATGTCCACCACCTACCTGACCGGCACGCTCACCGGCATCCTCGCCGAACTCGCCACGAAGGGACGGCTCCAGCGGGCGAACGTGGTCCTGATCGCCGTGCTGCCCGTGGGCGCCGTCCTCAGCGCGATCCTGGTCACCTGGGCCCGCGTCTACGCGCCGGTGCTGCCCGCCGGCCTGCTCCTGGGCGCGACGCTGCTCTCCTTCGTACCCCCGGGGGAGTCCCTGCCGGAAGCGCACTCCCCGGCCGGCCCCGCCGCCGGGTCTGGGAAGGTGGACCCATGATCGACACCACACTGACCGAACTCGTCGACGGACTCCTCGACGGCCCCCTGCCGCTGCCCCTCGTCCACGTCGGCGACCCGGTGCTGCGCCGCCCCGCCGCACCGTACGAAGGACAGCTCGGCGACGCCCGGCTCCAGCGCCTCGTCGACGCGATGCGCGCCACGATGCACGCCGCCCCCGGCGTCGGCGTGGCGGCGCCCCAGGTCGGGATCCCGCTGCGGATCGCCGTCGTCGAGGACCCCGCCGAGGTGCCGGAGGAGGTCGGCCGCGCCCGGGGGCGGGTGCCGCAGCCCTTCCGCGTCCTGGTCAATCCGTCGTACGAACCCGTCGGCGACCGGCGCGTCGGCTTCTACGAGGGCTGCCTCAGCGTCCCCGGTCTCCAGGCCGTCGTCGCCCGCGCCGCGACGGTCAGGCTGCGCGGACAGGACGAGACGGGGCGGGAGTTCGACGAGGAGTTCTCGGGGTGGCCGGCCAGGATCGTCCAGCACGAGACGGACCACCTCGGCGGCACGCTCTATCTCGACCTCGCCGAGACCCGCTCCTTCTCCACCACCCCGCACATGATCGACCGCTGGTCGCAGCCGACGCCCGAAGCGGCCGCGAGGGACCTCGGATTCACCCTGCCCGGCGACGGCGACGGCGACGGCGCCCGCGGCTGAGGCTGAGGCCGGCGAGCGCCCCTCCCGTCCTCACGCCCCGTCCGGTGTCCCGCCGGGCCACGCCGCCGCCGTGGCGGCGGTCGCCGTCGCCACCGCGGCGAGCCGGTCGTAGTCCAGTGTGTCCGGTGTGTCCGTGGGCCGGTGGTAGTGGGTGTTGCGGAAGTTCGCGGTGCCGGTGAGCATCAGCGCGGGGATCCGGTGGTTCCAGAACGGCGCGTGGTCGCTGCGCGACAGGTGCTGGAGGACGGGCAGGGCCAGCCCGGCGGCCGCCCCGAGCGGCCCGTCCGGGCGCGGGTCGCGCAGCAGGACCGCGGGCAGCGAGGGGGACGCCTCGGCGGCGGCCCGCGCCCACGCGTCCGCGGCCCGGCGGGAGGACGTCCGGTGGATCACCAGGGTGAAGTCGCCCCGGTGGTGGCCCTCGGCGACCGCCTCGGCGGCGGCGGGGAAGGCCAGGCCCGCGCCCGGCGGGAGCCGCTGGCTGCCGAGGGCCGAGGAGAAGTAGCCCACGGACTCCAGGCAGATCATCCCGGCGACCCGACGGGTGCGCGTCAACTGCCGCACGGCTTCCCGGGACCCGATGAGCCCCACTTCCTCCATGTCGAACAGCATCAGGGTGACGTCCGGCGGCAGGGGGAGCCCCGCGAGGATCCGCGCGGTCTCCAGGACCACCGCGACCCCCGACGCGTTGTCGTCGGCCCCCGGGCTGTCCAGCACCGTGTCGAGGTGCGCGCCGACCACGACGGTGGAGCGGCGGGCGGGACCCTCGCCCCGGTCCCGCGACCCCGGCGGCTCGGCGCGCAGGTTGGCGCCCGCCAGCCGCGGGTGCAGACGGATCTTCAGCGGCATGGCGCGATGCCCCGGCCGGTCGGCCGAACCCCACCGCCACCGCACGTCGAACGGGTCGCGGTGCACGTCCCAGCCGGCCTCGGTGAGCTGGTCGGTGACGTACTCCTCGGCCCGCTCCATGGCCTGCGGGGCGTGACGGCGGCTGCGCGGCTCCCCGGCCAGCGCGGTCACATGACGGCGCAGCCGCGCCGGATCGGCCTGAAAGGGGTGCGTGGGCTGTGCCATGGGACCTTCCTGCTCCTGGGGGGTGTCCTCACGGGTGCGCGTTCCCCACACGATCACATGCTCCCGTCCGCGAGGCACGCTCCCGTGCCGGATGTCGGCCGGGACGGCGCCCGGGCCCGTCGTCCGGAGGACCCGGGCGCCCGCGGGTCAGGCGCTGAACCGGCGGACGTACCGGCGCTGCCAGGGCGTCTCGACCGCGTGCCGGGAGTAGTGCGCGCGTACGTACGCGACCGCTCGGTCCGCCGGCACGCCGTCGAGGACGGCGAGACAGGCCAGGGCCGTGCCCGTACGACCGCGCCCGCCGCCGCACGCCAGCTCGACGCGCTCTCCCGCCGCCCGCTCCCACACCTCCCCGAGAACGGCCTTCGCCTCGTGGTGGCTGCTGGGCAGCCGGAAGTCGGGCCAGCGCAACCACCGGGTCTCCCAGGGGACTTCGGGAGGTTCCTTGCCGAGCAGGTACACCCCGAGGGTGGGAGTGGTGCCGGCCGGGAGCGGGTGGCGCAGGCCGCGTCCCCTGACACGGCGCCCGGACGGAAGGGTGAGGATTCCGGTGTCGGTGGGCTGCCAGGTGTCGGTCATGGACCGACCGTAACGGCCCGGTGCGGGCCACGCAGGTGAATCCGGTACGACAAGACCGTGGCGGCGTGACCCCGGGGCGCGCGCCGCGTTACAGGGACCATGAACATGCGCCGATTCCTCACCGCAGCCGCCGCCGGCTCCACCCTCCTCGCCGTTGTCGTTCCCGCCGCCCACGCCGTCGACCTCGGCGACACCCTGCACGGGGCGGCGCGGACCGCGGGTGCCGCGACCGAGGGGGGCGAACACCGCAGTGACCTCGGTGAGAAGGTGGGCGCCGCCGAGGGCATCGTGCGGGGCGGGGCCGACGCGGTGCAGTCCGCCAACGACCTGGTCAACTGAGGTCCGCCACCGGGCGTTCCGGCCCGCGCGGGCGGGCCGGCCGCCATCTCAGCCGGTGCGCTGGATCGTGTAGATCGTGTAGACGCCGCACAACGAGCCGGACTGCTGGTTGACGATCGACCAGCCGCTCGGGATCCTCGACGGCCCGCAGACCTGCATGACGGTCTGCGTGGTCGGCTTCACGATGGTGTAGACGGTGTACATCCCGCACTGGGTGCCCTGCTGGATCGACGTGATGACCCAGCCGTCCGGGACGGCGGAGTGGCCGCAGTCGGTGAGCGAGGTCTGGTCCGTGATCTTCAGGAGCGTGTAGAGCGGGTAGCTTCCGCAGCCGCCGTTGTTCTGGAGGGCCGTGATGACCCACCCGTCGGGGATGGCCGAGTGGCCGCACGCCTGGATCGTCGTCCGGTCGACGAGCTTGACCACGGTGTAGACCGTGTAGACCCCGCACTGGGCGCCCTGCTGGACGGACGTGATGACCCAGCCCGGCGGGATGAACGACTGGCCGCAGTCGGTGACGGTGGTCTGGTCCGTGATCCTGAACAGGGTGTACATCGGGTAGAGGCCGCACAGGCCGGAGTTCTGCATGGCGGTGATGACCCACCAGTCGGGGATGGGTGAGTTCGAACAGGCCTGGATGGTCGTCGAGGTACCCAGTTCGGTGATGGTGCGCGACCCGTACCCGCTGCACCCCGCCGTCGTCTGATTGATGATCACCCAGCCGGTGGGGACGGGGGTGTAGCCGCAGATCGTCGTGGTGGCGCCCGCTGCCGCTGCCGAGACCGCTGTGGTCGCCGTCGTGGCGCCCGCCTGGGCCGAGGTCCCGGCCGCGACGGCGGCGGGGGTTCCCGCCAGCGCCGTACCGCCCAGCAGCAGCGCGGCGACCATCAGCCACCGCGTCATGACCCGTCTCACAGTACCCATCCCAATTCCTCCTGGTAGCACCGGTGTTGAGCGCGGCTGAGAGCTTGGCAGAGCCGCGCTCCCAGCCGCCACCCTTCCGGGCGCCGTCCTCAGATCGTGGGCCGCCTCAGGAAGTCCGCCAGGGCCTCCAGCAGCCGGTCCACGTCCCGGGCGTCGGTGTACGGGGCGAGGCCGGCCCGCAGGCCCCCGGTGTCGCCCAGCCCGAGCCTGCGGGACGCCTCCAGCGCGTAGAACGAGCCGGAGGGCGCCGTGACCCCCCGCTCCGCCAGGAAGCGGTACGCGTCCTGGGTGTCGCGGCCTTCGAGGGTCAGCAGGAGGGTCGGTGTCCGGTCCGCGGCCCGCGAGTGCAGCGTGACCGGCGCGAGGCCCGCCAACCCCTCCTCCATCCGCAGCCGCAGCCCCTCCTCGTGCTCCTCCAGCGCCGCGAACGACCGCTCCAGCCGCTCCCGCCTGCCCTCGGTGCCGGGCGCGGAGGCGGCGGAGTCGGCGGAGGGGCCGCCGTCGGCGAGGTCCGCCAGGAAGTCCACGGCGGCGCGCACGCCGGCGAGGAACTCGTAGGGCAGCGTGCCCAGTTCGAACCGCTCGGGGACCACGTCCGTGGAAGGCGCCAGCTTGTCGGGGGCCAGACTCTCCAGCAGCGCGGGCGCGGCCGCCAGCACCCCCAGGTGGGGACCGAGGAACTTGTACGGCGAGCAGACGTAGAAGTCCGCGCCCAGCGCCTCCACGTCGACGAAGGAGTGCGCCGCGTGATGCACCCCGTCGACGTGGAACAGCGCCCCCCGCGCGTGCGCCAGGCGCGCGAGGGCGGGGAGGTCGGGCCGGGTGCCGATGAGGTTCGAGGCGCCGGTGACCGCGACCAGCCGGGTGCGCTCCGAGAGCACCGCGGCGATGTCCGCCGGGGACAGCTCGCCCGTCGCGGGGTCGAAGTCGGCCCATCGCACCGTGGCTCCCACGGCCTGCGCCGCCTGCACCCAGGGGCGGATGTTGGCGTCGTGGTCCAGCCGTGTGACGACCACCTCGTCCCCCGGCGCCCAGGTCTTGGCGAGCGTCCGCGCGAAGTCGTACGTGAGCTGCGTGGCGCTGCGGCCGAAGACGACGCCTGCGGGGTCCGCGCCGAGCAGATCCGCCATCGCCCGCCGGGCCTCGACCACCGTGCGGTCCGCGTTGCGTTCGCCGGCCGTCGCCGCGCCCCGGTTGGACAGCGGGTTCGCCAGCACCTCGGTGACGGCGTCGATGACCTGGCGCGGCGTCTGCGTACCGGCGGGCCCCTCGAAGTGGGCGCCCCCCGCCTCCAGCGCGGGGAAGTGCGAGCGGACGGCGTCGATGTCGTACTTCACGGGGCACTCTTCTCTGGTCTTCCGGGGGTCTGGTCTTCCGGGTTCTGTCTCCGGGCAGGCGTTCGCCTGCCGTACTCGACATGCTGCTCCCACCGGATGTCAATGCGCGTGACCGGCCACCCACCCGTGTCGGCGGGACGCGTCCCGGGGCCCGTATCCCTGGCCGATCCGCGACCGACCCCAACCTTCCCGCGCCGGCGCACGGTTGCTACGGTGCGGCGGTGTCTCCCTCTTCACGTGACTCGGCCGCAGGCGCGGGCTGGCACGGTCAGGAACCGGGCCAGGAGCCCGGCCACTACCGGAGCCTGATGCCGGAGCGCACCACCCACATCTCCTGGCTGAACCCCGTCACGCTGTGGAAGGCGCGCAACGGCGTGGTCGCCTCGCTGTTCGGCGACCCGACCGGCGCCGACCGGCAGCGCTGGGTACGCGGACAGCTCGACCGGGGTGTCGCGCCGGACCTCGTGGTCGAGCGGGACGACCCGGACACCTTCTCGTTCATGCTGCTCGCGGACACCGGCGAGGGCGACGCCCCGCAGTACGCCGTGGTCCCCGGCTTCCTGAAGGTGTCCGAGGGCACCCGCTTCGCCGTCCTGTCCAGCGACGTGATCTACCCGGTCGGCAGCGGCGACGAGTACGGCCCCAAGTTCTTCCGGCCCTACCAGGACTACCCGGCCCCGATCTACGCCGTACCGGGCAACCACGACTGGTACGACGGCCTCAACGGATTCATGCGCGTCCTGTGCGACGCCCCCGCCCTGCCGCCCGCCCCGCGCCCGGCCCCCCTCTCGGCGGGCTGGTGGCGGGCCCTGCTGTGGCGCCGCCCCGGCTCGGTGGACGAGCGACTGCTCGCCGAGGCGCGGCGGTTGCGGTCCGCCCCGGAGCAGCGGGCCGCCCAGCCGGGACCGTACTGGGCCGTCGACGCGGGCCCGCTGCGGATCATCGGCATCGACACCGGCCTGCTCGGCGACCTCGACCGGGAACAGGGCGAGTGGCTGCGCCGCGTCTCCGCGGGACCCCGGCCGAAGGTCCTGGTGACCGGTTCGCCGATCTACGTGGACGGCGCGTACAAGCCGTGTGCGATCGAGGGCGGCGGCACCGTCGACGACATCGTCCGCGACCCCGCCTGCCACTACATAGCGGCGATAGGCGGCGACATCCACAACTACCAGCACTACCCGGTCGACGTCGACGGCCGGACCCTCACGTACCTCGTCTCCGGGGGCGGCGGCGCGTTCATGCACGCCACCCACACCATCCCCCGTGTCGCCGTCGCCGGTGTCACCGAGGACGACTTCCGCTGCTATCCGCTGCGCGGCGACTCCCTGGCGTTCTACAGCAGGCTCTACGGGCGGCGCCTGCGCATGCGGCGCTTCTTCGAACTCACCGCCGAACAGGCCGCGGCCGTGATCGCCGAGCGCCTCGGCGTGGCACCGACCCGGGAGACCGACGCGCCCGTGACCCGGCGCACCCGCCTGGTGGCCTCCCTCCTCGGGGTGCCCGGCCGGCCGGACACCGGGCGGCGGTTCCGGCTGCCCGTCCGCAAGATCTACGCGCAGGCCTTCTCGCCCGGCTCCACGACCTACACCCCGCCGTTCTTCAAGAGCTTCCTCCGGCTGGACGTCACCCCGGACCACCTGCGGATCCGGTGCTTCGCCGCGACCGGCCACCGTACGGAGGAACTGGCACCGCCCGTCGAGGACGACTTCACCATCCCCCTGCGCTGAGCGGGCGTTCCGCCCACGGCCGTCGCGGTCCGCACGCCCGTGCGTTGACACCGGGCGCTCCGGACGGTTGTAATGATCCCGGTGTCGGGTGACGTCCGCCGAAGAGCAGTGGGCAGGCGGGCAGTTGGGCGACACCCTTCTTCAAGGGGCCACGCCATGAGTTCATACTCCGCACCCCGCGACTGACGTCAGCGCCCGCGCGCGACGTCCTCCGTCCCCGCAGTGTGACGTCCGTACGTCCTGCGCGCATCACGTCGTTCCTCATTCCGTACATCTCGCGCGGAACACCCGCGCCATTCCTGGAGACGCGACAGCGCATGCCCACATCGTTCAACCAGCGGATCATCGACGAGTTCCGGGCCGGCGGAGGAAAGGTAGGCGGCCCCTTCGAGGGCGGAGACCTCCTCCTGCTCACCACCACCGGCGCCAGGTCGGGCGCCGAACACACCGTTCCGCTCGGCTACGTCCGCGACGGCGCGCACCTGCTCGTCGTGGCCTCGGCCGGGGGAGCCCCCCGCCACCCCGCGTGGTACCACAACCTGCTGGCCCGGCCCCTGGTGCGGGTCGAGGCCGGCGCAGAGGAGTTCGCCGCCCGTGCGGTCCCGGCCGAAGGGGCCGACCGGGACCGGCTGTTCGCACAGGTGGTGCGTACGGCCCCCGGATACGCCGACTACCAGTCCCGCACCCCGCGGATCCTCCCGGTCGTGGTGCTCCACCGGGCCCAGGCCGCCGCGGCGGAGGGCGCCCCCGCCGTCCCCACGCTGGCCGACAAGCTCCTGGACGTGCACACCGGTCTCCGCGAACAGGTGCGCGCCCTGTGCGCCGAGGCCGAGGCGTACGTCGCGGAACGGGCGGCCCACCGGGGCCCCGGCACACCCCCGGCGCCGGGCCTGGGACTGCAACTGCGCCGCCACTGCGTGGAGTTCTGCTCGTGGCTGGAGTTCCACCACACCAGCGAGGACACCCATGTGTTCCCGTCGCTCGCGCGCCACCACCCCCACCTGCGGGGCGTCCTGGACCGGCTCGGCGAGGAACACCGTACGGTCGCCCGGATCCAGCGCGAACTCCTCGCGCTGCTCGACGGCATCGGCACGGCCGAACCGGCCCTCTTCCTCGCCGCGTTGCGCGACCTGTCCCACCAACTGGGCGCGCACCTCGACCACGAGGAGGAGATGCTGCTCCCGGCGCTGGCCGAGATCCCCTTCCCACCGGCCTGACCACTCTCCCTCGGGCCCCCGCCGGTGACCGCGGTGACTCCGGGGCCGAGGGGGTAGGCGGTGGGGGAGGGGCGCCCCGGCCGGGGGTGTCCCAACGGACAAGGGACAGTCCCCCGTGAAGCGAACCCCCCACCTCCTTGCCGCGGGCGCGGCCGCGCTGCTCCTGACCGGAGCCCAGGCGGCCGCGTCCGCGGCCCCCGTACCCACCGCCACAGCCGCACCCACCGCCGGACCGTGGACCGGTACCTGGGCCGCGGCGCCGCAGAGCGGCGGCGACACGTTCACGCGGCAGACCGTGCGGCAGATCGTACGGACGAGCATCGCGGGCACCTCGGCGCGCGTCCGCCTGTCGAACGCCTTCGGCACCACCCCGCTGACCGTCGAGGACATACATCTGGCGCGGCGCACGTCGGGCTCCTCGGTGTCCGCCGCCACGGACCGTACGGTGACCTTCGGCGGTCAGCGGACCGTGACCATCCCCGCCGGGGGCTCGGCGGTCAGCGACGAGGTCGCGTTCCCGGTGGCCGCCCTGTCGGACGTCGCGGTGAGCTTCCACCTCCCCGGGACCACCGGCCCGGCCACCTACCACCAGTCGGGGCTTCAGACGAACTACGTCGCCGCCGGGGACGTGAGCGGCAACGCGGACCTCGCCAACCCCCGTACGACCAACAGCTATTACTTCCTCTCCGGGCTCGACGTGGTGAACCCGGCCGCCGAGGGCGCGGTGGTCGCGCTCGGCGCGTCGATCACCGACGGCATCGCCTCCCGCAACGACGCGAACCGGCGCTGGCCCAACGAGCTGGCCGGCAGGCTCGCGGGCGCCGGCCGCACGGTCGGTGTGCTCAACCAGGGCATCAGCGGGAACCAACTGCTCACCGACGGCGCCGGGCAGAGCGCCCTCAACCGGTTCGACCGGGACGTGCTCTCCCAGTCCGGTGTCCGCTGGGTGATCTTCGCCGACAACCCCATCAACGACCTGACGAACACCGATCCCACCGCGGACCGGCTGATCGGCGGGCTCCGGCAGTTGATCGCGCGCGCCCACGAACGGGGCGTCAAGTTCCTCTGCTCGACGCTCACTCCGTTCGAGGGGGCGGGCGGCTGGAAGCCGGAGCGGGAGACGAAGCGGGCCGCCGTGAACAGTTTCGTCCGGAGCGCCGGCAGTGGGTGTGACGGTGTGATCGACCAGGACGCGGCGACACACGACCCCGCGCGGCCGACGACGTTCCGCGCGCAGTACGACAGCGGAGACCACCTGCACCCCAACGAGGAGGGCCTCCGTGCCATCGCCGGCGCCGTCGATCCGGCCCTGTTGCGATGACCCGGATAAGGTTCATATAATGTGATGCAGGTCACAGGAATAGGAGTGACTGAGCGGGCATGGACCGTTCTCTTCACGAGTTACATACATATGTCTCCGGTTGGGAATCGGAGGCAAGCGAGCCGCCCTCGGCGTCGATCGACGCCCCGCGACGACCCACTTCCTGGCTTTCATATGCGGTACCGCAAGATGCGGCTACCGAGGAGGTGTTTCACGATGGCTCTCAGCCCTCGTTTCGCGCTCAACAGCATCGCGCTCATCGCCGGTGCGTTCCTGGCGGTGGTAGCGATGGCCTTCACGGCCTCCGTCGCCGGCTGGATCGGCTTCGGAGTGTTCACCGGCATCGCCGTCCTGGGGATCGTCGGCGCGGTGTTCGCCCGCAAGGCCGCCGCCAAGGCCGGACACGGCATGCTGGCCACGGTCGCCCTGTGGTCGCTGATCGCTTCCCTGGTCTTCTCCGGCACCGTCCTGACCTGGCTGGTGTTCGCCGGTGGAGTCGCGGTGGTGGCGGTCGCGCTGGGCGACCTGGCCGCACACGAACTGCGCACCGAGCGTGTGGTGCACTCCCTGGAGGTCCGCCGCCCGGCGGAACACACCTCCGACACGCCCGCGCGGTCCAGCCACATCGCCGCGTGACGTGGACAGTGACGTCCTGAGGCACTGACACACCGAGGAAGCCCACGACCCCGGCCCACCGCCGAGGTCGCGGGCTTCCCCGCTGTCCGGAGCCCGTACCGTACGGTCCTCGGGCCCGGACGGCCGTCCCGCCGGGGACACGGGCCGCGCCGGACCGGGTACGGACTACCGCGCCGCGTCCAGCTTCGCCCGCTGCTCCGCCGTCAGCTCCAGGTCCACCGCCGCCAGGCTCTCGTCCAACTGCGCCACCGACGACGCGCCCACCAGCGGGATCACCGGGACCTCACCCCCCATCAGCCACGCCAGCACCACCTGGTTCACGGTCGCGCCGGTCTCCCGCGCCACCTCCCCGAGTGCCGCCCGGCGCACCGGCGTCCCCGCGTGGTCGAAGCCGGGGTCCAGCGGCTTGTCCTCCCGTACGTAACCGCCCGCCAGCAGCGGCGAGTACGCGACCAGCGCGAGGGAAGGCTCGGCGCGCGCGTAGCTGAGCAGGTCGCCGCCGGCTATCCCCTGACTGCCGTCGGGCGACCGGAGGCTCGGCAGGTCGGTGCGCCGCCGCAGATAGCTGTGGTGGTACTGGAGGACCTCGTACCCCGGCAGCCCCGCCGCCGCGGCCAGCGCCCGGGCCCGCTCCACCCGCCACGCCCAGTGGTTGCTGACCCCCAGGAGCCCCACGGAGCCCTCCGCGACCAGTCCGGCGAACGCCTCCACCGTCTCCTGGAGTGGCACCGACGGGTCCTCGACGTGCGCGTACAGCAGATCCAGCCTCTCGACGCCGAGCCGCTCCCGGCTCCGCTCCGCCGACTCCCGGATCACCTTCGCCGAGAGCCCCTCGATGTCCTTGCCGAACGTGCTGGTCGGCGCGTTCGGCCGGGCCCCGAGCTTCGTGGCGATCACGATCTCGTCCCCCACGCCCCGCTCGCGCCGCCAGCGGCCGAGCAGCGCCTCACTCTCCCCGCCCTGCGTGCCGCCGACCCAGAACGCGTAGTTGTTCGACGTGTCGACGAAGGTCCCACCCGCCTCGACGTACCGGTCCAGGAGCGCGAACGACGTCGCCTCGTCCGTGACCGAGCCGAACAGCATCGCCCCCAGGCTCAGCACACTGACCTCCCGGCGCGTCGCCGGATCCGTGCCGATCGTGCGATACCTCATCCGTCCGTCCCCTCGTACCGCCCGGCAACTCCGGGCGCCCGGTGGGCAGTCTGGCCGTTGAAGCGCACTCCAAGTCAACCCCGGTCGGCCGGCCCCTCCGGCAGCCGCGGCACACTCGCGAGCAACCGCCGTGTGTACGGGTGAACCGGCGCGCCCAGGACCGCGCGGGTGTCGCCCTGCTCCACGATGCGGCCGTTCTCCAGCACCGCGGTGTGTTCGCACAGCGCGGCCACCACCGACAGGTCGTGCGAGACCATCGCGATGGTCAACCCCCGCGATTCCTTGAGCTCTTCGAGCAGATCGACGATCCGCACCCGGGTGGTGACGTCGAGCGCGCTGACCGGTTCGTCCGCCAGCAGGACCCGGGGGTCGCAGACCGTCGCCCGCGCCAGCGCGATCCGCTGGCGCTGTCCGCCGGAGAACTCGTGCGGATAGCGGTCCCCGGTGTCGGCGGGCAGCCCCACCCCCGTCAGCGCCGCCGCCACCCGCTCCTTGGTGCCGGCCCCGGCCAGCCCCAGGGAGCGCAGCGGCTCCGACACGATGTTCCGCACCCGCTGCCGCGGATCCAGCGAGGAGTACGGGTCCTGGAAGACGCTCTGCACACTGCGCCGGAACGTCCGCATCTGCGCCCGGTCCCTGAGCCGCAGGGTCTCCCCGTCGAAGAGGACCTGTCCGGTCGTGGGCCGGGTGAGCCCGAGGAGCAGCCGCAGCATGGTGGTCTTCCCCGCGCCCGACTCACCCACCAGCGCCACACTGCGGCCGGCCGTGATGTCCAGCGTGATGCCGTGCAGCACGGGAGCGGCGCCGCGGTAGGCGAACCCCGCCTCCCGGGTCGCGAGGACGGGGGCGTTCATCGCGTGATCCGTTCCAGTGCGTTCTCGAAGGTCCTGGCACTCGCCACCAGCCCCTGTGTGTACGGCTGCCGGGGGGTGTGCAGGATGTCCGTGGTGGCCCCCGACTCCACCGCCTCCCCGTCCTTCAGGACGACCAGGCGGTCGGTGACCCCGGAGACGACGGCCAGGTCGTGGCTGACGAACAGCAGCGCCATGTCCTGTTCCGCGATCAGTTCGCCCAGCAGCCGCAGCATCTCGGCCTGGACCGTCACGTCGAGCGCGGTCGTCGGCTCGTCGGCGATCAGCAGGGCCGGTTCACAGGCCAGGGCCATCGCCAGGGCGACCCGCTGGCGCTGCCCGCCCGAGATCTCGTGCGGGAAGGCCCGCGCGATCCGCTCCGGCTCCGGCAGCCTGACCCGGTCGAGCGCCGCGGCGACCGCCCGGCGCAGCTCCGCCCCGCGCAGCCCCCGGCGCCGCCGCAGCGGCTCGGCGATCTGCCGCCCGACCCGCATCAACGGGTCGAGCGCGGTCAGCGGCTCCTGGAACACCACACTCGCGCCCCGCCCGCGCAGCGCGCGCAGGGCGGACTCGCCCGCGCCCACCACGTCGGTACGGTCCAGCCCCGGCGCGTCCAGCACGACACTGCCGGACGCGGTGAGCCCGGGCGGCAGCAGTCCCATCAGGGCGAGGGCGGTCAGGGACTTGCCGGACCCGGACTCGCCGATCAGCCCGAGCCGGCCCCCCGGTTCGACCGTGAACGACAGGTCGGAGACCAGGGCGCGGCCCGACTCCGTACGGATGGTGAGGCCCGAGACGTCGAGCAGGCTCATGCGGTCCTCCTGCGCGTGGGGTCGAGGGTGTCGCGCAGCCCGTCGGCGACCAGGTTGACGCCCACGACGAGGGCGACCAGCAGGACACCGGGGGCGATCGCCCCGTACGGCGCGATCGACACCGTCGCCTGCGCCTCCTGGAGCATGCGGCCCCACGAGGCGTTGGGCGGCGGCGCGCCCAGCCCGAGGAACGACAGGCTGGCCTCCGCCAGCACGGCGAGGCCGAACTGGAGGGCGAGGTTCACGACGAGGGTCGGCCAGATGTTGGGCAGCACATGACCGGTGACGACGCGGAACCACGACGTACCGGACGTGCGGGAGGCCGTGATGTAGTCCTGGGCCAGCACCCGCTTGACCAGGATGCGGGTCAGGCGGGCGACGACGGCCGTCATGGCGAGACCGATCGCGAGGATCGCCGAGCCCAGCGACGCCGACCGCGCGGCGACGACCAGCATCGCCAGCAGCAGGGTGGGGAAGGCGATCAGCACGTCGAGGAAGGCCGAGAACGTGTCGTCCAGCCAGCGCTGGGCGAAACCGGCCGCCAGGCCGACGGCGACCCCCAGCACCCCGCCGATCGCCACCGCCCCGAGCCCCGACTCCAGCGCGATCCGGGCCCCGATCATCACCTGGGAGAGCAGGTCCCGCCCGAGCTTGTCGGTGCCGAGCAGATGCGAGGCCCCGGGCCCGGCCAGCCGGGTGCCCGAGGTGTCGTCCAGCGAGTACGGCAGCCAGAAGAAGGACACCACGGCGAGCGCGGCGATCAGCCCCACCAGCACCCCACCGGTGATCAGGGTCACCGAACGCCGGCGGCGCGGCGCCCGTTCGGCCTTGGGGTGCCCGGTCTCCGGGCGTCCGGCCAGGGTCTGTTCGGTCATGGTTTCCCGCCGGTGAGGGTCGAGCGCAGCCGCGGGTCGATGAGCCGCTGGGCGAGGTCGGCGAGGAACCCGATCACCAGGACCGTGAGGGTGGTGACGAACAGCACGCCCTGGATGGTCGGGTAGTCGTGCTGGGCGACGGCCTGCGACAGCATGCTGCCGAGGCCGGGCAGGGCGAAGACCGTCTCGACGACCACCGCGCCCAGCAGGGTGGAGGCCAGTTCGATGCCCAGGACGGCGACGACCGGTACGGCTCCGTTGCGCAGCCCGTGCCGCCGTATCGCACCTCCGAACGACGAACCGAGCGCCCGCGCCGTCCTCAGGTAGTCGCTGCCGAGGACGTCCAGCGTCGCCGACCGTACGTACCGGATGAGGGACGCCGACATCACCAGGGCGACCGTGACGACCGGCAGGGCCAGTGACCGCAGCGCGCCCGCCGGGTCCGACCAGCCGTCCTGCGGGAAGCCGCCCGCCGGGAGCACGCCCAGGTGCAGCGAGAACACTGTGATGAGGATCATGCCGACCCAGAACACCGGCACGGCGATCCCCAGTTGCGAGACACCACTCAGGACCAGCCCGTACCAGGTGTTCGCCCGGTGCGCCGCGACGAAGCCGACGGGCACGGCGATCACCAGCGCCAGCACGAACGCCATCAGGGTCAGGGGTCCGGTGACCTCGATCCGGGTGGCGATCTCGGGACCCACCGGCAGGGTGCTGACGAAGGAGTTGCCGAGGTCGAACGTGGCCAGGTCGTGCAGCCAGCTCACGAACTGCTGGGGCAGCGGCTGGTCGGAACCGATCTGGTGCCGGGCCGCCGCCAACTGCTCCGGAGTCGCGCCCACCGACGTCAGCGCGTTCGCGGGGTCACCGGGGAGCAGCCGGAGCAGCAGGAACAGCACCACACTGGCGAGCAGCAGGGAGGCGACCAGGAACGCCAGCCGCCGCAGCACGTACACGGTCATGGGCCGGCCGGTCCCGTCGGTCCGGCCGGCCGCGCCGGATCTCTCCGTAGCATCAGCTCTTCTTGATGTCGTAGGCGTAGAACTGCGAGTTCAGGCCGTTGAGAGGGTAGCCCGAGAGCTTGGAGGAGGCCACGACGATCTGCGGGTAGAGGTACAGCCAGTCACTCGCCGCGTCCTGGGCGATCCGCTCGTTGACCTTCTTGAGCAGCGCCGTCTGCTGCGCCGTGGTGTCGGACTGCTCGGCCTGCGTGACCCACTGCGTGACCTGCTTGTTGTCGTAGCCCCAGTAGAAGTCGGGGTTCCCGTACCAGACGACGTCGCGGTCGTTGACGTGCTCCTGGAGCGTCGCGCTGAAGTCGTGGTTCTGGTAGACCTTCGTGTACCACTGGTCCGGCGTGATCACGTTGATCTTGACGTTGATCCCGACCTTGGCCAGCTGCGACTTGATGAACGTGGCGGCGGTGGGGTGCGGGTCGTAGTTCGGGGTGTCGAGGGTGAAGTCGAAGCCCTTGGGGTAGCCCGCCTCGGCCAGTTCCTTCTTGGCGAGCGCGGGGTCGTACGGGTTGACGTGGGTGAGGTCCTCGTACCAGGGGTCGGTCGGCGGGACCATCGACCCGATCAGCTTGCCGTAGCCGCCCCAGATCGACTCCAGGAGCTTCTTGTTGTCGATGGCCGAGGTGATGGCCTTGCGCACCTTGGCGTCGTTGAACGGCTTGACGCGGTCGTTGAAGGCCAGCAGCAGCTTGGTCGTCGAGTTGCCGTTGTTGACCTTGTACGCCGGGTTGGACTTGAACTGGGCGAGCGCGTCGGGGCTCTGCTCGCTGGTCACCACGTCCACGGCGTTGGTGAGCAGCGCGTTGTTCAGGGCGGTCGCGTCCTTGAAGTAGTGGAAGACCACTTCCTTGTTGGTCGCGGGGGTGCCCCAGTAGCCGGTGAACCGCGTGAGGCTCAGCGCGGAGCCCCGGGTCCACTTGTCCAGCTTGTACGGTCCCGTCCCGTCCTCCGCCGTCTTCAGGTTCTTCGCCTGCGCGTTGATGATCCAGACGTAGCTGAGGTTGTAGATGAACGAGATCGACTTGCTCGACAGCGTCACCTTCACGGTGTGCGCGTCGGGCGTCGCGATGGACTTGACGACCGTGAGGCTGCTCTTGCGGGCCGACTGGGACTTGGGGCCCGTCACCTTCTCGATGCTGTACTTCACGTCGGCGGAGTCCAGGGCCTTGCCCGAGTGGAACTTCACGCCGTCGCGGAGTTTGAAGGTGTAGGTCAGACCGTCCGGGGAGACGGTGTAGCTCTGGGCGAGCTGCTTCTCGACCTTGCCGGAGTCGGTGAGCTTGAACAGGCCCTCGTAGACGTTCCCGTTGAGCGCCTCGGTCACGCCCTGACCGCCGCCGCCCGTGTTGTCGAGGTTCTGCGGTTCGTACACGGAGCCGACGCCGATGGTCGCGTTCTTGTCGAAGCTTCCGGACGCGGAGCCGCTCTTCTGGCTCGACGTACCACCCCCGCACGCGGTGAGGGCGACGGACAGGGCGACCACCAGAGCGCCACCGGCGAGGGGCTTGGACAGAGGTTTCACTTGGTTCTCCTGAGAGGCGGCCGCCGGAGGTCTGGCGGAGGCACGGGTGCGTGCGTGCTTCGGTGCGCGCGTGCGGGGTTCATGGGGTGGGGGTCGCGGGGCGGGGGGCCTTCGCGGTGGTACGGGACGGGCGGGGCCGGGTCAGCCGACCGTGTGGCCGTCGCGGAAGACCGGGAGCTTCTCGCCCGCCCTGACGGGCAGGTGGAACCGGTTCTGCGGGGGCGGCAGCGGACAGTTGTACTGCGCGGAGAATCCGCACGGCGGGACGAAGGCCCGGTTGAAGTCCAGTGTGACGCTCTCGCCGCCGTCCTCACGCGGGACGAACAGGAAGCGGCCCGAGCCGTAGGTCTCCACCCCGTTGGTCGGGTCCCCGAAGACGAGGAGCAGGGTGCCCTCGTCGTCGAAGGCGGACAGCGTGTAGTCCACGCCGTCGAGCGTGAGGCTGATGTCACCGGGGACGATCATGCCCCGGCTGCCCCCGTTGTCCCGGATGTACTCGAAGGGGATCAGCCGGTCGGCGGCGACCGGGGTGAAGGTGGCCCGCGTCACCCACGCCGGGTCGTACGCGTAGGTGTCGATGTGCGAGAAGTGCTCGATCGCGGGGGAGCGGGCGTCCCAGAAGCGCAGGCCCTGCTCGGGCTCCCCGGTGAGGATGTCTGCCCGTTCCAGCGTCGTCACCTGGAGGTGCGGGGGCAGCCCGGCCCGCTCGGCCCCGGGGTCGGGCTCCGTACCCGCGGGCAGCCACCGGGTCTCGACCAGGGCGAGGTTGCCGGTGGGCGCCGTGACGGACGCGGCCCGCGCGGCGCGCCACGCGTTCCAGTCGTCCGACGCGGGGTCGGTGGCCGGCGCCGAGGCACTCGACGGGAGGGACATGCTGACTCGATTCAACGGCGAGGATGTGTGCTTGCACACACGTCTCGAAGGGTGAGATGAGGAGGGCCGGGCCCTGGTGCGAACCGGCGTGGTGAGAAGCGGAACGGCCCTGTTCCGTGCGGTGCGACGGAGGGGCGGGCGGCTCTGCTCGTGTCCACTCCGTGGGACATGGGTCCGGCCGGGGCGGCGGCGCGGGCCACGGGGGAGTGGCGGCGCGGCCGAAGGGAGCCCGGGGGGACCGGTCAGGCGGCGGAGCGGCTACAGAGAGCGCTCGCGACGCGGAGGAGGTCCACGTGGGCTCGGCCGACGAGGTGCAGGGAGCGGAACACGGGGCAAGATTCGCACACGCTTTCCCGGGGGTCAAACAAACCAAACCGGATGCTTCATCAGAAGTCGACCCGACGTGTTCCAGCCACCCGCGCGCCGCGATGTGCGCGACGAACATCACCCCGATCACGAACGTCCGCGTCTCCGTCCACGAGCGCGACCACGGCCACGGCCACGGACTCCGACTCCGACTCGGGCGGCGGTCCTCCGCCGTGGGAGCGGGCATCGCGTCGGCGTCGGGATACGGTGCTGAAGTGGTGATCAGCGGAGCGGGGACAGAAGCGGGGACGGCGGTGCTGCTCGCGGCGGCGCCCGCGGGCAAGGGGCGTCTGGTCGACGCGGCGTCGGTCCTGCCGGCGCTCGCGACCGTGGCCCCCGGCACCCTGACGGGCACGTCGACGGCGACCGTGATCGAGCTGGCCGACCCGCTGGACCCCCAGACCGTCCTGACCCGGATCCGCGCGGCGGCCACCACGGCCGGGCCGCTGTTCCTCTACATCGCGGGGCAGCTCCAACTGGACCACAAGCAGAACCTGTTCCACCTGGCCCTGGCCCGTACGTCCCCGGCGACCCTCCGCTACACCGGCCTTCCCTGGCACTGGCTGACCGGCGAACTCAAGCTCCGCAGGCCCGGCACCACCACCGTGGTGGTCGACCTGGTGGCCGACGCGGAGGCCTGGCGGCAGGTCACCACCGAGGGGATCGGGCTCGGCCACGGCACCCGCCTGTACGGACGCGTGGTCCCGGCCCCGCCCCGCCGCAAGGTCCTCACCCCGGCGTACCTCGCGGCGTGCGCGGCGATCTGGCGCAGCGGCATGCGCCCCACCCTCCCCCACCTGCACGAACAGGCAACGTCCCGCTCCACCACCCCAGAAGCCCTCTTCCTGTCACTCGACCCCGCACCAGTGCCCACACCGCCGGACCCGGCCGGGACCGCCCGGCCAGCGCCGACCGACCGGACCGGAGACCCAGGGGCCACCATCGTCCCGGCCGCCCCGGCGGCATCCGGCGGTTCTGCCAGGTCGGCGTCCGCCGGCCGGTCACGAAGCCAGGGGTCCGCCACCCGGCCGGCCGGCCACGAGGCGTCCGCCGCACCCGGCACTCCCGCGCTGCCCGCCGGCTACACCTCAACCGCCCCCGCCCCACCCCCGCCCGCCGCCAGGTCTGCGCCTGTCCGTCGCGCCCCGGCGAAGAGCAACCGGCCGTTGGCCTGGGGGCCGGCCGAGCCCAAGCCCGTCCCGCCCGAGAACCGCCCGGCCGGCGAGGCCGACCCGCATCCGGCGATCCTCGCCGCCGCCCGCGAGGGCCGGCACGCCGAGGCGGCGTCGATCGCGGCCACCTGGGAGAGCGCCGCCCTCCGTACGTACGGACCCGGCTCGGCGCAGGCGATCCACTGGCTGGAGGTACGGGCCGACCTCGCCCGCCTCGCCGAGGACGCCGCCCGCAGCTGCGAGCTCTGGATGGCGGCCGCCCAGGCCCGCCTCGCGCGCGGCGAGGCCGCGGACGACAAGGACGTCGAGGCGAGCGTCGACCGCGCCCACCACCAGTGGGAGCAACTCGACGACCCCGTACGCGCCCGCTCCCTCGCCCCCGCGCTCACCGCGCTGCGCCGCGCGGTGCCGGGCCGCAAGGACGGGGCCCTTCAGGCGATCCAGCGGCGCATCTGACCCCGGCGGGGACCGGCGGGACGAGACCTCGCCGTACCCCGGCCGGCCTCCCCGCGCCTCAGTCGTCCGCCCGATCCTGCGCCCGGTCCTCCGCCTTGGCCGCCTTGGCCTCCTCGCCCTTCTCCGCCTCGTCGTGCCCCTCCTCCGTCCGCCGCCGTCGGCGCCGTACGACATGCCGTACCACCAACGCCGCGATCAACACCCCGAGCCCGATCAGCACATAGGTCTGGTAGCGCGAGATCTCGTCGTAGATCGGCCCGATGTTCGTGCCCGCCGTGTAGCCCAGCCCCGCCCACAACCCCACCCACAACACCGCGCCCAGGCTGTTGAACGCGAGGAACCGCAGCCACGGCATCCCCGTCGTCCCGGCGATGATCCCGTTGGCCTGGCGCAACCCCTCCACGAAGCGGGCGATCGTCACGACCTTCCCGCCGTTGCGGGTGAAGAAGTCCTCGGCGCGGCCGAACCGCTCCGGGGTGAGGAAGATGTACCGCCCCCACCGGTGGACGAACGCCCGCCCGCCGGTCCGGCCGATCACGTACCCGATGTTGTCCCCGACGATCGCGGCCGCCACGGCGATGACCGCGATGGCGAAGATGTTGAGCTGCCCCGCCCCCGCGTAGACCGCCGCCGCGATCAGGATCGTCTCGCCGGGCGCCGGGACGCCGAAGTCCTCGACGAGGATCAGCAGGCCGACCGCCAGATAGCCGTAGTGGTCGAGCAGCGGGGCCAGATACGCGAGCGGGCCGGGCAGGGAAGG
This sequence comes from Streptomyces liangshanensis, assembly GCF_011694815.1. Lineage (NCBI taxonomy): Bacteria > Bacillati > Actinomycetota > Actinomycetes > Kitasatosporales > Streptomycetaceae > Streptomyces > Streptomyces liangshanensis. Next base: position 7,628,483 of record NZ_CP050177.1, read on the forward strand.
TGAAGCCATGAACCCATCTTGCTCTTCCGCCCCACGAACCCACCGCACCCCACCCGCGCGCCACCCCACCCGAGCCCCACCGCGGCGCACCCGCGCGCCACCGCACCCCGCCCCATCGCGGCGGACAGTCCCCGCACGCCCCCTTCCCGCGCGGTACCAATCAGGTACCGTGAACCCATGCCTTCTCTGAACGTGTCCTTCACCGACGAGGAACTCGAACATGTCCGGGTCGCCGCGGCAGCCGAGGGCAAGAGCCTGAAGCAGTACCTGCACGACCTCGGCGTCCGCGAGCACCAGCGCAGGACGTTCGTCACCGGCGCGCTCGACTGGGGCGACAAGCTGCGCGGCCAGTTCGACGAGGCCTTCCCCGAGGAGATCCCCGCCGAGCAGCGCCCCGGATACGGGGCAAGTGCCGCCTGATGCTCCTGTACGTGGATGTGCCCTGGCTGCTCGACGTCCAGGAGGGGGCGGTCCCCGAGGACGTGTCGATAGCCGACTACTCCGCGCTCGTCGCCGCCGTCGCCCGGCACCGGACGAAGCTGCCGACCCTCGCCGCCTCCGACCCCGACGCGGCGTGGCGGGCGGCCGCCCTGCTCCACACCATCGTGCGGCTGGAGTCGCTGCCCCAGCGCAACAGCTGGTTCGCGGCGCTCGTCGCCGCCCAGTACATGGGCCAGTCGGGCGAGGGCATCGACCCGCCGTACGGCGCCCTGCCCGAGCTGGTCCGCAAGATCCAGACCGGCGGGGTGACCCTCTACGACGTCGCCGAGCAGCTCCGCCTCTGGCGCATATGACGGCGCGGGTACGGGCCCGGCCCCCGCCGCGTCCCGAGCGCCGTGCGAGGCCCCGCTACCGGTCGTGACAGGATGTCCGTATGCCTAGCAACATTTACTTCGACATCACCATCCAGGATGAGGCCGCGGGAAGGATCGTCTTCAAGCTGTACGACGACGTCGTACCGAAGACGGCCAGGAACTTCCGGGAGCTGGCCACCGGCGAGCACGGCTTCGGCTACGCGGGCTCGCCCTTCCACCGGGTCATCCCGGACTTCATGCTTCAGGGAGGCGACTTCACCCGGGGCGACGGCACGGGCGGCAAGAGCATCTACGGCGAGAAGTTCGCCGACGAGGGCTTCACCCTCACGCACGACCGGCCGTTCCTGCTGTCCATGGCGAACGCCGGCCCGAACAGCAACGGCTCGCAGTTCTTCATCACCACGGTGAAGACGCCGTGGCTGGACGGCAAGCACGTCGTCTTCGGCGAGGTCGTCGAGGGCGAGGACCTGGTCAAGAAGATCGAGTCCCTGGGTTCCCGCTCCGGAGCCACCCGCGCCAGCATCGCCGTCTCGGCGTCCGGCGTCGTCGACGAGGCCGGCAAGTAGTCCTCCCCGCCTCTCAGCCCCTGATCCGCCCCTGCCCGCCGACCGGTGACCGTCGGCGGCGCGGGGGCGGATCGTTTTGTCACCGGCACCCGCACCCGCCCCGCACCCGCTCCCGCGCCCCCATCCGCCTCCCCGGCGTCTTGATCATGTCGGGGTTGTCGGAGTGCTGTCGGCGTTGTGTCCCGGAGCCGTAACCGGCTGAGGAGGCCGAGTCCCGCCCTCGTACCCCGTGGTGACCGCTCCGGACGTCCCGGGGCGTCCGACCACGGGAGACACGCATGTTGAACCACCGCGCCAAGCTGATCGCCGCCACCGCCGTCGCCGCCGGAGCGATGCTCCTCACGGCCTGCCAGGGCGACGACACCGGCGCCGCGGGTACGGCCGGGGCCTCGACGGCCGCGCCGGGCGGGCACGGACACACGGGCGCGCCGGCGGCCGACGTGATCGGCAAGTACGACCCCGTCGACCGGAGCGGCGCCGTCTTCTTCGCCTCCGTGCTCAACGGCGCCAACGAGGTGCCCACCCAGGGCGGCCCGGCGGTCGGGGACAAGGACGGGCACGCGATCGCCCTGATGCGCGTCCAGGGCGACGAGGTCTCCTTCGCCTTCACCTGGAAGGGCATCGGCACCCCCACGGCGGGACACATCCACCAGGGCGGCGCGGGCACCAACGGCGACGTGAAGATCCCGTTCTTCACCGAGAAGCTGCCCGGCGGCCGCGACTCCGTCTACGGCACCGTCAAGGTCACCGACGCGGCGCTGCTCAAGAGCCTCACGTCCGACCCCGGACAGTTCTACTTCAACCTCCACACCGCCGAGTTCCCCGGCGGCGCCGTCCGAGGCCAGGTCCACCAGCTGCCCCTGCCGATGAACCTCCCCGAGGCCTTCCAGGGCAACAGCCTCCACTCCGTCGTCACGGGCGCCCAGATCTACGCCTGCACCAAGCAGCCGGGCGGCGACTGGAAGTTCACCCAGGACAACGTGAAGGCGACGCTCGACGGCAACATCGCCCACTCCTTCCAGAAGTCCGGCCCCACCGGCCCGCCGCAGTGGATCGCCCCCGACCACTCGGCCGTCACGGGCAAGGTGCTCCGCAAAATCCCGAACGGTGACGGCAACATCCCCGAACTGGTCCTCGCGGCAACCCAGTCGGGCACCCCCGGCGGCGAATTCTCCGCCACGAAGCTGGTGTTGCGCCTGAACACCCGAGGAGGCGTCGCCCCGACCGGCACCTGCGACCCCACCACCCACCCCCAGGCGTCCGTGCCCTACACGGCCGACTACCTGTTCCTCGGCGCCAAGTGAGGCGCGTCACCACCGCATAGAACCCGTCTGACAACGGAGCGCCGGGGGGCCGGCCCTGAACACCGGCCCCCCGCAGCCCAGTTGGATGCTCCGCCGCAAAGGGAATGCGCGAGGCGTCCGACGCATTCCCCAGTATCAGGATGAACTCAAGATCCCCGGGGACCGTTGAATTCGTCAGGGGGCAACAGCGGGCGACCGGAGCCCCGCGCCACGAGAGGAAGAGCATGACCACGAGTGCACGCAGGGTAGTTGTTGTCGGCGGCGGCTACGCGGGGATCAAACTGGCGCGCGGACTGGACGAGACTGCCCAGGTGACACTGATCGACCTGAAGGAGGCGTTCTTCCACCGCATCGCCTCCCTCCGGGCCAGCACGGATCCCACCTGGACGCACGCTCCGTTCATCCCGTACAACCACCTCCTCGACCATGGGCAGGTGCTGCTCGACAAGGTCGTGGGCATCAGGACGGCGGAGAGGGAGGTGGTCCTCGCGACGGGCGACGTCCTCGCCTACGACGTGCTGGTCATCGCCACGGGCGCCGACTACCAGGAACCGGCGCGTTTCACAGGCACCACGGTCGAGGACGCGGCGAGAGCGTTCCGGTCCCACCAGCAGCGCGCGGTGCGGGCCAGGAGCGCGTTGGTCATCGGCGGCGGACCGTCCGGGGTGGAGCTGAGTGCCGAACTGCGCAGGGCCAACCCCGGGGCCACGGTCACCCTCGCCCACTCCGGGCCCCATCTGCTGGCCGACCACCACAGCGCGCGCCCGGGGCGCCGGGCGCAGGCCTGGCTGGAGGCGCACGACGTGCGGGTCCAGCTCAACACCCTCGTCTCTTCCGCAGGCGGCGGACCGAGTCGGCTCCAGGACCAGGCGGGCAACTCCGTGGGGGCCGATCTCGTCTTCTGGACCACCGGCACCACCCCGAACACGCTGTGGCTTCGCCTGTGCGGTCTCGGCGGCTGGCTGACCCCGAGCGGCCACGTGAAGGTGGACGACCACCTGAGGGTGGTGGGGCAGCGTGACGTCTTCGCCATCGGCGACGTCAACGACGTGGCGGAGGCCAAGGTCACCCCGTCCGCCCTGGCGCAGGGAGACGCCGCCGTACACAACATCCAGGAGTACTTCGCGCGCGGGTCCAAGCACGGCGGCGAGGCGCGACCGTACCGTCCCGCCCCGGTCCGGATCCACTCCGTGCCGTTCGGCCCTGAGGCAGGTCTCACGGTCCTGCCGTTCCACGGAAGGGACGCCGCCGTGCTCGGCAGCCGGGTCACGGTGACGGTGAAGAGCAAAAGCCTGATGCTGCCTCATGTGCGCGGGCTCCTGAAGAGCCCCCATCACGGGGATCTCCCGCACGAGGAGAGCGTCCACTCCTGATCGGGGGCCGGACGCGGGTGCGCGCGGGGGCACCGTCCCCGCGGCTGTTCGTGCCGTGTCTCCAGGGGAAGCGGGGCGGCGGCGCGCCCATGTCCGTGCCCGGCGCGAAGCCCGGTGGAGCCCGGCCCGCATGATGATCGCATGACGGACGCATACGTGAGCGGTACGGAGACGGCCTGGCGCGCGCTCGGGGGCGACCCCGGACTCCTCTCCCGGGTCTCGGTCGTGGCACGGGAGCAGGCGCTGCCGGCGCGGCTTCCGGTACGGGAACTGGCCCGCGCCTGCGTGGCGGTCTGCGCCCTCGCCGCGGCCGAGCTCGCCTCGGCGCGTACCGGACGGGACGTGCCCGCCGTACGCGTCGACGACGGCGCCGTCGCCACGGCCTTCGTCAGCGAGCGGCACCTGCGCGTGGACGGCCGGGCGCCCGTCAACTTTGCCGAGCTGTCGCGCTTCTGGCGTACCGCGGACGGCTGGGTCCGTACCCACGCCAACTACCCGCACCACCGCGCCCGCCTGCTGTCCGCGCTCGGCCTCGCGGAGGGGACCGCCTCGGTCGAACGGGTGGCGGCGATCCTCGCCGAGCGGCCCTCACGGGAGGTGGAGGACGAGGTGTTCGCGGCCGGGGGACTGGCCGTCGCGCTGCGCACCGCGCGGGAGTGGTCCGCCCACCCGCAGAGCGCCGCCGTGGCCGCCCGCCCGCTGCTCGACCTGCTGCCGATCGACGCCGCACGCCCGGCCCCGTCCGTCCGCCGCCTGCCGCCGCTCGGGAGCGACCCGCTGCTGCCCGCGGCCGGCGTACGAGTCCTCGACCTGACCCGCGTCATCGCCGGACCCGTGGCCACGAGGACCCTCGCGCTGCTCGGCGCCGACGTCCTGCGCGTGGACCCACCGGGCCTGCCCGAACTGCCCGACCAGCACACCGACACGGGCTTCGGGAAACGCTCGACGCGCCTCGACCTCGCCGACACCCGCGACCGCGCCGCCTTCGAGGAGTTGCTGACCATGGCCGACGTCGTGGTCAGCGGCTACCGGCCGGGCGCCCTGGACCGCTTCGGCCTCGCCCCGGAGGCCCTCGCCGAACGCCGGCCGGGACTGGTCGTCGCCCAGCTGTCGGCCTGGGGCGACACGGGGCCGTGGGCCGGCCGGCGCGGGTTCGACAGCCTCGTCCAGGTCGCGACCGGGATCGCGGTGGAGGAGGGCTCCGCCGAACGGCCTGGCGCCCTCCCGGCGCAGGCGCTGGACCACGGTACGGGCTACCTGCTCGCCGCCGCGGTGCTCAGGGCCCTCACCGAACAGCTCGGCGGGGCGGGCGCGTTGTGCGTACGGCCGGTCCTGGCCCGCACGGCCCACTGGCTCCTGCACGACCTGCGCGACGCGGGCGATCTGCGCGACACCGGCGACCCGCATGACCCGCGCGACCTCCCCCCGGCCGCCGCCCAGCCGCGAGACGCCCGACCCCCCGCCCCGTACGACCCGGATCACGCCTCCCAGTGGCTCACCGAGACGGACAGCCCGCTCGGCCGACTCCGGTACGCCGAGCCGCCGGTCACCCTCGACGGCGGCCCCCAGGACTGGGCCCGGCCGCCGGGGCCCTCGGGTACGGACGACCCGGTGTGGCGCGCGAGCGCTCAGGGCCGCGCCGGCGGCGACAGGTAGACGCGCGACGCGGCCTGCCCCGGCAGCGCCGGCAGCGGAGCCGACCGCCACCCCCGCGCGTACCCGGGCACGGGCCTGCCCGGGGCCACCAGCACCCCCAACGGCTGCCGCGCGGCCAGCTCCAGCAGACCCGCACGCGAGATGCTGCCGTCGTGACCGGCGAGCTGCCGCGACGAGCAGCCCGCCTGGAAGCCGATCCGCACGGACTCGTTCCCGGTCACCGTGCACGGCGGCCGGACCCCCTGGCGGTGCAGCTCGGCGGAGATCCGGGCCAGCGCCTCCCGGGTGGCGCGGCTGCGCGACACGAGCCGGTCCGCCGTCACGTACTGCGACACCCCGTGGGTCAGCAGGACCACGGCGATCACCGCGACGGCCATCGGCCGCAGCACCGGCCGCGCCGTCGTGACGAACCGACAGAGGCAGAACGCGACCGGCAGCGCGAGCAGCGCGTACGTCGGCAGCAGGAACCGCGCCGCCGCGTAGTCGATCGTCAGCAGGTACGGCAGCGCGAGGACCAGCCCCGTGAGGGCCGGCAGGAGCACGACGGCCCGCAGCGGGGTGCGCGCGGCCGCCCGCACCCCGCCGGCCGCGAGAACGGGCAGGGCGAACCACCACAGCGCGGTGGCCGGGTCGCGCCACCGCATGTCGCACGGCCGGCACAGCGACCGCCCCTCCAGCGCCCGCAGTTGGTGACCGAAGGCGGGATGCCAGCCCAGGCCGCCCTGGATCTCACCGGCACGGTGCAACCGGGCGGCGAGCCCGCCGTACGACACGTACGCCTCGACCACCCACGCGGAGGCCCCGGCGGCCGCGCCCGCGGCCAGGATCACCAGGACGGCCGGGCGGCGCCAGGACCGTACGCACAGCGCGGCCACCGCGAGCGGCGCGACCAGCCAGCACGCGTCGGTGGGGCGCATCAGCGCCGCCACCGCGACCGCGCAGCCCAGCCCGACCCGCGCCGCGCGGTCCCCGGGGTCCAGCACGGCGCGCAGGAAGCAGCCGGTCGCCCCGAGCGCCGCGAACGCGACCCACAGGTTGGGCATGACCTGGGGTCCGTAGAAGAGCGTGATCCACAGCGTCGCGAACAGCGCCCCGGCGAGCGCGACCACCGGGACCGGCAGCAGCCGCCGCCACACCTGGAGCCCCAGGAACAGCGCGCCGCCGGACAGCAGGGCGAGGTAGCCGCGCAGCACGTCCACCGACGTGGTGAACGCGGCCACGGGCGCCACCAGGAAGCTGATGCCACGGGCGCGCGGCGCGCTGAAGAACGCCGCGGGCGCCTGCGGGCTCACCTGGCTGACGTACACCGTCTCGTCCCACCCCAGCCCCACGCCGGGCATCATCAGGACCGCCTGCGCGGCCACGAACGCCCCCGCGACCACCACGAACGCCAGCGGCGGACGCGCGGCACGCCCACCGCCCCGGTCCGCGTCGGCACGAGGATCCTTCTCCGGCAGGTCCGTGGCGAGAGACGCTTGCTGCATGGCGCCACGCTGGGCCCGGAGCGCCCTCCACGGCGTGCGACACCTGCGGGCGTTCGAATGATCGCCCCCGAAAGGACCCCGGCCGTCGTCCGTCCGAGCGAACCGCCGGCCCGCGCCCCCGTACCGTCGTCGGCCCTCTGCCCGTGAGGCCGCCCGATTTACTCAAAGAAGTCCCGCACATGGGTCTTGTGCGCTGGACAGACCGTCATGAACTTCCCAGACTTCCCCTGGTGGCCTCCCGGCCGCCACTCGTGAACAAGGGAGCGTGCTGGTGTCGGTCATCCTTCGGGACGTGTGGTCGACCCTGGTGCCGGGACGGGACGAGAAGCACGGCCCCCTGCCCCCGCTGCTGATCGGCCTCACGGTGCTCACCGGCCTGGTGGACGCGTTCAGTTACCTCGTCCTCGGTCACGTCTTCGTGGCGAACATGACGGGCAACGTCGTCTTCATGGCCTTCGCCGTCCTCGGGGCGCCCGGATTCTCCGTCGCCGCCTCCGCCACCGCGCTCGGCGCGTTCGTCGTCGGCGCGCTGGCCGGCGGACGCCTCGCCCACCAGGTTCGCCGGCACCGGGGGAAGCTGCTGTACGCGGCCCTCGGCGTGGAGGCGGTGCTCGTCCTGGTCGCGTACGCCATCGCCCAGTTGGTGGACTCGCCGTCCTCGGGGGGCGCCCGCTACGTCCTCATCGTGCTGCTCGGCCTGGCGTTGGGGGTGCAGAACGCCGCCGTACGGGCGCTGGCGGTCCCCGACCTGACCACTACGGTCCTCACGCTCACGATCACCGGGATGGCCGCGGACAGCCGCCCGGCCGGCGGGTCCGGCGGCAAGATCGGCAGGCGCTCCCTGTCGGCGGTGTCCATGTTCCTGGGCGCCCTGATCGGCGCCGCCACCGTCCTGCACGCCGACGACGCGCTGCCGTTGCTGATCGGCGGGCTGCTGCTGGTGCTGTCGTTCCTTGCGGCGTTCTCCCTGCCGCACGCGAGGGAGGCGTGGGTCGGCGAGGACTGACGCCGCCACCCGCGCGGGGAAGGGCGGTCAGGAGGTGGGGGTAGCGGTGTTCGGCGTGGCCGCGAGGAGCCGCCGCCGTGTCTCCTTCTCCTGCGCCCGACGGGCCGTCACATCGCGGATCACGGCGCCGACATGGCCTGCGGTCCCGTCGGGAGCGGTCAGCAGCACCACGCTGAACTCGATCGACACCGTGCTGCCGTCCGCGGTCAGCGCGGGTACGGCGAGGAGGTCGTCGTCCCCGTACTTGCTGGTCCCGGAGGCCATGGCCGCGACAAAGCCGTCCCAGTGCCGCTGCCGGTGCTTCTCGGGGATGATCACGTCCAGGTTGCGGCCGTCCACCTCGGCCGCCGTGTAGCCGAAGATCCGCTCCGCGCCCCGGTTCCAGTACCGGATCAGCCCCTCACGGTCGATGATCACGATGCCGTCGGGGGCCTGCTCCGTCATCGCCAGTACGACGTCGGGGTCCAGGTCTGCCATGTCGCCTCCGAGATAGAGCATTCCGGTCAGGGTCGTGGACGCCGATCCCGACCGCGAGTGTATACAGTCGACCATGCGCGCGGCGAGGCCCCTGCCCTGACGCGGGGTCCGTCGCGGCCTAAGCTGCTGGTCATGAGCGGTGAGACGGACCTGCGCGCGTTGCTGAGCGGCATGCGCCCCGAACTGAACCCCGGACGCTACGTGTTCACGACCGTCGCGCACCCCGTCACGTCCGACGGCCCGGCCGGGATACCGCCCGGCGTGCCACTCGGTGTGACACCCGTCGTGACCGTCGCCGAACCGGAGGGGCTGACCCTGGTCGCCCGCCTGGAGGAGGCGGAGGCGGCGGGACTGCCGTACGACTACGTCGCGGGGTGGATCACCCTGCGCGTGCACTCCGCCCTGGAGGCGGTCGGCCTGACCGCCGCGGTCGCCCAGGAGCTGGCCTCGGCGGGCGTCAGCTGCAACGTGGTCGCGGGATTCCACCACGACCACCTCTTCGTCCCGTACGAGAGGGCCGCCGACGCCGTCGGGCTGCTGGAGCGCCTCGCGGACCGGCCGGACCGGCTCTAGGGCCGCCCCGGGCCCGCACGCCCGGGGCGCGACAGCTGACAGCCCTCCGGGTGCCGATCCCCGACCCACGTCTCAGGAACCGGGCGGCAGCTCCAGCTCGGCCCAGACGATCTTCCCGTCGGCCGTGAGGCGGCTGCCCCAGCGGTCCGCCAGCGAGGAGACGAGCAGCAGCCCCCACCCGGACTCGCTGAGCCCGCGCGGGCGGCGCAGACGCGGCGCGCTGGTGTCGGCGTCGGAGACCTCGCACACCAGCGAGTGGTGCCGGATCAGGCGGAGCCGTACCGTACCCGTGCCGTAGCGCAGCGCGTTGGTGACCAGCTCGCTCACGACCAGCTCCGCCGTCTCGGCGAGGTGCCCGAGGCCCCACGACGTGAGCCGGTCGGTGGTGCGGGAGCGCGCGTCGGCGACGGCGGCGGGGTCGCGCGTCAGGTCGAACGAGGCCACCTGGTCCGCGTCGAGCGTGCGGGTACGGGCCAGCAGGAGGGCCACGTCGTCCTCCGAGGGCGCCGTCGTGGCCGCCCGCCCGAGAGCCGCGCCGGCGGGCCACGCGGTGCGCGCCGTCATGGTCGCGACCACCTCGTCGCAGAGGTCCTCCAGGGAGGTCCCGGTCCGGGACAGGGCCGTGCCCAGCCGGGCGAGCCCGGCGTCGATGTCGGCCTCGCGGCTCTCGACCAGCCCGTCGGAGTACAGGGCGATCACACTGCCCGGCGCGAGCTCCAGCTCGACGGACTCGAAGGACGCCAGACCGAGGCCGATCGGCGTACCCGCCGGCAGGTCGGGGAACGTGACCTGCCCGTCCGGGCCCACGATCGCGGGCGGCGGATGCCCGGCCAGCGCCACGGTGCAGCACCGGCCGACGGGGTCGTACACGGCGTACACACACGTGCCACTCATGACCGGGGTGGTGAAGTCCCGGTCCCCGGCGTCCCCTTCGGACAGGTGGACGATCAACTCGTCCAGCCGGGCGAGCAGTTCGTCGGGCGGCAGGTCCATGTCCGCCAGCGTCCGCACCGCCGTGCGGAGTTGGCCCATCGTCGCGGCGGCGGCGATGCCGTGCCCGACGACGTCACCGACCACCAGGGCGACCCGGGCACCCGGCAGGGGGATCACGTCGAACCAGTCCCCGCCGACGCCCTCGCGCACGTCGGTGGGCAGGTAGCGCGACGCGATCTCGACGGCGCTGCCGCCCGAGAGGAAGCGGGGGAGCAGGCTGCGTTGCAGGGCGAGGGCGGCGGTCCGCTCCTGCGTGTACCGGCGCGCGTTGTCCAGGCTGAGCGAGGCACGGGCGCCGAGATCCTCGGCGAGGAGGAGATCGTCCCTGGTGAACGGGGCGAGGTTCTCCGTACGGACGAAGACGGCCACGCCCAGCACCGTGCCGCGCGCCTGGAGCGGGACGACGATCAGTGAGTGCATGCCGGTCGCCGCGATGGCCCGGGCCCGGTCCGGGTCGTGGTCGAGCCAGGTGCCCGGGGAGGTGTCCAGCTCCGGTTCGAAGTGGGACGTCCGCGACGCGAGGGCCTTGGTGAACGGCGAGGACGGCGGGACGAACACCGCTTCCCCGACCGGCCACAACGACTCGGGCAGCGCCGGGTGGATGGAGGCCACGCCCGCCCGCCGGAAGACCGGGATGCTCTGCGCGGTGGCGGCGAGCCGGCCGAGCGGCTCGCTGCCGAGTGGCTCGCTGCTGAGCGGGACCGAGTCGGCCAGGTCGACGGTGACGTAGTCGGCGAGGAGCGGCACCGCGACGTCGGCCAGCTCCTGGGCGGTGTGCATGACGTCGAGCGTCGTCCCGATCCGCGTACCCGCCTCGCCGAGGACCGCGAGGCGCTCCCGCGCCCAACTGCCGCTGACGTCAACCGACATGGCGCACACGCCCAGAGGCCGCCCGTCCTCCCCGTCCAGGCGGAAGTAGGAGCACGAGAACACCCCCTGAGGGATCCCGCCCGGGGCGATCCACCGGGAGGCGTGGTCGACCACCGGTACGCCCGTGTCGAGAACGCGCTCCATCACCGCCTCGACGGCCGCCGTCTCGCCGGTGTCGTGCGTCTCGGTCACCCGCCGTCCCAGGCGCTCCCGGCGCGGGACTCCGTCCTGCGCCTCCGCCGCGCCGTTCAGCCACACGCACCGCAGCGCGCGGTCCCAGAAGGACAGGCCGATAGGGGAGCGCGCGAGGAGGGCCGCCTCGGCCGTGGCCGCCGGGCCGGGGGAGGAGAGGGCGTCGGACAGCTCGGCCGCCGAGACCAACCAGTCGGTCCCGCCGTTCCCGGTGGACATCGGAGACACGTGCAGCAGCAGTGTGACCCCATGACCCTCGCCGTGACGGATCTCGGCCATCCCGGTCCACGGCTCCCGCTCTGCGGCGCGAGCCGCCCAGGGCCCGGGAGCGGGCGATGCGCCGGAAGGCATCAGCAGCCGCCCGGCGGGCCGGCCCACGACGTCGCCGGCCCGGCGCCCGACCAGGCCCTCGGCGGCCTTCGTCCACCCGACGACGGTCCCGTCCGCGGCGATCACGCCGACCGCCACGAAGGGCCCGGCCGCCGGTCCGCCCGCAAGCGGCCCACGATCGGGCGCCACCCCGTCGAAACCCGCCATCACCGGCATCCCATCGACTCGCGTATGTCCCCTTCGCGGTATTTCATTCTCCGCCTCATACCCCGCACGGCGGCGAAAATAGGTGGTATGACCAGGATAGGTGTCGGGAATACGAGCGCGCGGCGAGGCCCGTGGCCGCGGCGGGCGAGGTGAGGCCGGCGGGCTCCGACGGGTAGAACGGCCGCCACGACGGTCTTCTACTGCGCGAAGTGTGGGGAGGAGCTCGCCACCGGACTGGTGGCACTGCCCACGGTCCCCGGCCGGCTCCTGAAGGAGCGGGACCGCGACCGGAGGACAAGGCTGGCCCCCTCGACGGTGCCGCGCGGCCGGAGCCCACTGGGGCTGCTGCGGCCCGCTGGGCACGGGAGGACGGAACATGGCCTGCGGCTGCGGGACGCTCGTCGCCACCCTCGTCGCCGACTGCATGGGCCCGTACGAGCTGCACCTCGATCCGGTGCGCGTGTACCTGTACGCGAGCGAACGTCCCACCCCGGGAGCCCAAGACGCCGAAGACGTCGACGCCGCCGGGTAGAGCGGGCGGCTCGGGTCGAGACAGGGCGACACCTGTTCAGGTAGTGTCGCCGCTGTCCATGATCGTGCCAGGCGCGCGGCGCGCGGCACGAGACACCCGGAACGAGAGAGCGAGCAGACGATGCGCGGAGTCGTAGTACGAGAGTTCGGCGGTCCGGAGCGACTGGAACCCACCGAACTCCCCGAACCCACCCCGGGCCAGGGGGAGATCGTCCTCGCGGTCGAGGCCGCCGGCGTCAACCGCGCCGACGTGCTCGCCCGCGCCGGGAAGTACCACCGCGCCGGCAGCCCGCCGCTGCGCCTCGGTCTCGAAGGCGCGGGAACGGTCGTCGCGGTCGCCGACGACGTGACCGACGTGGCCGTCGGGCAGCGCGTCCTGGCCTTCGGCGCGACCAACGAACCGGGCTTCTACGCCGAGCGGGTATCGATCGCGGCGAGCCAGACGGTGCCCGTTCCCGACGAGGTCGACAGCCTCAGCGCCGCCGCCCTGCCCACCGCGTGGCTGTCCGCCTGGTACACCCTGAAGACCCTCGCCCGCCTGGAGGCCGGCGAGACCGTCCTCGTCCACGCCGGCGCGAGCGGCGTCGGCAGCGCGGCCGTACAGATCGCCGTGGACGCGGGAGCCACCGTGATCGCCACGGCCGGATCCCCCGAGAAGCGGGAATGGGTCGAGTCCCTGGGCGCCCACCACGTCCTGGACTCGCGGGGCCCGACCTCCGCCGAACGCGTCCGGCAGGTGCTCGACCTCACCGGCAGCAAGGGCGCGGACGTCGTCCTGGACACCGTCGGCGGCGCCATCTTCAGCGAGAGCCTGCTGGTCGCGGGCAACGCGGGGCGCGTCATCGCCATGGCCAACGTGGCGCTCGAACCGAGCACCATCGACACCCGCGACTTCTACCCGAAGAACATCCGCATCTTCGGCTTCCAGATCACCGCCCTCAAGGAGGACGGCTACGACCCCCGCCCCGACCTGCGCGAACTCCTCGCGGGCCTGGCCGAGGGGCGGTTCAGCGTCCCCATCGACGCCACCTACGACCTCGCCGAGGCCGGGAAGGCGCACGCCCACCTGGAGGACCGCTCCATCCGGGGCAAGGTGCTGCTCACCGCCGGGGAGCAGTGACGGCGGGACGCGGGCCGGAAGGTCAGGCGCGCCGCGCGGTACGCGAGCGGTAGCCCGCCACCTTGGCGAGGTTGCCGCAGCGTTCCATGGAGCACCAACGGCGCCGCCTGGCCTGTGAATCGTCCAGGAAGAGCAGGGTGCAGACGGGATTCTCGCACTCCTTGACCCGGGCCAGCAGGGGGCTGCCCAGCAGAGTGACCGTGTCGCGCGCGACGGTCGACAGGGCCGCCCCCACGACGTCCTCGCCGGACCACCCGGTGGCCGCCGCGGGCCCCTCGGGCGGTGTCCAGGTCAGCCGCGGTACGAGGTCGGGCGCGGCGGCGAAGCCGTTCACGAGCGCCACGTCCGCCGGGTCCGGCGCGCGGCCCTCCGGCTCCGCGCGGACGAGCCGGTACGCCGACTCACGCAGACCGCGCGCCCGCTCCAGCTCCGCGTCCGTCACCCGCATCGTCGTGGTCGGCGCGGTGAGTCCCGACTCCGAGAACCACCGGACGAGGGACTCCGGATCCGGCAGCCGCTCCAGGTCCAGGCTGCCGCGCCGCCCCACCGTCGCCGCGAAGTCCAGGCACGGCCGCCCGCCGACGAACACGAACGCGGCCGACGTCTCGGCGACCCCGCGCGGCGCCACCGAGCCCCCCGCCGTACCGCCTGCCGTGTTTCCCATCCTGGCTCCCACCTGTTCTCCCGACACTTGCTCCCCGCCTGTTCCCCGCCCGTTTCCCCGCCCTGGGGCGAGGCTACCTCCTGGCGCGGGACCGACACTGGTTGAAGCGGTCGTCCCAGGTCCGGGCAACCCCCAACAGACCGCGGACCCCCCAGATTTCCGGGATACCCCTGGCCGGCGACGTACACGATCATGAGCACGGTCCCGGACCGGGATCGTCCGGGGCCGGAACCTTCGTACCCCCACTCATTCCGACCAGCAGGAGTTGTTCGTGTCTGGCAAGAGATCTCCCCGTCGTACCCGCGTGGCGTCCGCTCTGGCCGCGACCGGGACGGCCGCCACCGCCATGATCGCGTTCGCCGCCCCGGCCCAGGCCGGCGGTCCGTACTTCCCGCCGCCGCCCCCGTCGACGCCGTGCACGGCGGCCAATCAGGGCGAGGAGCAGGTCACCACCGACGCGAGGGTGGAGCCCACCGTGGTCTCCTTCGCGATAGTCAACGTCGCCGCCGGAACCACCCACACCCAGAGCGTGACGCTCACGCACAGTGCGACGGCCACGACCCAGACCTCCACCAACGTCTCGACCAAGGTCGGGTTCAAGCTCTTCGCCTCGGCGGAGGTCTCGGCGGGGTTCTCGCTGGTCAAGACCAAGAGCAGCACCGACTCCTGGTCCAATACGATGACCTGGAACTTCACCGCTCCCGGACGGTACATCCTCTACAAGGGCACCCGCTCCGTCACCGGCCGTTACGAGAACTACCGCTGCTGGAAGACGGGCCCCACCGCCCCCATCCCTGGCGTGTACATGTGGCAGATCTACAGCCCGACCGGAACCGAATTCGGCACCTACTCGGCCTACAGCGGCGAGGAGAGCGGAACGGTGCGCTGCGAGGAGAACCCGCCCGTCAACACGGTGGCCGGACAGGCCCGGAAGCTGTTGGACGGCTGCGCCTGACGCCGACGGACGACAGCGGGCGCCCCGGCCGCGCGCCGGGGCGCCCGCCCGAAACGCCCGTCCGCCCGCAGGAGCAGCAGTGCTCAATTCGTTTGGCGGGCAAGATCGCCCTTGTTAATCTCGTGATATCAGCGTGACCGGATCAGGGAGCGGACATGGCAGGCGACGACGACATCTCCGGGTGAATCCCGGAAGTGAGAGGCCACCGGCCGCCGCGCACCGAGCGCCGCCACCGTGGCCCCTTTGTCGTACCCCTTCCCTGTCTGCCTTGCCGGGCGGCCCCGACCCGCCCGTACGACCCCTGAGGGCTCACGCATGTCCGACGCGTTCATCGTCTGTTCGAACCTCTCCTTCTCCTGGCCCGACGACACCCCGGTCTTCCAGGACCTCTCCTTCAGCGTGGGAGGCGGCCGCACCGGCCTCGTCGCGCCGAACGGAGCCGGGAAGAGCACGCTGCTCAAGCTGATCGCCGGCGAGCACCGGCCCACCGCGGGGGCCGTCTCCGTCGACGGCGTGCTCGGCCACCTCCCGCAGAGCCTGCCGCTCGCCGACGGCCTGACCGTCGCCGACGTCCTGGGCATCGCGCCGGTGATCCGCGCACTCGACGCCATCGAGTCGGGAGACGCGAGCGACGAGCACTTCGCCACCATCGGCACCGACTGGGACATCGAGGAGCGCACCCGCGCCCAGCTCGACCGGCTCGGTCTCGGCGGGATCGCCCTCACCCGTCACCTGAGCACCCTCAGCGGTGGCCAGATCGTGTCCCTCGGACTCGCGGCGCAACTGCTCAGGCAGCCGGACGTCCTGCTGCTCGACGAACCGACCAACAACCTGGACCTCGACGCCCGGCACAGGCTCTACGGCGTGCTCGACGACTGGAACGGCTGCTTGCTGGTGGTCAGCCACGACCGGGCCCTGCTGGACCGCGTGGACCGCGTCGCCGAACTCGACCGGGGTCATGTGCGTTTCCACGGGGGGAACTTCACCGCGTACGAACAGGCCGTGCGGGCCGCGCGCGAGGTCGCCGAGAAGAACATCCGCAGCGCCGAACAGGACGTCAAGCGGGAGAAGCGCGAGATGCAGCAGGCCCGCGAACGGGCCGAACGCCGCGCGGGAAACGCCGCCCGCAACCTCAAGAGCGCCGGCCTGCCGAAGATCTTCGCGGGGACGATGAAGCGCAACGCCCAGGAGTCGGCGGGCCGATCGAACGAAACGCACGCCACGCGGGTCGGCGACGCCAAGGCCCGGCTCGACGCGGCGGGCCGCGCGCTGCGGGACGAGGACACGATCGCGCTGGAGCTGCCGGGCACGAACGTCCCGGCCGGGCGCACGGTCTTCCTCGGCGAAGGGATGCGGGTACGTCACGGGGAGCGCGACCTGTTCGCCGGGCCGGGCGTCGACCTGACGATCAGGGGCCCCGAACGGATCGCTCTCACCGGCCCCAACGGGGCAGGCAAATCAACGCTGCTGCGCCTGATCCAAGGTGATCAGAACCCGAACCAGGACCGCAACCAACCGGCCGAGGGCAACCAACCGGCCGAGGGCATCAAACGGGCCGAGGGCCGGATCGCGTACCTGTCCCAGCGCCTGGACCTGCTGGATCTCGACCGCACCGTGGCCGAGAACCTGGCCGCGTCCGCCCCCGCGATGCCCGAGGCGCACCGGATGAACCTCCTGGCCCGTTTCCTGTTCCGGGGCTCCCGCATCCACCTCCCGGTCGGGGCGCTCTCCGGCGGCGAGCGGTTGCGCGCCACGCTGGCGTGTGTCCTGTACGCCGAACCGGCCCCGCAACTCCTGCTGTTGGACGAGCCGACCAACAACCTCGACCTGGTCAGCGTCGACCAGTTGGAGGGGGCGCTCCACGCGTACGAGGGTGCGTTCGTGGTGGTCAGCCACAACGAGCGATTCCTGGCGGCGATCGGTGTGAACCGCTGGCTGCGCCTGACCGAGGGCCGGCTGCTGGAGACGGGAGCGCCCCATGAGGGCTGAGACCGGCGCCCGGTGGCTGCTGCGTCCGGCCGCACCCCGGGATGTCGAAGTGATCGCCGAACTGAGGGCGACGGTCATGCGAGCGGACCTGGAGCGGCTCGGCCGTTTCGACGAGCACCGGGTACGGCAACGGCTCCGCGACTCCTTCTCCATGCACTACACCTCGGCCATCGAGGTCGACCACGCGCTCGCGGGCTGCGTCACGGTACGGCCCGCCGGGGACGGTCAGTGGCTGGAGCACTTCTACCTCGCACCGCACCTCCAGGGCCAAGGCCTCGGATCAGCGGTCCTGCACACCCTGCTCGCCCGCACCGACGCCCAGCGGGCGACGGTCCGCCTGAACGTCCTCCAGGGCAGCCCCGCCCGCCGCCTCTACGAACGTCACGGCTTCACCCTGGAGTCCGAGGACCCCATAGACGTCCTGATGGTGCGCCGTGCCGCCACACAACCCCACCCACCCCCACCCGAAGAGCCACCAACGAAGCCACGCGACACGCACACCCCCGATCCGTGACCGACCACGGCATCGCGCTACCCCACTACCGCCTCCACGTCGTGCAGGCGGTCGTCTCCCTGGCCAGCCCGACGTGGCAGCGAGAAGCGTGGCTCGACCCGGACCGCTTCGAGGATCTCGACCACGTGGTGCACGTACTCTTCGACGACTTCTGCGACGCGGACAACCCCCTCCCTTGGCTCGGGCAATGTCTTCGCACAGAGGAGGAGGTCGAACTGATGGCGCGACTCGGCGCGGCCTACGGAGCAGCCCAGGACGCGATGGGCGCCGCCGCCGACAAGGCCTACCTGGAATCACCGGGCTGGCCCGCCGTGATCGCCGCAGCGGACCGGCTCGCTCAGGTACTCGTTTCCAACGACCATCTGGGAGTGTGACCGAGAGACGCGCCAAAGGGGCAAGGGCCGATCTCGAAGCCCTGACCGCGCCGCTCCGACCAGGCATAGCCGATCTCCGGGCACGTCAAGCGCCTGGCGTTCCGCCCGACGCCTCGCGCCCCGGGGAACAGCGGGCCGCCCGTGCGACGCCGATGAACGGGGCTGGCGCGGGGCGATCCCGGACTGCCAGTGCATCCACTCGGTCGCCCGGCCCTGGGCGGTGATCTACCCTCGCTTGTCCTGCGGGTTCGGGCGGAGGTCTGGTTCTGCACCAGCGCGTTGGCACGGTCCGGCGGTATTGGCCGCCACTCGTTGCCGATCGCGGGATCGGCAACGATCCAGTCCTGGAGCCGCCCCAGCCGATCGCTTTGGGCCGGATGGACAGTCCGCATGACGCTGTCGGCCGTCCATCCCGCCCGCCAGAACTCAGGTAGTACAAGGGCCGTCGATCGCGGCGAGGGGCGACGGGGGGCTTCGCTCCGAGGCGGGCGGCGGGCGGGTCCGGTCGTCGCTGGATCGCCGACCAGCATCCGCCCGAATACCGTACTGCTGCGCGGACTTGAAGGGAGGGGAGTGTCAGTGCCGGGCGCTGGAACGCTTCCCTGGGGCGTGCCCCGGATCCTCCGACACGGGCAGGCACTCGGTGAGCAGGTCGAGGACGTCGCGCCAGGCTCGCTGCGCGTGCTGGGGGTGGTGGCCGACGCCGGGGACCGTGGGGTGGTTGACCGGTGGGTGGTGGAAGGCGTGCAAGGCGCCGCCGTAGACCGTGAGGCGCCAGTCGACGCCCGCGGCCTGCATCTCGGCGGTGAACGCCTCCCGTTGCGCGGGCGGCATGATCGGGTCCTCCGACCCGACCCCGGCCCACACCGGGCAGCGAATGCGCGCCGCCTCGCCCGGTCGGCCCGTGGTCGTCGCGTTGACTGTCCCGATCGCGCGCAGGTCGACGCCGGCGCGCCCGAGTTCCAGCCCGACCGCGCCCCCGGTGCCGTAGCCGATGGCCGCGATCCGGTCGGGGTCGGTCCGCGGTTCGGCGCGCAACACGTCGAGCGCCGCATGACCGATGCCCCGCATCCGGTCGGGATCGGCGAGCAGCGGCAGGCAACGCGCCAGCATCTCCTCGGGGTCGCCCACATAGCGCCCGCCGTGAAGGTCGAAGGCCAGCGCTACGTACCCCAGCTCGGCGAGCGCATCGGCCCGTCGGCGCTCGACGTCACTGAGCCCCATGCCCTCCGGCCCGATCAGCACCGCGGGCCGACGGCCGACACCGGCCGGGAGCGCGAGGTGCCCGATCATCGTCAGCCCGTCGGCCGGGTACGCGACCGCACGCGCCGTAATCGTCGTCATGAGACCGGACTGTAGTGAGCGGCGCCCCCCGTCCGGACGCTGTTCCGCCCCCGGCAGAACAGCGCGGGCGCTCCGCTGCCCCAACGCGGTGTTGATCAGGTCCGCCGCGCGATCCGTGACGTCACAGCACTCGGGACATGCAGGCGCGCGGCCACCGGTTCAGGCCGTGTGCCGCTTCGCGTTCGCGGATCCTTCGGAGGCCGGGCGTGAGCGCGGAGTCGTCCAGGAGCCGGAAGCCGCAGCGCGCGTAGTAGGGGGCGTTCCACGGGACCTCCGTGAACGTGGTGAGGGTCAGGGCGCGCGCACCCTCGCCTACGGCGTGGGCCGCCAGATGGTCGAGCAGCGCCCGCCCGACACCACGACGCGCGCTGTCCGGGTGCACCGAGACCTGCTCGACGTGAAGACCGCCGTCGACCCGGTCGGCGATCAGGTAGGCGACCGGGGCGTCGGATTCATCGGCCATGACCCAGGCGAGTCCGGCATCGTGGTAGCGGGCGAGTTCATCGATCGGAAGCGGGTCGTCGTCGGCGATCTCCGGCATCCCCACGTCCCGGAAACACTCCCCGGCGGCCCTCTCGATGTCCTGGAGAACGGTCAGGTCACTCAGGCGCACGGCTCGAATGGGCATGGAGGCATTCTCCATGGCCGGTCGGCCGCTCGGTCGGACAGAGGTACGGAACCGGCCTTGCCGGAATACCCCGCCCGCCGTGGTCCGCCGATGACGTGTCGGCGTCATCGGTGGACCACGGGCCGGCGCCGCGCTGGGGTCAGCCGCGCCAGATCTTGATGTAGTCGATGTCGTCGTTCAGCGTCGACCCCACCCACGGAACGTCACCCGTGAAGCTGGCGTTCCCCCGGTCGCCGCGGGCGAAGGACTTGTTGCAGCCGCTGTGCACGAGGTACGACGACAGGCGGCTCGACCACCAGGAGTTGGGGTTGAACGAGTACCCCGCGCTGTCGCAGGCCGCGCCGCCGTAGATGTGGGTGTACTCGCCGCCGTAGTTGGCGTCCGTCGCCCACGTCATCAGCTGTACGGCGGCGGCGGGCGCCGCGGCGACCGCTCTCCGCTCGGCCTGCGGGCCGGTGAAGCAGGTGTACGACCGGGGCGCGGACGCCTCTTCTCCCGGCCGGAGTTGGTCCAGGACCAGCAAACAGTGCTTCGCGGAGACCGGCTCCGCGTCGGCCGCCGAGACCGGGACGGTGAGGGCCGTCAGCGAGGCGACCGCGGCGGCGACCACGGAGACAACACGTAGAGCTTTCACAATTCTCCCTTTCGAGGTGCTTTCAGCGGAGATTGACTACCCGGCCGCCATTTTCCGGAATCGTCCATGGCGACCTCTCGCCACCGAAGGGAGAGTCGACGACGTGTTGTGGTTCTCTGACCAGTTGGCCGCACAGCCGCACAGCCGCACACCCACCAACCGCCCTACCGCATGGCCCCCTCGGCGTACGCGCGGAAGCTCCTGGCCGGGCGGCCGGTCAAGCGCTCGACAGCGTCCGTGACGCGGTCCTCCGCCCCCTCGGCGATCGCGACGTCCAGACCCGCAAGCAGGGCGGCGAACCCTGACGGCATGCCCGTCGCCGCCAAGCGGTCGCGCATCTGCTCGTACGTCAGCGGCCGGTGCGACACGGGCCGTCCGGTGACGTCGCTGATGACGGCCGCGACGGCGTCGTAACTCAGCGCCTCGGGCCCGGTCATGACCAGGTCCGTGTTGGGGGCCGAGGCGTCGGTGAGCGCCCGTACGGCGACCGCGGCGATGTCGTCGGCGTCGATGAAGCCGACCCGGCCCCTGCCGGTCGCGGACATGATGGCGCCCTCTGTACGGATGCTGTCCGCGTGCAGGTGCCGCCCGGAGAAGTTCTGCATGAACCAGGACGGCCGCAGCACCGCCCACTCCTCGAACAACTCGGCCACCAGGCTGTGCACTTGGCCGACCGCCGGACCCCCGGCGGGTATCGCCGACGAGCTGAGCAGGACCGCGCGCCGCACCCCCGCCGTACGGGCCCGGCGCAGGAACGGCAGCATGACGGCGGCCGGATCCGGTTCGCCGATGGGCGGGATCAGGTACATCCGGTCCGCGCCGCGCAGCGCGTCGGCGTAGGTAGCGGGCTCGACCAGTCGAAGCGGACGGACCCGGCGTCACCCGGCGCGGCGGGCCGGCGGCCGGCCGCCCTGGCGGGGTGGCCCAGCCCGACCAGCCGGGAGACGACCCGGCTGCCGGTGGTTCCGGAGGCTCCGGTGACGAGGATGGCGCGGCGCGCAACCGGGAAGCCGTCCTGGTCGCCGCAGACGAGATCTTCGCCCGCAGCGCGAGCCCGCGCGGCGTATCCATGGACGACGTCGCGGCGGCTGCGGGTGTCGGCAAAGGCACCCTGTTCCGACGGTTCGGCGACCGTACGGGCCTGATCCGCGCCCTGGTCGAGCGGCGGATCGAACCACTGCGCCAGGCCGTCGAGTCGGGTCCCGCGCCACTGGGCCCCGCCACCCCGCCGCGCGACCGCGTCCTGGCGCTGCTCGACGCGATCCTGCGGTTCAAGCTCGACAACCGGTACCTGGCCCTCGCCCTGGAAGAGGCGGGGAGCGCCAGTCCCTACCGGGCCGGGCACTACGCGTGGTGGCACGGCACCCTCCAGGACACGCTGAGCCGGGTGCCGGAAGTCGCCGACAGCGGGTTCACCGCCCACGCGCTGCTGGCCGCCACCCGCGCCGATCTGGTCGAACACCTGGTGACCGAGGAGCGCATGACTCCTGATCGGATGAGGGAGCGCCTGGCGGCCTTCGCCGCCACGACCCTGGGAAACACCGCACAGCCTGTGCGCTAAAGTGGACAGGTGACGAACCCTTCCTTCCAGCGTGCGCGCTCCGCCGAGAACAAGCGCCAGAGGGCGAGCGCGCTCATGGAGGCCGCCCGCTCCCTGGCGCTGGAGAGCGGCGTCGCGTCGGTGACGCTGACGGCGGTCGCCGACCGCGCCGGCGTCCACCACTCAGCCGTGCGCCGCTACTTCAGCTCCCACAAGGACGTCCTTCTCCAGCTTGCCGCCGAGGGGTGGGTGGCCTGGTCGGACGCCGTACGCGAAGGACTCGACGCCCTGGCGCCCGCCACGCCCGTCACGCCCGCCGCCGTGGCCGGGATCCTGGCCCGCGCGCTGGACGCGGATCCGCTCTTCTGCGACCTGCTGGCCAACGTCCCGCTGCACCTCGAACACGACGTCCACGTCGAGCGGGTCACCGCCTTCAAGCACGTCAGCCGCGCCGCCGTCGTCTCCCTGGCCGACGCGATCGAGAACGCCCTGCCCGGGCTCGACGGCCGCGGCGCGCTCGACATCGTGACCGCCGCCAACGCCCTCGCCGCCACGCTCTGGCAGGTCGCGCACCCGCCCGAGGCCCTGGCGCGGGTCTACGCCGAGGACCCCGGCGTCTCGCCTTCCTGGGCCCTCGACTTCGTCCCCACGCTCACCCGCCTGCTCACCGCGACCGTGGTGGGACTGCTGGTCCAGGCGACGGTGACCGGCACCTCCGGCGGCGATGCCATCGCAGGCCCTTCTCGATAACGCACGGGCTGCGCGTTGACTGTCGGGAGGGGTGGGCGTAGGCTCTTTAACACACAAGCTGTGCGTTAAGTCCGAGTCGGCCGCGCGCAGCCCGTACGGGTTCCACCCGTCCCCACGACCCGACAGGAGCCGTCCGATGACGTCCAAGACCTGGTTCATCACGGGAACCTCGACCGGATTCGGCCGCGCGCTCACCGAAGCGCTGCTCGCGCGTGGCGACCGCGTCGCCGCCACCCTGCGGCACCCCTCCGCCCTCGACGACCTTGCAGCCGCGTACGGCGACCGCCTCTGGCGCGCCGCACTCGACGTGAGCGAGCCCGCGCGGGTACGCGACGTCGTCGACGCCGCCTTCGCCGCGCTCGGCCGTATCGACGTGATCGTCTCCAACGCGGGGTACTCGCTGGTCGGCGCCGCCGAGGAACCCACCGACGAACAGGTCGAACGCCAACTCGACACCAACGTGCTCGGCTCGATGACCCTCGCCCGCGCGGCACTTCCCCACCTTCGCGCCCAGGGCGGCGGTCACCTGATGCAGTTCTCCAGCATCGGAGGACAAGCCGCGTTCCCGTTCGTCAGCGTCTACAACGCCACGAAGTGGGCGATGGAGGGCTTCTACGAGGCCCTTGCCCAGGAGGTCGCCGGGCTCGGCATCGCCACCACGCTGATCGAGCCGGGCGGGTTCCGTACGGACGCGAACACCCGCAGCGTCGACGCCGCGCCCGCCCTGCCGGCCTACGCCGAACTGCGCGCGCGGACGCTGGCCGGCTTCTCCGCGCCCATCGGCGACCCGGCCCGCCTGGCCACCGCCGTCATCGCCGCCGCCGACGCGCCCCGCCCTCCCCGCAGGCTGCTGCTCGGGACCGACGCCTACGACGCCGTACACGCGTCCCTCAGCGCCCGGCTCCGGGAAGTGGAAGCGCAGAAGGACACCGTGTCCGTGACGGACCACGCCTGACGGAGAAGCCGCACGCCGACAAGCGAAACGCACGATCGCCCCGCCCCACTGCTCAGACGCCGCCCCGCCCCGCGGCGGCCGACGCGCCCCGCTACTCGGACCCCGCCCCGCCGCCCCCGGAAGGCTCCGCGCCGACAGCGCCGACAGCCGCCGTGCTGTTCCTGACCACCAGCTTCGTCCCCAACTCGATCCGCGCGTCGGTCTGATCGGTGGTGTCGCGCAGCCGCAGCAGCATGCGCGCCGCCTCCTCCGCCATCTCGACCAGGGGCTGGTGGACGGTCGTCAGCGCGGGGCTGGACCACTGCGCGGGCGGGATGTCGTCGTACCCCACGACGGACAGGTCCTCCGGGACCTGGAGGCCGAGGACCCGGGCCGCTTCCAGCACCCCCAGGGCCTGTAGGTCGCTGCCGGCGAAGATCGCGGTCGGGCGGTCGGGACGGTCCAGCAGGTCCAGGGCGTGGGCGTGGCCGGACCCCACATGGAAGTCGCCGAACCGGACGAGCGCGGGATCCGCCTCCAGCCCCGCCATCCCGAGGGCCGAGCGGAAGCCGTCGAGGCGCGCGAGCGAGCAGATCATGTCCTCGGGCCCGGTGATGACGGCGATCCGGCGATGCCCCAGCTCGATGAGGTGGCGGGTCGCGGCCAGCCCGCCCGCCCAGTTCGCCGAGCCCACCGACGGTACGTCGGGCTCGGGGTCGCCCGCCGGGTCGATGATGACGAACGGGATCGCGCGGGACCACAGCTTCTTCTTCAGCTCGTCGGGGAGCGTGGAGAAGACCAGCACCACCCCGAGGGGCCGGCGGCGCAGCACCCCCTCGACCCAGTCGGCGCCGGGGGAGTGCCGGGTGCCGGTCTCCGTGAGCACGACGCTCATCCCCGTGGCCTTCGCGACGTTCTGCACCCCCCTGATCAGCTCCATGGACCAGGCGCTGTCCAGCTCGTGGAAGACGATCTCCAGCAGGGGCGCCTCCGGCGGCGTGGGGGACGAGCGCCGGTAGCCGTGTTCGTCGAGCAGCCCCTCGATCCTCACCCGTGTCGGAGCCGCGACGTCCGCGCGTCCGTTGAGGACCTTCGAAACTGTCGAGAGCGAAACTCCGGCTTGCGAAGCCACCTGGGCGAGGGTCACTCGGCCTGCACTCCTGTCTTCACGCATGGCCGAATGATAGGGCACCGCCGCTCGGTAACGGTTTGGTTGCGCGCGGGCCGGGCTGTTGACCGCTCCCGGTACACGTTCTACGGTCGCCCGCCAAGAGACTTTCGGCAATGCGGCCGATACTTTCGAGAGGTCATTCGATGAAGATACGCATGCGACTCGCCCGGTGTGTGGCGGGCGGCGCGGCCCTGGCGATGGGGCTGTCCCTGACGGCCTGCGGGGACGGCGGCGGCGCCGGCGGGGCCCAGGAGTTCCACGTACTCGTCTACGGAGACGCGGCGAACAAGGTCGAGAAGGAGATCGTCGCGACCTTCAACAAGACCTCCGACGTCAAGGCCGTCCTCGACACCGTGCCCGGCGCCGACTACCAGCAGAAGCTCCAGACCGTCATCAACACCCCGCAGGCCCCCGACGTCTTCTTCAACTGGGGCGGGGGCAGCATCCAGCCCTTCGTCAAGGCAGGGCTGCTGCTGCCGCTCGACGACATGATCAAGAAGGAGCCGGGCCTCAAGGCGAACTTCCTGCCCTCGGTCTTCAACACGGCGGTCGTCGACGGCAAGGCGTACGGCGTGCCGATGCGCGGCACCCAGCCCGTCCTGCTCTTCAACAACCGCGCGGTCCTCGCCGACGCGGGCGTACAACCGCCCAAGACCTGGGACGAACTGCTCACGGCGGTGGACAAGCTCAAGGCGAAGAAGGTCACCCCGATCGCGCTCGGCGGCGGCGACCAGTGGCCCACGCTCATGTGGTTCGAGTACCTGTACGACCGTGTCGCGGGCCCCGGACTCTTCGAGAAGGCCCTCGCGGGCGACAAGGAGGCGTGGGACAGCCCCGACAGCAGGAAGGCGCTGAGCATGCTCAAGGAGCTGATCGACGCCAAGGCCTTCGGGACCAACTACGACTCGGTGAAGTTCACCGACGGCGGTTCCGCCGCCCTCCTGGCGAGCGGCAAGGCCGGGTTCGAGCTGATGGGCTCGTGGGAGTACTCGACCCAGCAGGACGCCAGCCCCGACTTCGCGAAGAAGGACCTCGGGTACGACGCCTTCCCGGCCGTCGCGGGCGGCAAGGGCGACGCCGCCGGCATCGTCGGCAACACCAACAACTTCTACTCCGTGACGAAGAAGACCAAGCACGCCGACGCCATCGCCAAGTTCCTGGAACTGATGTACTCCGACGCGTTCGTGAAGTCGCAGCTCGCCATCGGGAACCTCCCCACCACCACCAACACCGAGAAGCACCTCGCCGGCGCCGCCAACCCCGACTACCTCAAGTACCAGCTCGACCTGGTCGGCAAGGCCCCGTCGTTCCAGCTCTCCTGGGACCAGGCGTACGCCCCCGAGAACATGACCCCCATCCACCAGGCCGTCCAGCAGTTCTTCAACGGCAGCCTCGACGCCGACGGCTTCATCAAGGCCATGCAGGCCCTGACCACCGCGTAGGGGCTGACCTGATCATGACTGCCACCGCCTCCCGGGCGCCACGCGCCCGGCCCCGGCCCGGACGGGGGGTGTCCCCGCCCGGGGTCGCCCGCCCCGGCATCGGCTGGGCCGTGCCCGCCACCCTGTTCTTCGTCCTGTTCGCCCTCGTACCGCTCGTGCTCGTCGCGGTGCTCTCCTTCACCACCTGGAGCGGTCTGGGCTCACCGCGGTTCGCGGGACTCGGCAACTGGACCAAGCTGTTCCACGACCCGGTCATGATCAAGAGTCTCTGGCTCAGCCTCCTGCTCACCGCGCTGGGCGTGGCGGTCCAGACACCCCTGAGCCTCCTCCTCGGTGTCTGGGCGGCCGGCCCCCAGCGCAACCGCGCCGTCCTGTCCGCCGTCTTCTTCGTCCCGCTCCTGCTCTCCGCCACCGCCGTCTCCGTCCTGTGGCGCGCCCTGCTCGACCCCAACTTCGGCGTCCCCGCCCAGGCCCGCTGGCTCTTCGGCGACGGCAACCTCCTGGGCTCACGGACCGGCGCGATCGGCGTCCTCGTCCTCGTCAGCACCTGGCAGTTCACCCCGCTCCACGCACTGATCTACCAAGGGGCCGCGCGAGCCGTACCGACCGTCCTCTACCAGGCAGCCGCCATCGACGGGGCGGGAACGGTACGGCAGTTCTTCCACGTCACCCTGCCGCAACTGCGCAACGCCATCATCACGTCGGTGATCCTCATGGTCGTCGGCGGGCTCACCACCTTCGACACCGTACTGATCCTCACCCAGGGCGGACCGGGCACCGACACCACCATCACGGCCTTCTACATGTACCAAAAGGCCTTCAAGGGCTTCGACTTCGGAGCGGGAGCCGCGATCGCGCTGCTGCTCGTCCTCGTCGCGACCCTCGTCTCGCTCGTCGTGGTCCGGGTCTCCGGCTACGACAAGATGGCCGGCACCAAGGACGGACTCTCATGAGGCGCACCCCCAACTACCTCGCGGGCGCGGGCGTGTTCGTCTGGCTCTGTCTGGTCGGACTGCCGCTGTACGTGCTCCTCGGCGCCACCGTGCAGTCCCGCGCCGAGTACACCGCGGGCGGCCCACTGTCCTTCCCCCGAACCTTCAGCCTCTCCAACTACACCGAGGACTTCTCCAACGGCTTCGGCCGCTACTTCCTCAACACCGTCATCGTGACCACCAGTGTCGTGGTCATCGTCCTCCTCCTCGTCCCCCCGCTCGCCTTCTCGATCGTCCGCCACCGCGGCCGGTCGGGACCCCGCGTCTTCCGCCTCTTCCTGCTCGGGCTCGCCATCCCCGCGCAGGCGGTGATCGTCCCGATGTTCTACGTCATCAGCAAAGCCGGCCTCTACGACAACCTCATCGGCGTCATCCTCCCGACGGCCGCGTTCTGCCTGCCCGTCTGCGCGCTCATCCTCACGGGCGCCATGCGCGACATCACCGACGAGCTCTTCGAGGCCATGGCCATCGACGGCGCCGACACCCGCCGGGTCTTCTTCCAGCTCGTCGTCCCCCTCTCCAAGGGCGGTATCTCGACCATCGTGGTCTTCTCCGCCCTCCAGGCCTGGAACGGCTTCCTCTTCCCCCTCGTCCTGACCCAGTCCGAGAACACCAAGGTCCTCACCCTCGGGCTGTACAACTTCCAGACCCAGTACGGCATCAACATCCCCGGCCTGCTGGCGGCCGTGGTCCTCTCCACCGTGCCGGTCCTGCTCGTCTACCTGTTCGCCCGCCGCGCCCTGGTCCAGGGGCTCATGGGCGTCGGAGGAAAGTGAACCCCAACGTGACCGCCGACACCCGCCCCGACAGCATCCGTCCCGACAACACCCGCCCCCACAGCGCCCATCCCGCCCCTCGCGTCCGGCACGGCGCGTCCGGCGCGCCGACCGTGGACGAGCTGATCGCCGCCATGACGCTGGAGGAGAAACTCGCCCAGCTCTACGGCCTGTGGGCCGGCGCCTCCCACGACGGCGCCGAAGTGGCCCCCCACCAGCACGACATGGACGAACCGCCGACGCTGGACGAGCTACTGCCGCACGGACTGGGCCAGTTGACCCGGCCCTTCGGCACCGTCCCGGTCGACCCCGCCCTCGGGGCCCTCTCGCTCATGCGCACCCAGGAACGCATCGTCGCCGCGAACCGCTTCGGCATCCCCGCCAT
Source organism: Streptomyces liangshanensis (assembly GCF_011694815.1). Lineage (NCBI taxonomy): Bacteria > Bacillati > Actinomycetota > Actinomycetes > Kitasatosporales > Streptomycetaceae > Streptomyces > Streptomyces liangshanensis. The sequence continues at coordinate 7,657,072 of NZ_CP050177.1, forward strand.
GGCCCACGACGAGTGCCTCGCCGGGTTCGCCGCCTGGGGCGCCACCACCTACCCGGTCCCGCTGTCCTGGGGAGCCGCCTTCGACCCCGCCCTGGTCGAGGAGATGGCCCGCGCCATCGGCCACGACATGCGGTCGGTGGGCGTGCACCAAGGCCTCGCCCCCGTCCTGGACGTCGTACGGGACGCCCGCTGGGGCCGGGTCGAGGAGACCATCGGCGAGGACCCCTACCTCGTCGGCACCACCGCCGTCGCCTACATCAAGGGACTTGAGTCCGCCGGGATCGTGGCTACCCTCAAACACTTCGTGGGGTACTCGGCCTCGCGCGGCGGGCGCAACCTGGCACCCGTCGGCATGGGGCCCAGGGAGCGCGCCGACGTCATGCTCCCGCCCTTCGAGATGGCGGTGCGCGAAAGCGGCGTACGGTCCGTCATGCACGCGTACACCGACACCGACGGCGTGCCGTGCGCGGCCGACGCGGACCTCCTCACCGGACTCCTCCGCGACACCTGGGGCTTCACCGGAACGGTCGTGGCCGACTACTTCGGCATCGCCTTCCTCGCGTCCCTGCACGGGGTCGCAGCCGACGCGGGCGAGGCCGCCGCGGCCGCGCTGACCGCCGGGGTCGACGTCGAACTGCCCACCGTGAAGACGTTCGGCGCACCCCTGCGCGACCTGGTGTCGTCCGGGCAGGTGCCGGAGGCCGTGGTCGACCGGGCGGTACGCCGCGTCCTGACGCAGAAGGAGGCGCTGGGCCTCCTCGACCCGGACTGGAGCCCGGTCCCGTCGGCCCTCGCCCACGTCGATCCGCGCGTCCCGGGCGCCACGGACCGGCTGCGCGGCACCGTCAGCCTCGACCGCCCCGAGCACCGCGACATCTCCCGCCGGCTGGCGGAGCGGTCCGTCATCCTGCTCAGCAACCAGGGAGCCCTGCCCCTCGGGCGCCCCCGAAGGATCGCCCTCGTCGGCCCGCAGGCCGACACGCCGACGGCCGTACTGGGCTGCTACTCCTTCCCCGTGCACGTCGGGTCCCAGCATCCCGGCACCCCCGTGGGCATCGAACTGCCCACCCTCCGGGAGGCGTTGGCCGCCGAGTTCCCCGACAGCGAGGTCGTCACCGTCGCCGGGTCGGACATCGACACCCCGGACACCAGCGGCTTCGCCCGGGCCGTGGCGGCGGCCAGCGAGGCGGACGTGGTCGTCGTCGCGCTCGGGGACCGGGCCGGGCTGTTCGGCCGCGGCACCAGCGGCGAGGGCTGCGACGCGGAGAGCCTGGCCCTGCCCGGCGTACAGCACCACCTCCTCGACGCGCTCCTCGACACCGGGAAACCGGTGGTGGTGACCCTGCTTGCCGGCCGGCCCTACGCGCTGGGCCGCGCCACCCACGAGGCGGCCGCGATCGTCCAGGCGTTCTTCCCCGGCCAGGAAGGCGCCGGGGCGGTGGCGGGCGTGCTCGGCGGCCGGATCAACCCCTCCGGGCGGCTGCCGGTGAGCGTCCCCCGGCTGGCGGGCGCCCAGCCCTCCACGTACCTGGCCGCCCCCCTGGCCATGGCCGGTGACGTCTCCAGCATCGACCCCACCCCCGCCTTCGGATTCGGACACGGGCTCACCTACACCACGTTCGCCTGGTCGGACCTCGACACGGGCGGCGACGGGGACCGTACGCCCCCCGTGGCCACCGACGGCGAGGTCGCCCTCGCCTTCACCGTCCGCAACACCGGCGAGCGGGCGGGCGACGAAGTGGTCCAGCTGTACCTGCGGGACCCGGTGGCGTCCGTCGTCCAGCCGGTCCAGCGGCTGATCGGGTACGTACGGGTCGCGCTCGACCCGGGCCGGTCGGCGCGGATCGGCGTCACCGTGCCCGCGGACCTGGCGTCCTTCACCGGCAGGGACGGACGACGGGTCGTCGAACCGGGGCGGCTGGAGCTGCGGTTGGCGGCCTCCAGCACCGACGTCCGGTTCACGGCCGCGGTGACCCTCACCGGGCCGCCGAGACACGTGGACCACACCCGTGAACTGCACGCCCGATTCACCGTCACGCGCACCTGAGCGGGGGCGACGGAGGGGAGCGGCCTGGGGGACGAGGCCCATTGTCAGTGGTCACGTCTACGGTGGATTCCAGGAGATGTCCAGCGCGAGTGAGCAAGGGAGAGTCATGACGACGCTTGAGGGCCGGCCGAACACCGCACTGCTTGTGGTCGACGTGCAGAAGGGCGTGGTCGGGGAGGCACACGAGCGCGAGACCGTCGTGGGCAACATCGCCGGCCTCGTCGAGAGGGCGCGGCGCGAACGGGTCCCGGTGGTCTGGGTCCAGCACTCCGACGAGGGGCTCGTGCACGGAAGCGACGACTGGCGGATCGCCCCCGAACTGGCGCCGGACGACGCCGAACCCCATGTCGAGAAGCGGCACGGCGACTCCTTCGAGGACACCACCCTGGAGAGCGTCCTGGCGGACCTCGCGGTGGGTCGCCTGGTCGTGGTCGGCGCGGAGACCGACGCGTGCGTCCGCTCGACCATCCACGGCGCCTTCACCCGGGGGTACGACGTGACCCTGGTGAGCGACGCGCACACGGCGGGGGACAAGTCCCAGTGGGGCGCGCCGCCGCCGGACCAGGTCATCGCGCACACGAACCTGTACTGGAGCTTCCAGACGGCGCCGGGGCGCACGGCCGGGACGGTCGTCAGCAAGGACGTGGACTTCGCCACCGCCCCCTGATCCGACGCGCTGCGCCGGCGTCCACGACCCGGACGCCGGCGCGGTCGCGGCGCACGTGACAGCGCCGCTCACGTTCCGGGGAGGGGATCGATCAGCCCGTTCGGTACGTCCACCGGCCGGCCAGGAGCGTGCCGTACACCGGCATCTCCCGCAGCTCACGCGCGGACACCCGCGCCGGGTCGCCGGCGGTGAGCACCAGGTCGGCCGTGTCCCCGACGCGCGGTCCGCGCCGCCCGCCCGAGGCCGCCACGAGGGCGTCGTCCAGGGTGATCGCCTGCTCGGGGTGCCACGGGTCGCGGCCGTCCGGTCCGGACCGGTGCACCGCGGCCGCGATGCCGTGCCACGGATCCAGCGGGGAGACCGGCGCGTCCGAGCCGATCTCCAGGGTCGCCCCGGCGCGGAGCAACTCGGCGTACGGGTAGGACCGGTCGGTCCGCCCGGCCCAGTGGTGGTCGGCGATGTCACGGTCGTCCGGGGCGTGCGCCGGCTGGACGCCCAGCACGAGACCGGGCGCGGCGAACCGGGCAAGGTCCGCACGGTCGATCAGCTGGGCGTGCTCGATCCGGCCGGGACAGCCGACCTCCTCGAACGCGTCCAGGGCAAGGGTGTTGGCACGGTCGCCGATCGCGTGCACCGCGGCGTGGATGCCGTGCTCCGCCGCGCGGGCCATGAGCCGCGCCAGCTCCGCCGGAGGGGTCTGGAGGATCCCGTGCCGCTCCCCGGGCCGGGCCGCCCCGGGATACGGATCGGCGCACAACGCGGTCCGCGTGTTGAGCGAGCCGTCCACGAAGAGCTTGAGCGGACCGACCCGCGCCAGCCCGCCGGTGCCGGGCAGCACGTCGCCGGTGCGCCGGCCCTCCTCGATCGCCCGCTCCAGATGGGTCGGATAGACCGAGCAGATCACCTGGACGCCCAGGTCCGCCACGGACGCGCGGCGGGTCCAGTCGGCGATGTTGTCGGCGTACTCGAAGTCCAGGATCCCCACCACACCCCGGGCCGCGGCGGCGCGTACGGCGTCGCGCACCCAGCGGTCGACGACCTCGGGACCCGCCTGGGCGAGGCGGGCGACCGCGTCGAGGCACGCCTGCTCGCGCAGCACCCCGGTCGGGTGGCCGCCCTGCCCGATCCGGCGCAGGGCGGCCCGGCCGAACCACGCCGTGTGCAGGTCGTTGCTGACCAGCGCCACGGCATGGCCGGTGTCCTCGGACCACGCGAGCAGGGACGGATCCGGCGCGTCGGGCCACAACCCGTCGCGGAAGCCGAACCCGATGAGCGGCTCGTCCGGTCCGTGCTGCCCGTCGAGCGCCGCGGCGGCCATGAGATCCGCCGCCGCCCGCGCGGACCGTGCGCCGGACAGGTCGACGCGGCGGCGCGCGCTGGCCCACTGGACGCTGTGCACGTGCGCGTCCCAGAAGCCGGGGAGCACGGTGAGGCCCCGGCCGTCCACGGTCTCGCTACCGGGAGGGGGAGCGAGGTCCGTACCGATGGCGGCGATCCGGCCGCCGGAGACCACGAGGTCACGGACCGGACCGCCGGAGCCGACGCGTATCGCGCGGAGCAACAGCGGGGCGGCCCCATCGGCGGCGATGCGTGCGTCACTCGTCTGCATCGGCTCATCCTAGGGACCGCCCAGGTCCGGCAGGCCCGGACCTCAGGGCGCCCGGCTGCGGGCCTTCGGGTCTTAGCCCTTCGGCTCGGTGAAGCGGATGTGGTTGCCGAAGGGGTCGCGGAGGCCGCAGTCGATCCCGTACGGGCGCTCGGTCGGCTCCTCGGTGAACTCGACGCCCTTCTCCACCAGCGTCGCGTAGGTCTTGCGGCAGTCGCCCGTGCTGAAGATGAGGTGGCCGCCCACCGCCCCCTTGGTCAGCAGCTCGCGGACCTGCCCGGCGGTCTCCTCGGACATCGCCGGGGGTCCCGGCTTCTCCAGCAGGATCTGGCGCTCCGGGTGGCCGGGGACGTGGACGGTCAGCCAGCGCATGAAGCCCATGTCGATGTCGGCGCCGACCTCCAGGCCGAGCTTGCCGACGTAGAAGTCGAGGGCCGCGTCCTGGTCGAGGACGTAGATCTGTGAGTGTGTGATCGCGTTGAACATGAGTGTCACGCTACCGACCGGACCGGACGAAAACTTATCCGAAACTGCTCGATCGGCGGCGGTCCCAAGCACGCTGCACCGCCCGGGCACGGTGGACCGCCCAGGTGCGGGGGACGCTCAGGCGCTCGGCCGGGTCCACGCCATGGTGAAACACGTGGGCACCCCCTTGGCGGCCGCCGCTTCCCTGGCCTCCCTGGCGGCCCGGGCCTCCTTCCGGTACGTCCTCGGTGACCGGCCCACGATGTCGCGGAACGTGCGGCTGAAGGTCCCCGGACTGCCGAAGCCGACCTGGAAGCAGATGTCCGTCACACTGCGGTCGGTGTCCCGCAGCAGGAACATCGCCCGCTCCACCCGGCGGCGCTGGAGGTAGCGGTGCGGCGTCTCGCCGAAGGTGGCCCGGAAGGTACGGGCGAAGTGCGCCTCCGACACCAGGGCGATCCGGGCCAGGGTCGGCACGTCCAACGGCCGCGCGTACGCGTGGTCCATCGCGTCCCGCGCGCGGAGCATGCGGCGGTTGGTCTCTTCTGCGGCCCGGCTCACCCGGCCATCACACCACGGCGCCGATCCGCCGCGACAGTCGAGGCGGAAATGGCTTCGACCGCCGCGGTGGTTGCCTCTACCGTGGCCCGGTGACAACTCAGGTGATCGTGTTGAACGGCGGTTCCAGTTCGGGCAAGTCCGGCATCGTCCGGTGTCTCCAGGCAGTGCTGCCGGACCCGTGGCTCGCCGCCGCGATCGACTCGCTGGTCGACGCGATGCCCGCCTCCCTCAGAAGCTCGGACGCCGGCATCGAGTTCACCGCGGACGGGGGTGTGAACCTCGGAGCGGAGTTCCTCAGACTGGAGGCCGCCTGGATGGAGGGCGTCGCCGCGACGGCGCGCGCGGGCGTGGGCGTCATCGTGGACGACGTCTTCCTCGGCGGCCCGGAATCCCAGGAGCGGTGGCGCAAGGCCCTGGTCGGACTGGACGTGCTGTGGGTGGGCGTCCGGTGCGAGACCCCGGTCGCCGAGGGCCGCGAGATCGCGCGCGGCGACCGGGCCAGGGGAATGGCCGCCGCGCAGGCGGACCTGGTCCACCGCGGCGTGGTCTACGACCTGGAGATCGACACCACCCACGCGGAGTCCCTGGACTGCGCACGGTCCATCGCGGCCCGCGTCACCTAGCCGAGGCCGCCCCTCCCTCCCCGCCCGCGCCGGCGGACGCCCTGACGTACGAGACGTCCGTCAGGCCTGCGCGGCGGCCTCGGGCGCGGGGACCGGCGCCGGGGCGGACCCGGCCGGCGTGGTCCTCCGTACCGGAATGAGGGCGGCGACCACCGCCGCCGCCAGCCCCACACCGCATCCGATGAGCATGGCGGCACGGAAGCCGTCCTCGGACGGCAGGGCGTACCCGCCGAAGTCGGTGGTCATCTGCGCCAGGACCACACCGATCACGGCGGCGGAGACCGAGCTGCCGATCGAACGCATCAGTGTGTTGAAGCTGTTGGCGGAGGCCGTCTCCGACAGGGGGACGGCGCCCATGATCAGGGCCGGCATCGCGCCGTACGCGAACCCCACGCCCGTGTTGCAGACGAGGGTGACCACCAACAGGCTCCAGGGGGACCCCGAGCCGAGCAGCGGCAGCGAGAGGCCGTATCCCACGCCGATGACAAGGCTGCCCACGGCCAGGGTGACCTTCGGGCCCTTGACCGCCGACAGCTTCGCGCCGAGCGGCGACATGATCATCATCATGAGGCCGGCCGGCGCCATCCACAGACCCATGGCGAGCATCGACTGCCCCAGGCCGTAACCGGTCGACTTCGGCAGCTGGAGCAGCTGCGGTACGACCAGGGACTGGGCGTACATCGCGAAACCGACCAGCACCGAGGCCGCGTTGGTCATCAGGACCTGGGGGCGGGCGGTCACCCGCAGGTCGACCAGCGGCTCGCTGATACGCAGTTCCCACACACCCCACACGAGCAGCACCACGACGGCGGCCGCGAAGAGCCCCAGGGTGGTGCCGCTGCCCCAACCCCAGTCCGCGCCCTTGGACACGGCGAGCAGCAGGCAGACCAGGCCGGCGCCCAGCCCGATGGCGCCGAGCACGTCGAAGCCCTTCGACCCGGTGGCCTCGCCGCCCGCGGGGACGAAGGCCCAGATGAGGCTTCCGACGGCCAGGGCCAGGGCGGCGACGACCCAGAACAGCACCCGCCAGCTGGTGTTCTCCGCGATCGCGGCGGCGAAGGGGAGGCCGAGCGCACCGCCCACGCCCATCGACGCGCTCATGATCGCGATGGACGAGCCGAGCTTCTCGGCCGGCACCACGTCGCGCAGGAGGCTGATGCCGAGGGGGACCACACCCATGCCGACGCCCTGGAGGCCGCGACCGACAATCATCGGGACGACGGACGACGACAGGGCGCACACCACCGAGCCCACGACGAGCGGCACCAGGGAGACCAGCAGCATGCGGCGCTTGCCGTACATGTCGCCGAGCCGTCCGGCGACGGGCGTGGCGACGGCCGCCGCGAGCAGGGTGGCGGTGATGACCCAGGAGGCGTTGGACGCCGAGGTGTCGAGCAGCTTCGGCAGCTCCGCGATCAGCGGCACCACCAAGGTCTGGGTGATCGCGGCCACGATGCCCGCGAAGGCGAGGATGCCGACCACGCCACCGGGGCGGGCTGCGGGCTGGGAACTGTCCACGGATGTCTCCCTGTTGGTCTGCCAGGTCATGGCGGAGCGCCACCACGGGTGCTCGATGTGCACCATACATGAAGCGTGTGCCATGCATGAGACATGCACCATGCATGAAATGTGCACGGTGCATCAAGGCTGTGATAGGGAGGGAGGGGAGAGCAGGATCCGACGCCGAAGAGAACCCGCGGTGACCCTTCCTTGGACAGCCCCGAGACGCCCGACACCCCTGATGCCGCCCCGACCCCCGACGCGTCCGGAAAGCCCCTGGAGCGGATCGAGTTCGAGGCCATGCTTCTCGGCCGGTACCTGCACCTGCTCGCCGCCCGGGGCGGCGGCCGGCTCGACCGCAGCGCCTACACCGTGCTCAGCCGCATCCGGGCCGAGGGCCCGATGTCGATCGGCCGGCTGAGCGACGCCTTCGGGCTGGACGCGTCCACCCTCAACCGGCAGACCGCCGCCATGCTGCGGGCCGGGACGGTCGAGCGCATCCCCGACCCCGAGGGGAGCATGGCCCGGCGGTTCGCCATCACGCCGGAAGGGGAGCGGCGGTTGGACCGGGACCGGGCCGAGAACGTGGCCGGTCTGGCCAGACTGCTGGAGGCCTGGACGCCGGCCGACGCGGCCCAACTGGCCGACGGCCTCTCGCGTTTGAACCGGGACATCGAACGCCTCGACGGCCGCCCCTGGCCACGCGACTGAGCCGGCAGCGACGCCATGGCGTCACTGCCGGCCCGGGGTCGGCTGTCCGTTACGGTAACTCGCCTGTCAGCCCTGGGGGTTGAACGCGATACCGGCCGGCTTGGAGTTGGTGAGCAGGCCCACGAACCTACCCTCGTTGATCTTGATCGTCGCCGAACCGAAGTCCGCGTTCATCAGCTTGTCGCGCAGCGCCGTGGTGGGCCAGCCGTTCCAGTCCACCAGGGGCGGGTAGCGCCAGTTGTGGTAGTGGTTCTCCGGCGGCTCGTCGTTGTTGTTGGCGAGCCGGAAGAAGTGCGTGGACAGCCCGTCCTTGTGGAAGACGACCTTCGGGTGCGTCCCGTCGAAGCGGACCTGCGAGCGGGGGTAGGTCACCTGGCTGCTGTGCTGTGTGGTCGTCACGTACTCCACCTGGTTGGTGGACTGGTTGATCCAGGAGATGACGTGCTCCCAGTCGTGGCGGTGGCCCCCGAGGCCGCTGCCCGCGACAGCCTGGTCCTTCTCGAAGTAGCTGGCGTACACGACCGCGCACCAGCCGTTGTTGCACTTCGAGCGGGCGTACGTCTGGGAGTTGTCGAGGTCCGACTGGTCCCGGCAGCTGCCGTTGACCGCGCCCGTCGTGTTCAGCCCGGGGGCGAGCGTTCCGTCAGGGCCGATCGCCGGCGTGGCGTAGCAGCCGTCGGTGTCGTAGTCGTAGGCGGGGGAGAAGGACTGCTCCCAACCCCCGGCGTTCTGCGGCAGGTTGCGCGGCGGATCGGCGTGAGCCATCGACGCGGGGATGACGACGGCCAGGACCGTGGCACCGAGCACGGTCGCGAACCGGGCCGCCCCGCGCTTCAGGACGGAGGGCCGGGAGGCGGCGACCGGCGCGTCCGACGTACCCGACGACCTCACCTCCGTCTCGACCGAAGGCGCTTGGCGCAGAAGACTTCTCATTCTTGACTCTCCTCGCAGGACTCAAGACCCATGACGCGACATCAGGTCGGCACGGGGGGAGCGATCCGGCATCCGCGCGGGGACCCGCGCCGACGCACCACACACGTCGCGACTGTTCCGGCACCGACGGGCCGACGCCTGAACAAGGCAAGGAAACCGGATGACATAGACATGATCAATGGCTGCGACAGGATGTCTTTGCGCCGGGCGCCCGTCGGCGAGGGCTCCCACCAGGACAATCCCTCCACGGGAGGACACCCCGTACCAGATCCTCGAAGTCCACCCGCCCCCAAGGCTGTTGTGCTCAGCGGCCCGTGCGGCGGGAGTCCGTCCCGGGCCGGGCGGAAGCCGGGTCACGCCTCCCGGCGGTCCGCCCCCGGCGTACTCCTGAGGCCGCGGCTGCGCCCGCGGAACTCCACGATCACGTCGTCACCGCGCCGGACCGTCACGTCGTACAGGCCACTGCGGCCGAATCGGACCCGCTCCACCGCGACGGCCGTCAGGACGTCGCCCTCCCGCGCGGGGGCGACGAAGTCCACGTCCGCCCCGGCGGCGACCGTCACGGGGCCGTGCCCGTTGCAGGCGCAGGCGAAGGCGGTGTCGGCGAAGAGGAACAAGTAGCCCCCGTGGGCGATCCCGTGCCCGTTGACCATCGCCGCCGTGACGGTCATCCGCGTCACGGCGGTCCCGTCGCCGTGCTCCAGCAGTTCGATGCCCAGGCGCCGGGACGCCTCGTCCGCGGCGAACATCGACACGACGGGATCCGGCTCGGCGGGGGTGGCTCGTGTCATCGTTCCATCCGTCTTGTGTCCCGACCGAACATTCGGTTAGCGTTCGGAGCGGTTACGTTACCCAGCCACGAACCTCGCCTGTCAAGAGGGGGACACATGCAGCGGGAAAGCCCGCCCGGCGCCGTGTTCCCCGGGCCCGCCCGCGTCGCGGTCCCGTCCGCCACCCACCCGTCCCGCCGCCCGGTCCCCGCCGAGGAGCCCGCCCATGCCTGACGACGTCTACCTGATCGACGGAGCCCGTACCCCGCAGGGCCGCTACGGCGGCGCCCTCGCGTCCGTACGCCCCGACGACCTGGCCGCCCTCGTCGTCGGCGAGGCCGTCCGCCGCGCGGGCGTCCCCGGGGACGCCGTGGACGAGGTGATCCTCGGCGCCGCGAACCAGGCCGGTGAGGACAACCGGGACGTGGCGCGCATGGCCGTCCTGCTGGCCGGGCTGCCGCACACCGTGCCCGGCTACACCGTCAACCGGCTGTGCGCCTCCGGGCTGACGGCCGTCGCCTCCGCCGCCCAGGCGATCCGCGCGGGCGAGGCCGACCTCGTGGTCGCCGGCGGCGTCGAGTCGATGACCCGCGCCCCCTGGGTGATGGAGAAGCCCGGCACGCCATGGGCCAAGCCCGGCCAGGTGTTCGACACGTCCCTGGGCTGGCGCTTCACCAACCCCCGGTTCGCGGCGGCCGACCGCGCCGTGCCCGCGGGCGCCGACCCGCGCACCACGAAGGTGACCCTGTCGATGGGGGAGACCGCCGAGGAGGTCGCCGCGCTCGACGGCATCACCCGCGCCGACTCCGACGCGTTCGCCCTGCGCAGCCACCAGCGGGCCCTCGCCGCCCAGGAGGCGGGCCACTTCGACCGCGAGATCGTGCCGGTCCCCGTGAAGGACGGCGAGGTCACCCGCGACGAGGGCCCGCGCCCCACCACCACGCTCGAGAAGCTCGGCGCCCTGCGCACGATCTTCCGCGAGGACGGCATCGTCACCGCCGGCTCCTCCTCGCCGCTCTCCGACGGCGCCGCCGCGCTCGTCGTGGCGAGCGCCTCGGCCGTCGCCCGCTACGGACTCACCCCCCGGGCCCGCATCGTCGCCTCCGCCTCCGCCGGCGTCCAGCCCAACGTCATGGGCCTCGGCCCCGTGCCCGCCACCCGGAAGGTGCTGGCCCGCGCCGGCTGGCAGACCGCGGACCTCGACGCGATCGAGCTGAACGAGGCATTCGCCGCCCAGGCGCTGGCGGTCGTACGCCGTCTCGGACTCGACGAGGACCTGGTGAACGCCGACGGCGGGGCCATCGCGCTCGGCCACCCGCTGGGCTGCTCGGGCGCCCGCCTCGTCCTCACCCTGCTCGGCCGGCTGGAACGGGCCGACGCCCGCAAGGGCCTCGCCACCCTGTGCGTGGGCGTCGGCCAGGGCGTCGCGATGTTGGTGGAGCGCGTATGAGCGCCGCGCCCCCGCGTATCCCGCCGGCCGGCGCACCGCCCGCACGGGACGCGGTCGCCGCCGACCCCGCGCGGCGCGCGGAAGGCCGTAGAATGCTTCGAACGGTGAACCGAACGAATGGTCGGTTGGGGAGATGGCATGGATGACACACAGTCCGGCGCGGCAGTGCACGCCGAACCGGCGCTCGCGGAGTACGAGGAGTCCTTCGCGGCCACGATCGCGCGCGACCAGCGCGTCGAGCCGCGGGACTGGATGCCCGACGGTTACCGCAAGACGCTGATCAGGCAGATCGCACAGCACGCCCACTCGGAGATCATCGGCATGCAGCCGGAGGGCGACTGGATCACCCGGGCCCCCTCGCTGCGCCGCAAGGCGATCCTGTTCGCGAAGGTCCAGGACGAGGCCGGCCACGGCCTCTACCTGTACTCGGCCGCCGAGACCCTGGGCGTCGACCGGGACGACCTCACCACGCGCCTGATCGAGGGCCGCCAGAAGTATTCGTCGATCTTCAACTACCCCACCCCGACCTTCGCGGACGTCGGCGTGATCGGCTGGTTCGTGGACGGCGCGGCGATCTGCAACCAGGTGCCGTTGTGCCGCAGTTCGTACGGTCCGTACGCCCGGGCGATGGTCCGTATCTGCAAGGAGGAGTCCTTCCACCAGCGGCAGGGCTACGAGTTGCTGATGACGATGATGCGCGGGACCGAGGCGCAGCGGGCGATGGTGCAGGACGCGGTGGACCGGTGGTGGTGGCCGTCGCTGATGATGTTCGGCCCGCCGGACGGGAACTCGCCGAACTCGGCGGCGTCGATGGCGTGGAAGATCAAGCGTCACAGCAACGACGAGCTGCGCCGGCGCTTCGTGGACATGACCGTGCCGCAGGCCCAGAAGCTCGGGGTGACCCTTCCGGACCCCGAACTGCGGTGGAACGAGGCGGAGGGCCGCCACGACTTCGGGACCCCCGACTGGGACGAGCTGACGCGCGTCATCACGGGCGACGGGCCGTGCAACGAGGAGCGGGTCCGGCGGCGGCGCGAGGCGCACGAGGAAGGCGCGTGGGTACGGGAGGCGGCCGCGGCGCACGCGGCGAAGCAGGCGGCACGGACGCGCGAAGGAGCGGCGGCATGAGCGAGATCCAGGAGTCGAGGGCGGGCTGGCCGCTGTACGAGGTGTTCGTGCGCGGCAAGCGGGGGCTCAACCACGTCCACGTCGGCTCGCTCCACGCGGCCGACGACCGGATGGCCCTCACCCACGCCCGGGACCTGTACACGCGGCGCAACGAGGGCGTGAGCATCTGGGTGGTGCGCTCGGCGCACATCGCCGCCTCGACCCGTGACGAGAAGGACCCCTTCTTCGAGCCCAGCGCCGACAAGGTGTACCGGCATCCCACCTTCTACGACATCCCCGACGACGTCCCCCACATCTAGGAGCCCGGGCATGACCGACGACCACGTCTACATGACCCTCGCGGAGGGGCACGACGACGGCGACGCCCGGTGGGCGTTCGGCACCGGCTTCGAGGACCCCCTGCACGGCGTGGACACCACCATCCCCGGCGGCGTCGATCGGGCGGACCTCACCGCGACCTGTCTCGCGCTCGGCGACGACGCCCTGATCAGTGCCCAGCGGCTCGCGGAGTGGACCACCCGCGCCCCCGAGCTGGAGGAGGACGTCGCCCTCGCGAACATCGGGCTCGACCTGCTCGGGCAGGCCCGTCTGCTGTACACCCGGGCCGGCCACGCCGACGGCACCGGCCGCGGCGAGGACGCCTACGCGTACTTCCGCGACCCCGCCGCCTTCCGCAACGTACGCCTGGCCGAACTGCCGAACGGGGACTTCGCGTTCAGCGTCGTACGACTCCTGGTCCTGTCCACCTGGCGGCTCGCCCACTTCCAGCGGCTCACCACCACCGCGGACCCCGTCCTCTCCGCCATCGCGGTCAAGGGCGTGAAGGAGCTGACGTACCACCGCCAGTGGGCCGCCGACTGGACGCTGCGCCTTGGCGACGGCACCGAGGAGTCGCACCGGCGCACACGCACCGCGCTGCGGCAGGTCGCGCCGTACCTGGGCGAGCTGTTCTCGGCGTACGACGTCCGCGAAGAAGTCCTCGCGATCCTGCGCCAGGTCCTCGACGCCGCCGGACTCCCCCTGCCCGCGTGGCAGCCGCTCCCGGGATCCGGCCGGGACGGGGACCACACCGAACACCTCGCCCCGCTGCTGGCCGAGTTGCAGTCCGTGGCCCGGGCCCACCCGGAGGGCACATGGTGACCGGTACGGTGGACGTCCGCCGCGCCCGTCACATCGCCGAGGGCGTGCCCGACCCGGAACTCCCCATGCTCACCCTCGCCGACCTCGGGGTGCTGCGCGGAGTCGAGGCCGGCGACGACGGCACGATCGTCGCGTCCCTCACCCCCACCTACTCCGGCTGTCCCGCCATGGCCGAGATGCGCGCCGGGGTGGCGACCCGGCTGAGGGCCGCCGGGTACGCGCACGTGGAGATCCGTACCGTCCTGGACCCGCCGTGGACCACGGACTGGATCACCCCTGCGGGCCGCCGCAAGCTCGCCGAGCACGGCATCGCCCCGCCCGGTCCCGCCCCCCGGCACGCGCCCGGCCCCGTCCCCCTGGTGCTCTCCCCGACGCGCGCACAGGTGGGCTGCCCCTTGTGCGGTTCGGCGGACACCGAGGAAACCTCCCGGTTCGGTGCCACGTCGTGCAAGGCGCTGTGGCGCTGCCGCGCCTGCCGTGAGCCGTTCGAGTACGTCAAGGAGATCTGATGGCAGACCTGTTGAGCCCGGCACCCGCACGGGCCCCACGGCGCCGGCCCGCCTTCCACCCCCTGCGCGTGGCCGAGGTACGGCGGCTGTGCGAGGACGCGGTCTCCGTCGCGTTCGAGATCCCCGCCGAACTCGCCGCGGAGTTCGCCTTCGCCCCCGGGCAGGCGCTCACCCTGCGCCGCCAGGTCGAGGGACGCGACGAGCGGCGCTCGTACTCCATCTGCGCCCCGGCCGGCACCCTCCCGCGCATCGGGGTGCGGGAAGTGCCCGACGGCCTGTTCTCGTCCTGGCTCGTCCACCAGGTGAAGCCCGGGGACGTCATCGACGTCATGGCCCCCACCGGCGCGTTCACCCCCGACCTCACCACGCACGGCCACCACGTCCTGGTCGCGGCCGGTTCCGGGATCACCCCGATGATCTCCATCGCCGAGTCGGTCCTCGCCGCCGACGACCGCTCGCGGGTCACCCTCTTCTACGGCAACCGCCGCACCAACTCGGTGATGTTCGCCGACGAACTCGCCGACCTCAAGGACCTCTACCCGACCCGCTTCCAGCTCGCGCACGTCCTGTCGCGCGAACCGCGCGAGGCCGAGATGCTCACCGGCCGCCTCGACGCAGACCGCCTCGCCGCCCTCGTCGCCGGGCTGGTCGACGTCGCGGACGCCGACCACTGGTGGCTGTGCGGCCCCCACGGCATGGTCCGCGACGCCCAGCGCGTCCTGACCGGGCTCGGCGTCCCCGCCGACCGGGTCCACCGCGAGCTGTTCTTCGCCGACGACGAGCCGGTACGCGAGACACGCCACGTGGACGCCGCCGCCGAGGGCCCGGTCAGCCAGGTCACCCTCACACTCGACGGCCGCACCACCACCGGCCCGCTCGCCCGCACCGAAACCATCCTTGACGGCGCCCAGAAGACCCGCCCCGACCTCCCCTTCGCCTGCAAGGGCGGGGTGTGCGGCACCTGCCGCGCCCTGGTCACCGACGGCAAGGCGGACATGCGCCGCAACTACGCCCTCGAACCGGCCGAGGTCGACGCCGGATACGTCCTCACCTGCCAGACCTACCCCGTCTCGGAAACAGTGAGCGTCGACTACGACAGCTGAAGCAGCGGCCGGGGTGTCCGTGCCCGGTCAGTGCTTCCGGAACTTCTCGATCAGCGCGTCCGGATCCACACTGTTGCTGTCGGACCCGATATTGCCCAGCTCGGTGTTCCCGCCGTGGTCCTCCCACATCTTCAGCAGTTCGAGCTGCCGTTCTCTCGACAATGATTCGACCCATTCCTGATGGGCCGGAGAAATCTGGTCCATCAGTTTGCTCAGCGCTTCCATGGCCATCGGATTCTCCTCCTCGGCCCCCCGTACAACCCGGTGCACGACCCAACGGTCGACACGATCTCACGGCGCCCCACCGCTCGCCACCGGAGCCCGTCCCCGCGATTCGGACGGGGATTCGGACGGGGATTCGGGCCGCGATTCGGACTGGTGTACGCGGCGCGCGGCACCGGGCGTGCACGGCGCATTGAGTGGTGAGGGGCCATTCCTCTCCGGGTTCCGTGCGCTCTACCGAGGGCCGTACGACCCGGTGATGATGAACGGACCGCAAGGAATCCGGTCGTTTCCGTATGCCCGTCCGCCCCGCGGACGGGTGTGCGAGGAAAGGAGTGCACGTTGTTGCTTCTCATTTCTCCGGACGGTGTCGAGGAAGCCCTCGATTGCGCGAAAGCCGCGGAATACCTGGACATTGTCGACGTGAAGAAGCCCGACGAGGGATCGCTCGGCGCGAACTTCCCGTGGGTCATCAGAGAGATCCGTGACGCGGTCCCGGCCGGCAAGCCGGTGTCCGCGACGGTCGGGGACGTGCCGTACAAGCCGGGGACGGTGGCCCAGGCGGCCCTCGGCGCGGCCGTCTCGGGAGCTACGTACATCAAGGTCGGCCTGTACGGCTGCACCACCCCCGACCAGGCCATCGAGGTCATGCGCGGGGTCGTCCGCGCGGTGAAGGACTACCGGCCCGACGCGCTGGTGGTCGCCTCCGGGTACGCCGACGCCCACCGGATCGGCTGCGTCAACCCGCTCGCGCTCCCCGACATCGCCCACCGGGCCGGCGCCGACGCCGCCATGCTCGACACCGCGATCAAGGACGGGACGCGGCTCTTCGACCACGTACCGCCGGACGCCTGCGGCGAGTTCGTCCGCCTCGCCCACGAGGCCGGGCTGCTCGCGGCCCTCGCCGGCAGTGTGAAAGCGGCGGACCTCGGCGCCCTGACCCGCATCGGTACGGACATCGTCGGGGTGCGCGGGGCCGTCTGCGAGGGGGGCGACCGCAACGCGGGAAGGATCCAGCCGCACCTGGTGGCCGCCTTCCGGGCGGAGATGGACCGGCACGCCCAGGAACACGCCGCCGCGGCCGCGAGCTGAGGCCCGGCATGACCTTACGCCGCCCCCCGCACCCACCCGGCATATCCGGGACGCCGAGCCGTGAGCGCTTCGCCGTCGTCGACCCGGCGACGGGCGAGGCCTTCGAGGACGCCCCCGACCAGCGGCCCGACGACCTGGACGCCGCGGTCCGCGGGGCCCAGGAGGCCTGGCGGGACTGGCGCACCGACTCCACCGTCCGTACCAGCGCACTGCTCGCGGCCGCCGACGCCGTCGAGGCGGCCGGGCCGGACCTCGCCCCGCTGCTCACCCGGGAACAGGGCAAACCCCTGGCCGAGTCGTACGCGGAGGTCGACCGCACGGCCGCCCGCCTGCGGCACTTCGCGGGCCTGACCCCGGAGACCCGGCTGATCACGGACGGCCGTCCGGTACGCGGCGAGATCCGCTGGCGGCCGCTCGGGCCCGTCGCCGCGATCGTCCCGTGGAACTTCCCCCTCCAGCTCGCCTCGGCGAAGTTCGCGCCCGCGCTCGCCGCGGGCAACACGGTCGTGCTCAAACCGTCCCCCTTCACCCCCCTCGCCACCCGGCTGCTGGCGTCCGTCGTCTCCTCCGTCCTCCCCGAGGACGTGCTCACCGTCGTCACCGGCCACGAACCCCTCGGCGCCCGCCTCGCCTCCCACCCGGGCATCCGGCACGTCACCTTCACCGGTTCCGCCGCCACCGGGCGGGCCGTCGCGCGGGGCGCGGCGGCCTCGCTCGCCCGGGTCACCCTGGAACTCGGCGGCAACGACGCCGCGATCCTGCTGGAGGACACGGACGTGGAGCGGATCGCGGACCGGCTGTTCTGGGCCGCGTTCCGCAACTGCGGGCAGGTCTGCATGGCCGTCAAACGCGTCTACGCCCCGGCCGCCCTCTACTCCGACGTCGTCGAGGCCCTCGCTCGGCACGCGAAGAGCGTGGTGGTCGGACCCGGCCTCGACCCGGGCACGCAGCTGGGCCCGCTCAACAACGCCCCCCAACTGGCCCGGATCGAGGACCGCACGGCCCAGGCCCTGGCGGACGGCGCCCGGGCCGTGGCCGGCGGCCACCGGCTGGACCGGCCGGGCTACTTCTACGCCCCGACGATCCTCGCCGACGTCCCGCCCGACAGCCCGGTGGTGACGGAGGAGCAGTTCGGCCCCGTCCTGCCCGTGCTGCCGTACGAACACCTCGACGACGCCGTCGAGGCGGCCAACAGCACCGGGTTCGGCCTGGGCGGCTCGGTGTGGGGGACCGACCTCGACCGGGCCCAGGCGGTCGCCGACCGGCTGGAGTGCGGGACGGCCTGGGTCAACCACCACGCCGAACTGTCCCTCGCCCAGCCCTTCGCCGGCATCAAGGACAGCGGCGTCGGCGTCGCGGGCGGGCAGTGGGGGCTCTACGGCAACCTCAGACCCTTTGTCGTCCACCGTCCCCTGGAGGCGTGACGATGAGATTCGGCGCGGCGGTGCTGCGCTCGTACGACAGCCCGTTCACCGTCGAGGAGGTGAACCTCGACCCGGTCCCGGCCGACGGAGAGGTCCTGGTCAGGATCGCCGGCACCGGCATGTGCCGGACCGATCTCGCGGTCCGGCGCTCGGCGGGGCGCTCACCCCTTCCCGCCGTACTCGGCCACGAGGGAGCCGGGGTCGTCGTGGGGACAGGAGGCCCGCACACCGGACTGAGCGAGGGCGACCACGTCGTGCTCAGCTTCGACTCCTGCGGACACTGCCGGAGTTGCCTCGCCGCGGCCCCCGCCTACTGCGACTCCTTCGCCTCGCTCAACCTCTTCGGCGGACGCGCCGAGAACGCGGCGCGGTTCACCGACAAGGCGGGCGGTGCCCTCGCTCCCCGGTGGTTCGGCCAGTCCTCGTTCGCCGAGTACGCGGTGGTCGCGGCCCGCAACGCCGTACGGGTCGACCCCTCGCTGCCCGTCGAACTCCTCGGCCCCCTCGGCTGCGGATTCCTCACCGGCGCCGGCGCGGTCCTCCACTCCTTCGGCGTCGGGCCCGGCGACACCGTCGCGGTCTTCGGCGCGGGAGCCGTGGGCCTGGCCGCCGTCATGGCGGCCACCGCCTGCGGCGCGGAGACCGTCGCCGTCGACCGGTACCCCGAACGGCTCGCCCTGGCACGGCGGTTCGGCGCGACCGCGCTGGACGCCGCGTCGGGCGACCTGCCCGGCCGCATCCGGCGGCTGACCGACGGCGGCGCGCGGTTCGCGCTGGACACCACCGCCTCCGCCCGGCTGATCAACGACGCGCTGCGGGCCCTGCGCCCGACCGGACACCTCGGTCTGGTGGCCCGGCTGCACACCACACTGCCGCTCGAACCGGGCGTGCTGGACCGGGGAAGGAGGATCTCCCACATCTGCGAGGGGGACGCGGTGCCGGGACTCCTGATACCGAGGCTGACCGGGCTGTGGCAGGCCGGGCGGTTCCCCTTCGACGAGTTGATCCGTACGTACCCACTCGCCGACATCAACGAGGCGGAACGCGACTGCGAGGCGGGCCGCGTCGTCAAACCCGTCCTGCTGCCCCGGGCCCCGTCCGCCGGACGAGCCCGGGGCAGCACCCCCCGACGTGCGACCAGGGAGAACATGTGACAAGGGAGAACAGGTGACCGGCACAACGTCTCGCGACACCGAAGTGGAAGGCGTGGAAGGAGGCGTCGGCGTGACCGCTCTCCTGGTCGCCGCGTCACGGGCGATCGAGACCCACCGCCACGACGCCCTGGCCCGTGACGTCTACGCGGAGCACTTCGTGCGCGCCGCGCCCGCGTCGGCCGCCTGGCCGGTGCGCCCGCACCAGGTGGAGGACGGGGACGCGAACCCGCTGTGGGGGCGGTTCGCCCGGTACTTCGGCCTGCGGACGAGAGTCCTCGACGACTTCGTCCTCCGGTCCGTCCGCAAGGGCGGCGCCCGGCAGGTGGTGCTGCTCGGGGCGGGGTTGGACACCCGGGCGTTCCGGCTCGACTGGCCCCCCGGCTGCGTGGTCTACGAGATCGACCGGGAAGGCGTCCTGGCGTTCAAGCACGAGGTCCTCGACGGGCTGTCGGCCCGCCCCAGGGCGGAGCGTGTCACCGTCCCGGTCGACCTGCGGGCCGACTGGGTCGCCGCGCTGGCCGGCGCCGGCTTCGACACGGCGGCGCCGAGCGTCTGGCTGGCCGAGGGGCTGCTGTTCTACCTGCCGCCCGTCGCCGAGACGTACCTCATCGACACGGTCGACCGGTTGGCCTCGCCGGGGAGCGCCCTGGCGTTCGAGGTCAAGCTCGAACGGGACCTGCTGGAGTACCGCGACAGCCCGCTGTACACCGCGACCCACCACCAGATCGGCATCGACCTGCTCAACCTGTTCGACCTGCGGCCGCGCCCCGACTCCGCCGGTGACCTGGCGGTCAAGGGCTGGTCCACCGCGGTCCACACCCCGTTCGACTTCACCCGCTTCCACGGGCGCGGTCCGTTGCCGGAGGAGAACGACGCGCTGGAGGGCAACCGGTGGGTGTTCGCGGACAAACCCCGGCAGTGACGCCGCCGCCGGCCCTCCGTACCGGCTGAACCGGCGCGGGCAGGGCGGGCTTTGGCATCGGTACGGGTGGGTCCGGCGGCGTCGCCGGGCCCACCCGTCAGTCGTTCAGCGCGGCGAACGCGTCCTGCACCAGGGCCGTGAGCTGCTTCATGGTCAGGCCCGTCGTCAGCGTGTTCGGGGTCTGGACCGCGAGGAGCCCGCGCAGCGCGGCGACACCGGCCCGCGCCTTGACCGCGGCCCGCAGGCGCAGCTCGGGGGAGTCGGGGCCGGCGCCCAACCGCTCCTCGATGGCGGCCGTGACCGCGTGCTCCAGGTCCCTCAGCAGGAGCCGGTCGGTCCGGGACGACGTCGGCGTCAGATCCTTGGGCGAGCCGGTCATGAAGATGGCGGGCGGCACCTCGTACTCCGCCGCCAGCGTCAGCACGGCGTTGCACATGGCCCGGTACGGGGCCTCGGCCGCCGGACGCTCCCGCAGCAGCAGGGCCAGGCGGGGGATCAGGTCGCGGACCTGGCCCACGATCAGGGACTCCTTCGAGGGGAAGTAACGGAAGAAGGTCCGCTCCCCGACCCCGGCCGCCGCCGCGATGTCGCGCACCGTGGTGTGCTCGAACCCTCGCTCCCCGAAGAGGCGCGCCGCGGCCTCCTCGATGGCCCGGCGCGTCCTTTGTTTGTTCTGTTCACGGAGTCCAGGGCTGTCCATGCATGGATTATCGCAAGCTCCGGGGCCCCAGAAAGTGGCAGAGCTGCCACTTGGGCTAACATGGCAGCGCTGCCACTTTTGCGCCCGGCTTCTCCGCGACCTTCTTCCTGGAGCACACCCATGGCCACCCTCCTGTACCGGCTCGGCCGATCCTGTTTCCGCCGCCGCCGAGCCGTGTTCGCTGCCTGGCTGGCCCTCATGGCCGCCGTGATCGCTGTGAGCGCCCTGTTCGGCGGGGTGGGGAAGCTGAACGAAGAGTTCTCGATACCCGGTTCCGAGTCCCAGAAGGCCCTGGACGTCATGGGCCGGGCGTTCCCCTCCTCCGCGGGCACCAGCGCCCAGCTCGTGTTCACCGCCCCCGAAGGCCGGAGTGTCGAGGAAGCGCCTCTCAAGGAGGCCATCGACAACACCCTGGCGAAGGCGGCCCGCGCCCCGCAGGTCGCCGGTGTGACGGGACCCGAGGCGACCGGCACCGTCTCGCCCGACGGGAGGGTCGCTGTCGCGCAGGTCGGCTACCGCGTGGCCAAGAACGACCTGGACGCGGACAGCCTGGACAAGCTGGACGCCACCGCCGCCCCGGCCCGGGCGGCGGGTCTGCGCGTGGACCTCGGCGGTTCCGCGTTCGGCGGAGGCGGCGCCGAACCGGGCGCCCAGGACCTCATCGGCGTGCTGGTGGCCGTGCTCGTCCTCGCCGTCACCTTCGGGTCCCTGCTCGCGGCGGGCCTGCCCCTGCTCACCGCGCTCGCCGGGATCCTGGTCGGTGTGGGCGGCGTGCTGGCCCTGACCGGGCTGGTCGGCATCTCCTCCACCGCCCTCACCCTGGCCCTGATGATCGGCCTCGCGGTCGGGATCGACTACGCCCTGTTCATCCTCTCCCGGCACCGCTCCCACCTCGCCGAGGGGAAGAGCCCGGAGGAATCGGCGGCCCTGGCCGCCGGAACCGCGGGCAGCGCCGTGGTGTTCGCGGGACTGACCGTCATCATCGCCATGGCCGGGCTCTCCGTCGTCGGCATCCCATTCCTCACGGTGATGGGCCTGTGCGCGGCCCTCGCCGTGCTGGCCGCCGTCGCCGTGGCGCTCACCCTGCTGCCGGCCCTGCTCGGCGTCGTCGGCACCCGCCTCGTACCGAAGCCCGGATCACGCGCCGCTGGACGGGAGACGGCCGTCGCGGGACCGGACGACCGGGCGGCGAACCTCGGCGAACGCTGGGTCCGCCTCGCCACCGCCAAGCCCTGGCTGACCACGCTCGCCGTCCTCGCGGCCCTCGGCGCCCTGGCCTGGCCCGCGAAGGACCTGAACCTCGCCCTGCCCGACAACGGCTCGGCGCCCGCGCACACTTCCCAGCGCGCGGCCTACGACACCGTCTCCCGCACCTTCGGCCCCGGCTTCAACGGCCCCCTCGTCGTCCTGGCCGACACGCGTGACACCACGTCACCCAAGGACGCGGCCGCGACCATCGCCAAGGACCTGAAGGGCCTCGACGACGTGGCCGCCGTCGCCCCGCCGAAGCTGAACGCCTCCGGTACGTACGCCCTCGTCCAGATCGTGCCCCGGGGCGCGCCCGACGCGCAGAGCACCAAGGACCTGGTGACCACGATCCGCGACCGGGCCGAGCGGATCTCCGAGGAGACGGGGGCGGGCATCCGCGTCACGGGCCAGACGGCGGTGTCGATCGACGTCTCCGTCCAACTCAGCTCCGCCCTCGTGCCGTTCGGCGCCGTCGTGGTCGGCCTGTCCCTGGTGCTCCTGCTGATCGTCTTCCGTTCCTTCGTCGTCCCGCTGAAGGCCGCGGCGGGCTTCCTGCTGTCCGTCACGGCGACGTTGGGCGCCACGGTCAGCGTCTTCCAGAACGGTCACTTCCGGGGCCTGGTGGGGGTCGACGCGCCCACCCCGACGGCGTCGTTCCTGCCGGTCGTGGTCATGGCCGTGCTGTTCGGGCTGGCCATGGACTACGAGGTGTTCCTGGTCTCCCGCATCCACGAGTCCTACGCGCACACCCGCCGGCCCCTGCACGCCATCCACATGGGCGCCCGGCACAGTGCGCGCGTGGTGACCGCGGCGGCCCTGATCATGGTGTCCGTGTTCGCCGCGTTCATCAGCAGCGAGGGCATGATCCTCAAGCAGGTGGCGTTCGCCCTCGCCCTCGGTGTGCTGGTGGACGCGTTCGTCGTACGGATGACACTGGTCCCGGCCGTGCTGGCGCTGACCCGGCACGCCGCCTGGTGGCTGCTGGCCGGTCTCGCCCGGCGGCTGCCCGACGTGGACCTCGAAGGCGCGCGCCTGAACGCTCCCCGACAGGCCTCCGGGCAGCCGGACTTGGTGACGGCCGACGGGAAGGGCTGACCGTCCGCCCGGCCGCTTCGCGCACCACTTCCGGCGCGGCTCCCGGCGCGGTTCTCAGCGCGGCGGAGTGACCCCGTACGACCAGTTGTGCCCCATCTCGGTCTCGCGCTCGCCGACGACCTTCAGTGCGTCGAGCCGTGCGAACTCCTCGCCCGTGAGGGTGAGGTGGGCGGCGCCCGCGTTCTCCTCCAGGCGGGTGGTGTGGAGTGTGCCGGGGATGGGGACGACGTCGGGTGCCTTGGCCAGGAGCCAGGCGAGGGCCACCTGTCCGGGTGCGGCGTCGTGTGCCCGGGCGATCTCCCTGACCACCGCCACGGCGGCGAGGTTGGTGGCGAAGGCCTCGCGGGAGAAGCGGGGCATGGTGCGGCGGTAGTCGTCGGCCGGCAGGTCGTCGATCGAGGTGATGTTGCCGGTGAGCATGCCGCGGCCGAGGGGGCTGTACGGGACGACGCCGATGCCCAGTTCGCGGCAGAGCGGGAACACCTCGTCCTCGATGTCGCGTGACCACAGGGACCATTCGGTCTCGATCGCGGCGAGTGGGTGGGTGGCGTGGGCGCGGCGGATGGTGTCGGGTGCGGCCTCGGAGAGGCCGATGTGCCGGACCTTGCCCTCGGCGACCAGTTCGGCCATGGCGCCGACGGTCTCCTCGATCGGGACGTCGGGGTCGACGCGGTGCTGGTAGTAGAGGTCGATGTGGTCGGTGCCGAGCTGGGTGAGGGACCGCTCGGCCCGTTCGCGCACGTACTCCGGCCGCCCGTTGATCACCGGCGGACCGTCGGGACCCAGAGGGCGCACGATGCCGAACTTGGTGGCCAGGACCACTTGGTCCCGACGCCCGGCGACGGCCTTGCCGATGATCTCTTCACTGGGGCCGTAGACGTCGGCGGTGTCGATGAGGGTGACGCCGAGGTCCAGTGCCCGGCCGATCAGGTCGTACGGGGTGTCGTCGGTGTCGTTGTCCGTCTGCCCGTACGGCTTGGCGAAGCTCATGGCTCCGTATCCGACGGCCCCGACGGTGGCGCCGGCCGTACCGAGGACGCGCTGGGGAATGGTCATCGTGCACCTTCGTGGATCGGTTCGACGATGGCATGCGACCGCATGTCCACCACTGAGGACATCGTATGTCCTCAGTGGTGGACATGCAAACACCCGGTCGTCCCGCCGTGCCGAGTCGAGGGGGTGATCGCAGGCGCGCCGAACCCTGAGCGGCGTGTGGCCGCCTATGGCATGTACCCGCCATTGACCGGCCGCATTGGTCTGAACCATAGTCCTGATCATGTTCACGACTAGGGAACAAATCGGCCGGACCCGGTTCGGTGTGATCGCCGCCGTGGCGTTCACACTGGCACTGTTCGGCATGCTGGTACCGGGACTGACCCCGCCCGCCGCCGCCGCGCCCACCGCGGCGCTGCCGGCCTGTCAGTTCTGGAGCGACGTGGTCCCGCCGGTACGGCCGGTGTCCCCGTGGATCCCTCCCCTCCAGACGTCCCCCGCGGTCAACTTCACCCAGCGGCTCCCCGCCCCCACCGGAGTCACCGGCTCCCTGGTGGGCGGCCGGGTCGCCGTCACCTTCAACCGCGTTCCCGGCGCCCAGTCCTACCGGTTGTGGCGCAACGGCCAGCCCATCGCCTGGCTCCTCGGTTTCGACCAGCCGACCATCACCATCACCGACACCGCGCCCTGCGAGAACGCCTACTACAACGTGATCGCCCTGTCCGACCAGAGCGCCACCGACCCGTCGACCGGCCGGCTCTCGGCGCCGTACCAGCTCAACTCCAGCGGCGTGGTGGTCCCGTGGACGACACCGGCCGGCCGGACGATCGACATGAAGGTCACCGCCTACAACGACACCGGGACGACCGCGTCGGGCTACAAGGCCCAACTCGGCGTCTGCGCCGTCGATCCGCGGGTGATCCCGTGGGGCACGTACTTCACCGTCCCCGGGTACGGGACCTGCTACGCCGCCGACATCGGGACCTGGATCCAGAACAACACCGTCGACGTCTGGCTCCCGCCGGGGACCCAGGCGGACAACTGGGGCGTCCAGAACCGGACCGTCACCATCATCGCCGACCCGTACGCGGGCACACCGCCGACCGGTGACCCCAACCCGCCCACGGGCGGCGCCGGCCAGATCACCGGCCTCGGCGGCAAGTGCGTCGACGTGGCGGCGGCGAGCAGCGCCAACGGCACCGCGGTCCAGCTCTACGACTGCAACGGCTCCACCGCGCAACGCTGGACGGTCGCCTCCGACGGTTCGCTCCGGGCGCTCGGCAAGTGCCTGGACCTCACCGCGGCCGGCACGGCCAACGGCACCAAGGCGCAGCTGTACGACTGCAACGGCAGCGGCGCCCAGAAGTGGCAGAAGGGCACGGGCAACACCCTCGTGAACCCGGCGTCGGGCAAGTGCCTCGACGTGGTGGACCGCTCCACCGCCAACGGCGCGCGACTACAGATCTGGACCTGCGCAGGCGGCACCAACCAACAGTTCACCCTCCCCGCCTGACCCCCCGACCGTAGCAACCGGCCGGTCACCACACCTCGCCACCGGGGCCGCTGAGCTTTCCACGCCGAGGCGTACTGTCCGCCGACGGTACGCGGGCAGCGAAGCGGCCCCGGTCCTCCTCGTACCGCCCCCGGCAGGTGGTCACGAACGCGGTTCCCAGCAGCGGGAAAACGCCGTGCCCACACCCTCGTGACCGTGTCAGCATGGGGCGCGTCCGCATGCCGTGAGCTGTCGGGGAGCCGCCCTTGCCTGTTGACCGCCGTCCCTTCACCGCCGTGCTGGCCTCCAACGTCATCTCCCTCACCGGCAGTGTGTTCACCGGGATGGGTGTTCCGTGGCTCGTCCTGGAGAGCTCGGGAAGCGCCGCCAAGGCCGGGATCGTCGCGTTCTGCTCGGTGTTGCCCGTGATGCTCTCGGCCCTGGCCGGCGGCCCGTTGATCGATGGCATCGGCAGGCTGAAGGTCGGAATCGTGTCCGACGTGATCTGCGGGGCAGCGGTCGCCGCCATTGCGCTCCTGGACCACGCCGGGCTGCTGCGATTCTGGGTGCTGTGCGCGCTGATGGCCGTCACCGGTCTCTTCCACGCTCCGGGCATGACCGCGCGCGGCGCGCTGCTGCCCACGCTCGCCGAGCGCGCGGGAATGCCGCTGGCCCGCGCCGCCGGGTGGTACGACGGGGCCTCACGATCCGCCGGGATGATCGGTTCGGCGGTCGGAGGCGTGCTCATCGCCCTCCTCGGCGCGCGGAACGTCCTGTTACTGGACGCCGCCACCTTCGCCGTGTCCGCCGCGCTCCTCGCCTTCGGCCTGCGCGGCCTGCCCGAGGCCCGACCCCCGAGGGGGCCCGAGCCGGCGTCGGTCCGCTCCTACCGCCGGGAGTGGGCAGAGGGATACCGCTTCATCCTCGGCACCCCTCTGCTCCTCGGCATCTGCCTCATGACACTCGCCACCAGGGGCTTCGACCAGGCCTGGAGCGCCGTGCTCCTTCCGGTCCACTCCCGCGAGGAACTCGGCGGCGCCGCCGACCTGGGCCTGTTGAACGCGACGTTCTCCGCCTTCGCACTGGCGGGCGCGCTGGTCTACGGCGCGGTGGGCAGCCGCTTCCGCCGATGGCCGGTGTTCACGATCGCGTTCCTGGTCGGCGGCATGCCGCGCTTCGCCGTCGCCGCCTGGAGCGACACCGTGGCCCCGCTGGCCGTGACGATGGCGGTCGAGGGTGCCGCGTTCGGAATGATCAACCCCATCCTGACCACGGTGACGTACGAGATCGTGCCCGAGCGATTACGCAGCCGCGTACTCAGCGCGACCACCGCCTCGGTCCTGGCGGTCACCCCACTGGGCGGCCTGGCCGCCGGCTACTTCGCGGACTCGGCGGGGCTGTTCACCACGATGCTGGTGGTCGGCGCCGCGTACCTCCTCGCCACCCTCGTACCCACGCTCTTCCCCACATGGCGCCGGATGGACCGACGCACCCCTCCACCCGACCGAGCGGCGTGATCAGCCCGCCTCGTACGCGACCGCCACGTCCACGACCCACGTGACACCGAAGCGGTCCTGGAGCATGCCGTACAGGGGAGCCCACCGCGCCGGGCTCAGCGGCTGAAGAACGCTCGCGCCCTCGGCGAGCTTCTCCCAGTACGCGGCGACCTCCTCGGCCGTCTCGCCGCGCAGCGAGAGGAAGAACGCGTTCTCGCCCCGGTCCCACGGCCGGCTCGACGGCACGTCGAAGGCCATCACCCGGAATCCGTTGTCGGCCACGACCTGGCCCCACATCACCTGGTCCGCCTCCGCCGGGTCCTGGACGCTCCCGGCGTCCTGGTAGGTGACCACGGACAGGTCCCCGTCGAAGACGGACCGGTAGAAGTCCAGCGCCGCGTGGGCATCTCCTCGGAAGTTCAGGTGGGTCACCGCGTTGACGGACATGATGGGCTCCTCGCCTCTCGTGAACAGCAATCGGCACGGGTGCGGGTCGTCCCGCCCCGTCCCGGACCAGGACCCGCGGGGGGCATCGGCCCCCGGCCGGTCCGGCCCGGTTCGACAACCACAGTCGCAGCGGAAGCGGTCAGGTTGTGGCCGCTTCTCCGCGCACCATGGGAACCATGCAGAAGACATCCGCGCGGTTGCTGTCGTTGCTCTCCCTGCTCCAGACCCGCCGCGACTGGCCGGGTGCGCTGCTTGCCGAGCGGCTGGAGATCAGCCCGCGCACCGTGCGCCGCGACGTCGACCGCCTCCGCGAACTCGGCTACCCCATCGTGACCAGCAAGGGCCCGGACGGCGGATACCGGCTCGGCGCCGGCACGCAGCTGCCCCCGTTGCTGTTCGACGACGAACAGGCCGTCGCCCTGGTCATCGCACTCCGGACCGCCGCCACCAGCGGCGCCGGCACCGAGGAAGCCGCGGCCCGGGCGCTGGCCACCGTCCGGCAGGTCCTGCCCGCCCGGCTGCGCCACCGCGTCGACACCCTGCACGTCACCGCCGTCGAACGGCCCACGACCCACACGTCCCCGCAGGTCGGCGGCGCCGTGCTCGTGACACTCGGCGCCGCCGTCCACGCCCGCGAGACACTGCGCTTCGACTACTCCTCCCCGTCCGCGCCGCCCGCGGGCGCCGACCACACCGACTCGCCCCCGGCGCGCCGGGCGGAACCCCATCACCTGATCACCTGGAACGGACGCTGGTACCTGGTCGCCTGGGACCTCGACCGCGAGGACTGGCGTACCTTCCGCGCCGACCGGATCACCCCGCGCACTCCCAACGGCCCGCGCTTCCCACCGCGCGACCTGCCCGGGGGCGACGTGGCCGCCTTCGTCGCCGCCAGGTTCCAGGGAGCGGACGGCTCCGGCGCCCCGCCCTGCCGCGGACAGGTGATCCTCCGCCGGCCCGCGTCCGAGGTGGCCCCGTACGTCCACGACGGGGTGGTCGAGGAGCACGGACCGCACCACTGCCGACTCACCCTGGGCGCGTGGTCATGGCCCGCTCTCGCCGCCGCCCTCGGCCGGTTCGACGCCGACGTCGAAGCCGTCACCCCGGCTGAACTCCGCTCCGCGTTCGACCACTTGGCCCGCCGCTACGCCGACGCCGCAACAGCACCACCCCACACGCGGGGCGACGGACAACCCGTCACCAAGGACACGGCCTCGCGGTCCGGCGGACCCGGCTGACCCCGCCGTCCGCGCGGGGGTCACGAACCATCCGAGGCCCCGGCGTCGGACCCGTGCGCGGCACGCGACAGCCCCTCCCACTTCTCCCAGCCGTCGAGGCGCCTCGCGTACTCCTCGCGCACCTCGGCCAGGCCCCCGACGCCGAACAGCACCCGCAGCGGAGGCTCGGCGGCGTCGGCGAGTTCCAGTACGGCCCGGCCCGAGGCGGCGACATCGCCGGGCACGATGTGCGCGGCGCCCGCGAAGAGCGCCCGGCGGGCGTGGGCGTACGCGGGGTCCTCGCGGGTCTGGGGGGAGGAGGTCATCAGGCCGGTGTGAAAGACGATCGGCTCGATGAGTGTCACGCGAATGCCGTACGCGGCGACCTCCGCCGCGAGCGACTGGCTGACGGCCTCCAGCGCCCACTTCGACGCGTGGTAGAGGCCGAGCGCGGGGTAGGCGACCACTCCGCCGAGCGAGGAGACCTGGAGGATACGGCCCCCACCCCGCGCGCGCATGCCCGGCAGGACGGCACGGGTGGTCCAGAGCGCGCCGAAGTAGTTGGTGTCCATCTGCCCGCGGACCTGCTCGTCCGTCGCCTCCTCCACCGCCCCGACCAGCATGTGCCCGGCGTTGTTCACCAGCACGTCGATGCCGCCGAAGTGTGTCTCGGCCGCCGCCACCGCCTCGCGTACGGCCGCCGCGTCCGCGACGTCGAACCCCAGCGGCAGCACCTGGTCGCCGTACGCGTCGACGAGCGGCGCCAGCGACGCGGCATCCCGGGCCGTCGCGGCGAGCAGGTCACCGCGCTCCAGCACGGCTCGCGCCCACTGGGCGCCGAGCCCGCGGGACGCCCCGGTGAGGAACCAGGTCCTTCGGCGCTGATCGGTCATGACCGTACTCCTCGGGTTCGCGCGACAGGGCCGGTGTCCCGGCCCCTCCACACCACTGTCCGAGGCCCGCGGCCACGCAGGCAGAGCGAGTTCCTCCCCGGGAGAACGCCTCCCCGGGACGACGCCACCCAGGGAGTGCGCTACCCAGGGAGTGGCGGTCCCTGGCTGACCCGAGCCCCCTGAGCGACACTGGCCCCATGGACTCCGCACAGCTCTCCCACTTCCTGAGGGCGCGGCGCGAGGCGCTCACACCGGGCGAGGCGGGGGTCGTGTCCTCGACCCGGCGGCGCACCCCCGGCCTCCGGCGGGAGGAGGTGGCCGTACGCGCGGGCATCTCGACCGACTACTACACGCGCCTGGAACAGGCCCGCGCCCCGCAACCCTCGCCGCCCGTACTGCGCGGCCTGACACGGGCGCTGCGCCTGACGCTGGACGAGCGGGACCACCTGTTCCGGCTCGCGGGGTACACCGCCCCCGACCGGCTCCCGGCCGACGACCACGTCTCCCCGGTCCTCCTCGGGCTGCTGGACCGCCTGCACGACATGCCGGCGCAGGTGATGACCGACCTGGGCGAGACCTTGGCGCAGAACGCACTCGCGACGGCGGTCTTCGGCGACCACAGGGACCTCGAAGGGCCGGAACGCAGCGTCGTCTACCGGTGGTTCACGTCCCCGGACGCCCGGGCGGCATACCCGCCCGAGGACCGGGCCCAGGAGTCACAGATGCTGGCCGCGGACCTCCGCTCCGCGCTCGTACGGCGAGGTGACGCGCGGGCGCGGGCACTGGTGGACGAACTGCTACGGAACAGCCCCGAATTCGCCGCCCTGTGGTCCACGCACGACGTCGCCGTACTGCGCAGCCGCCGCAAACGCCTCCAGCACCCCGAAACGGGCCTCCTGGAACTGGACTGTCAGGCGCTCCTGGAAGAGAACCGCTCACAGATCCTGGCGCTCTTCGTCCCCGCCCCTGGCACCGCCACCGCCGAACGCCTCGAACTCCTGGGCGTCCTCCACGCCGGTCAGGACCACTGACGCGCCCCCCGAATTCGGTTGCGGCGGGACCGGTGACCCCGGTGAGGTGAGCCCATGGAAGGCACAACGGATCAGGCGCCGACGGCGAGGCCCGTAAGCCGCCGAAGGGCCACGACCCAGCCGACGGCCCGGCACAGATCAGCGGTACTCACGGCCCTGATGCTGGCCGCCTTCACCTTCAACACCGCGGAGAACCTGCCGGTCGGCCTCCTGGAGCCCATCTCCGAGAACCTACGGGTCTCGCTGTCGGCGGTCGGCCTCCTGATCACCGGCTACGGCGTGACGGTCGCCGTCGCGTCCCTGCCGCTCGCCCACCTCGTGCGCGCGGCGCCCCGGCGCCACGTCCTCACGGGACTGCTCGCCGCGCTCGTCGTCTCCAGCCTGGCTGCCGCGCTCGCCCCCTCCTACTGGCCGCTCCTCGCGTCGCGGCTGCTGACCGCGCTCGCCCAGGCACTGTTCTGGGCGGTGATGGGGCCGGTCGCGGTAGGCCTGTTCGCACCGGAAGTCCGAGGCCGCGTGGTCGGGGCACTGTCCGTCGCCGGTTCACTCGCCCTCGTGCTCGGTGTTCCCGCCGGGACGTGGCTGGGCCGACAGACCGACTGGCGGGTGCCGGTCGCCGCACTGGCGGGTCCGGGGCTCGTCTCTCTGATCACGATCGCCGTCCTGCTGCCCACCTCACGCCCGGACGAGGAACACGCCGCCCACGGTGTCGCGTGTCTGGTCGGCGTGAGCATCACCGGGGCGCTGCTGGACCGCTTTCCGCGCAGCGCGCTGCCCACGGCGGTGACCGTGCAGGCGGTGGGCATGCTCGGCCTGTACGCGGCCGGTACCCGCCCGGTGGCGGCCATAGGGTTCCTGGTCCTGATGGGTGGTGCGCTCGGTCCGGTGTTCATGGCCACCCAGAACGAGATGCTGCGCTGCGCGCCGGGGCGTACCGACATCGCCCTCGCGGCGAACTCCGGCGCCTACAACGCGGGTATCGCGGCGGGCGCCGCACTCGGCGGGCTGGCCCTGTCGGTCGCCGGCGTGAGGGGTGCTTTCCTCGCCGGCGGTCTGACGACCACGGGTGCCTGCGCCGTACTACTCGGCGGTCGGCTACGGCACAGGCGCAGCGCGACGACCCGAGCAGCCACACGAAAGGCCTCTTGAACGACTACGTACGGGCACCCCCGAGCCATTCGCAGGCACCCGCACGCACCGGCACTCACTCGCGCATCCGTTTCGATGCTTGCTTCGGGCGGGTGGGGGTATCGGGCCCGTATGGCCTTGAAGAAGCACGTTGCCCTTGCCCCTCGCGCGGTACGGCAACTGCGCCGCGTCCGTTCCGTGTACCTGGTCGGCATCGCTCTGTCGGTCCTGGGCCTGTTGATGCAGTCGGGCCAGGGGAGCACGGGCCGGCAGTCGGAGATCGCCGGCGTCCTGGTGGCGGTGTTCACCGTGCTGCTGGGAGTGACGGTGGTTCAGCTGTGGCGCCACCAGCGAACGGCTCATTGCAGCACGGCCAAGAGGCTGACCCCCTCCGCCTGAGACAGCGCACCCCACTCGCCGTGAGCTGTCACCAGGAGGTCAGGTCGACGGTGCGGGAGCAGTGCGGATCGGCCTCGTCCGCCGCCCAGCGTTCCGTCTCGCGTAGGAGCGAGGGGAGAGCCGCCAGCAGGGCGGTGAGCGCACCGGTCAGACGTACGTCGGCGGCGGTCAGGCCGTCGGCTTCCTCGACCGCGAGGTAGAGGCGCACGGTGTCCGGGCCGGTGAACAGGAAGCCGCACAGTGCCGGGCTCGGCGGTGCCTCGATGTACGGCTGGGCCAGTGTGCGCAGGACCCGCAACGCCTGGTCGGTGAGGGACGGTACGGCGGGTTCGACCGCGTCGGTGTCCACCCGTACCAAGGCCATGCCCATCACCGACTCGTCCGACGCCGGGGGAGTGCCGGCCGCGAGCGTCCGTACGCATCCCAGTACCAGCGGCGCGGTCACCGGTTCGCCGTCGTCACCGAGCAGGGCGAACTCGTAGGTGACCGGCGCCGGTTCCGCCCCGGTGTCCGCGGACCCGGTCACGATCCGTACGGCGTCCCGCGTCGGCAGCACGCCGCGCAGGAAGGTCCGGTCGGCGAGGGGGACCGTCGTGTGTTCGAGGAGGAAGCGGGTCAAGTACGCCTGCTGCTCGACCGATTCCCCGAAGGCGCCGCTCACCACGCCACCCGCTCCGGGCACGCGGCGACGCCGTGACGGGTGGACCTTGCTCGACCACCGCGCTCGGCCTTTTCGCCCGTCGCCCTCATGACGAGAACCGTGCCACATCTGAAGGAGAATGACCCACCTGAGCCGAAGCACGCGCCGCCCGGCACACATGAGCGGAACGCCCCTCGGCCCGCAGACAGACGCAGGCGGACGCAGACATCGGAGGAGAACGCCCACTCATGGACGTCGGCATAATCGGGCAGGCGGCCGGGCTGTTCGCCGTCACCAACATCGACGACATCCTGATCCTGTCGCTGTTCTTCGCCCAGGGCGCCGGACACCGCGGTTCCGCCCGCCGCATCGTGATCGGCCAGTACCTGGGGTTCGCCGCGATCCTCACCGTTGCGGCGGCAGCGGCGTTCGGCGCGACCTTCCTGCCCGAGGCGGCCCTCCCGTATCTCGGCCTGCTGCCGCTCGCACTCGGCCTGAAGGCCGCCTGGCAGGCCTGGAGGAACCACCGGAACGCCAAAGGGGACGAAGAGCGACAGGCGCAGTCCGCCGAACGCGGCCCGGGCTCGCTGGAGGTCGCCGCGGTCACGTTCGCCAACGGCGGCGACAACATCGGTGTCTACGTGCCCGTCCTCGCCTCCGCCGGCGCCGCCGGGATGACCGTGTATGCCGCGGTCTTCCTCGTACTGGTGGCGGTGTGGTGCACCGCGGGCCGGTTCTTCGCCACCCGCCCGGTCATCGCCGAGGCCCTGTCCCGCTGGGGCCACATCCTGCTGCCCCTGGTCCTGATCACCATCGGCCTGCTCATCCTCACCGAGGGCGGCGCCTTCGGCCGGTGAGCGCCCAGGCCGCCGCACGGCGCGGAGGCAATCACGCTCGCTCCCAATCCCTACGGAGTGCCCGTGAGAAACTCGGTGGCCGGATCACGGCTAGGGGGAGGGGACGCTTTTATGTCGGAGGCCATACCGCGGCCGGTGCATCTCGGCAAGGTGGTGGACGGGCTCGCGGAGAACCCCGCGCTGCCGTCCGCTTTCGTTCGCCGCCTCTTCGCCCATCGCGGGGGCCTGTGCAATGTGGCGAAGCGGCCGGATCTGAGTGGTGGCATGATCGCTGAGATCATCGCGACGGATGATCATTGGCTTATACACTCTCTCGCCTTGAACCGTAGCCTTCCACAGGCCTTCCGGATGACGCTTGCCGGGCATCCGGATCCCGACGTTCGCAGGGCTGTGGCGATCGCCGCGGGCGGTGCGCCGCGCGAGTTGTTCGAGCGGCTGATCAACGATGCCGACCCGCGGGTCCGCGAGTGCGTGGCGCAGAGTGATCACGTGCCGGTCGACCTGCGGGCCTTGTTGGCGAAGGACCCGGACCCGAAGGTTCGGGCGGTGCTCGCCCAGTGGTGGACGTCGGCTCCGGAACCGGTGCGCCGGCTGTTGCTGACGGATCCTGATGACTCGGTACGAGCCGGGGCCTGCGCGACCTACTTTCGCCGTAATCCTCACCCTGTTCCGCCGGCGGATCTGGTTCCGGCGTTGCTGGCCGACCCGGTGACGCGCGCGGGGGCGGTACGTCACTGCGCACTGGACGTCGCGACGGCCCGCCGGCTGGCCGGCGACTCCGACGACGTGCGCGCGGAACTGGCCGAGCACCCTGACCTCCCGCCGGCGCTGCGCGACGAGCTCGCCCAGGATCCCAACCCGTGTGTCGCGGTGCGTGTCTTCGCCCGTCAGGATACCCCGGAGCAGGCTCGTGCCGCGATCCACGCACGAATCCGCGACGAAGCACCCTCACCGACCCCACATCAAGACCAGCTGAACCCCCAAGATCTGGACGAGAAAGCACTCGAACGGGAGTTCATGGGCGAGATAGCCCGCTCGGAGCTGCGGACACTGCGTCTGCCGTGGGTGACGGCCGACCCGCTGCCGTACGTGGACTCGCCGTACGCCTGCTTCCGCGCCTCGGCGGCGATGTCCGACCGCCTCCCGCCGCCGCTTGTCGCCCGGCTGCTCGCCGATGAGGAGAGCAGTGTCCGTACGACGATGGCCCTGCACGCCCGGGACCAGGTCGACCCTGAGACCGCCGAGCGCATCGACCGCACGTACCGCCCGTTGAAGAGGGTCCGTTGGCGTCCGGCCGACGACTTCCCCCTTCCGGTGGAGGTACTTCGGCGTCTGGCCACGGACCGCGATCCGAGGATGAGGCAGTTGGCCACCCGCGACCCCGACCTTCCCGTGGACTCCGCGCGAAGCCTGGCGGCCGACCCGGACGCCACGGTGCGCCGTGCGGCTGCGGCGCATCCCCGGCTTCCGGCGGCGGACGTGACGAGGCTGCTGTCCGACCCCTCGGAGTTCGTCGCGGCCGCTGCGGCCGCCAACCCCAACCTCCCCATCACAGCCATGCACCAACTACTCGCCCTCGCGGACCTGTGACACGCGCTTCCCCTCACCAACACCGAGTCGGACACTGAAGGCACGTACGTAGACACCGAGATCCGCGGCCCGCAGCCCGGGTACTCGTACGGGTAGTTGGCGGCCGGCCCCCTGGACGGTTCGCTGAGCATGTGCCCTGCTGAGGTGTTGATTCGTACGGACACGTCCTGTTCGACCCGACGGTTGGGCAGGAGCAGGACCGGCGTGTGCCGCAACCGGCCGACCGGCCGACTCCCGTTCCCGACTCTCGCTCCCGGACGCCCTGCCCGGCGTCAGCCCAACAGTCCCGCTTCTTGTGCCAGTACTGCTGCCTGGACGCGGTTGGTGCAGCTGGTGCGGGTGAGGATGTTGCTGATGTGGGCTTTGACGGTGCCGTTGCTCAGGTGGAGCTGCGCGGCGATCTCGGCGTTGGACAGGCCGGTGCCCAGCAGTCGCAGAACGTCGCGTTCAGTCGGTGTCAGGCCCGCGGTCCGGCGTGACGCGGCGTCGCCGCTGTGGCCCGACCGGGTGCGGAAGTCGAGGAGTTGGCGGGTGACCTGCGGGGCGAGGACGGGTTCTCCGGCCGCGGCGCGGTGTACGGCGTCGATGAGGGCGTGGGGGCCGGTGTCCTTGAGGAGGTAGCCGTGGGCTCCGGCGCGCAGGGCGTTGGTGACGGTTGTTTCGTCGCCGAAGGCGGTGAGCATCACGGTTCGGGTGTGGGGCGAGTGCCGGGCGATCTCGGTGACGGCGGCGATGCCGTCCCCGGGCATGCGGATGTCGAGGAGGGCGACGTCGACGAGGTGGGCGCGGCAGGCTTCGACGGCCTCGGGGGCGTTCTGTGCCTCGGCGGCGATGCGGATCCTGTCGTCGTTCTCCAGGATCAGGCGGATCCCGGCGCGCATCAGTGTCTCGTCGTCGGCGATCAGGACTCGGATCATCGGTTCAGTGTAGGACTGCCATGATCAGCAGGGCGATGGTGCCGCCGATCGCCGGCAGCATCACCAACAGGGCCGCGCAGCCGCCTCCCAGGAGGCGGGGCCAGGTGAGGACTTCCGTGGACAGCGGGGGCCGGGAGCCGGTCGTGCCGGTCGCGCTGCCGGGTGAAGTGGCGTACGGGAGTGGCGTGTCGGCCCGGACGG
Source organism: Streptomyces liangshanensis (assembly GCF_011694815.1). NCBI lineage: Bacteria > Bacillati > Actinomycetota > Actinomycetes > Kitasatosporales > Streptomycetaceae > Streptomyces > Streptomyces liangshanensis. Next base: position 7,693,443 of record NZ_CP050177.1, read on the forward strand.
GTATGCGGGCGGAGAGGGCGAAGCCGCCTCCGGGGCGGGGTCCGGCGTGGAGGGTGCCTCCGAGGAGGCCGATTCTCTCCTGGAGGCCGACGAGTCCGCTGCGGTTCCCGCTGCCGGGCGAAACGGGACCGGGCGGGGCGTCGTTGACGACACCGATCACCACCGTGTCCCCTTCATCCTGGAAGGTGACGCGGACCGGTGCGCCGGAGGCGTGTTTCATCGCGTTGATGAGTCCTTCGCGGGTCACCCGGTGGACGGCCTGCCGGGTGTGGGCGCCCATGTCCGTCCGTCCGGCGGCGTTCCAGTGGAGTTGGGCGTCGGCGCCCGCGCTCTGGGAGTCCGCGACCAGGGCCGCGAGGTCTTCGCGGGTTCCCCGCTCGTTGCTGTTGTCGTCCGACTGGTGGCGCAGGACGTGGAGGATGCCGCGTAGTTCGTCCATGGCGGTGCCGGCGGTGGTGCGGAGAAGTTCGGCCTGGGGGGCGAGCGGGGGTGCCTGGCGTTCGGCGGCGAGCTGGAGGGCTCCGGCGTGTACGGAGATGAGGCTGATGCGGTGGCCGAGCAGATCGTGCATCTCGGCGGCGATGCGAGCCCGTTCCTCCGCGCGGGCCGCTTCGTCGGTGAGGAGGCGGGTCTGTTCGAGGTAGGCGTTGCGTTCCCGCAGCAACCCCGTCAGCGGGCGCCGGCGCCCCATCATGGTGCCGGAGGCGCCGGGCAGCAGGATGAGCAGCGCGGCCACGACGGCGCCCGCCGCCAGATACGGCAGCCTCACGGCTTCGCCGAGGGACTGGGCGGCGAGCGACAGGAACGCGGCGCCGGCAGCGCCCGCCCCGACAACGGCCCAGGCCCGTCGTACGGGGGTGATGCGGCGCACGGCGGACCACACGATCCACGGCACCGTCACCATCGCCCACACGTTGTTCCCCGCGATCACCGGAACGCAGCCCAGCACCGCGAGCGCCGGGTACATCCGCCGCGCGGGTACGAGCAGCGCCACCCATGCCCCCAGGAGGGTCACCGCCACCGGGTGGGCCGGCGGAAGCAGCGGAACCGGTGCCAGTGAGCACAGCAGGACCAGGCCGGCGAGTACGGACTCGGCCGCGACCGTCCGCGGGGGCGCGGCGCGCACCGCCTCCCGGATCGCGGCGGCCTCGCGGCGCGCCCGTGCGCCCGGTCGCACTGCCGTACTCATGTCGTCTCCCCGTGGGCACCGTTCTCTACGGCTGCTCTCGTCGTGTACGTGGGCGGACCACCGCCGCCGCAGGACGCGTCAGGACGTCTGCGCCGCCCCGCCCGGAACCCGGAGTTGCGCCTCCGCCCGCAACCCGGCGACATCCGCCCCGCTCTCGGTCAGTACACGCTCGATCTCCGCTCCGGACTGCGCGTCCGTCCCCTTGTCCAGCAGCGCGGCCAGCAGCTGGGTCGTGCCGACCGTGGGCGATCCCTGGGCGGCAGCGGTCAACTGGGCAACGTGCAGGAGCCGTTGCTCGAAGCCGGCGTGGCCGGGGACCTCCCGGGGCTCCTCCTCCGTGACCCCGGTGGAGGGAAGCAGCACCCGGTGTAGGGCATCCTGCCGTACGCCGTGCCGGCGCAGGAGTACGGCCCCCTGGTTCGCTCCCATCAACTCCTCGGGCAGCTCACGCCCCGCGACGGCCAACGACCGATCCAGCGCCAGGATCCCCAGGAGCACGTCGACGGGTTCCACCTCCGACGCCCCGCGCCGTACCGCCGCCCGTGGTGTCTCCGTGCGAACCGCGCCCACGACCGCGGAACCGAATCCGGCGCCGCCGCCGAATATCCAGGCGGTGAAGTTACGGGTCAGCGGATTCCCGCTCTTCCCGAACGTCCCGGCCTTGCGCAGCACCAACACCGACCCGGGCTCGGGTACCTCGTCGCTGCCCCGCAACGCGTCGAGCGCCACCGCGGCAGCCGGGACGTCCACCTTCTCCAGCACCAACGCCTCGCGGGCACGGCTGTCGGACAGAGCGACCAGTGCACGCGCCACATGCCGGACGCGCACGGAAACGACGCCCTCCTCCCGAGCGGCCTCCAGCGCCCCACGCAAACAGTCCCGCACCGCGCCGCTCATCGCCGGAAGCCCAAAACCCCTCCGTCCCGGCCCCGGCTCCTCCTCCTTCCCCTTCCGATTCGTCGAGCGAAGCCGCTTGGCCCCCTCCAGCCGAACCTCCCGCCAGAAGGCATCGATCTCCCGCTCGTCGTCAGGATTCCCCGCCACGCCGTCCCCCGCGCCCGCGTCCACACTGACCCACACGGATGTCCCCCGGCACCTGATCGAACCCCCAAGCGAACCGGTGGCCCGAACCCCGGACACGATCACCGAACCCGCAACCCAGTCACCCAACACGAGCGCGTACAGGACGCTTTCCGTACCGAGGTCCTCACGTTCCTGCTTGTCCACCGCACGCATCGCCTCCAGCAAGAGCTCGATGACGTCCCTCTCGAACTCGACGCTCACGCCGGCGCTGCGCTCGAACGTTCGCTGATCCATCGGCTGTCTCCCTCTCCGCGGTGTCACCTGCCGAAAAGGACGCTAGCCCGCGCCCTCCCACCCCGCACCGGCCAACCGGCCACACTTCCCGCCCGATCGACCAGTTCCCTCCGCCCGCCCGGCCGACGCCTCCCCAAACCCAACACGCCACCACACGCAGACATTCATGGAGGCACCCCCGTGCGCGCGGGGACTACCCTTGTCGGCCCGGTGGCGGCCTGACTGGGGTTCGTTTCTGCTGCCGCCCGCGGCCGTGCTTCAGATCGTGCCGAGCCTCGGCGTCCGTTGGGGAGGGAGGGAAGGGAGTGCCGAGTGTCGACTGCGGACACCCCGAGTTCTCGGAAGCCGCCTTCGTCACCGTCACCATGCGGACCCTCACCGACGAGACGGAGAGGATGGAGCATTTCAGCGAGACGCAAGCCCTGTTCAAGGCCATGGGCCGCCTGCCCGACAACCAGTTGGACGTCATGGTGCCGTGCCGGCTGTGCGGTATGCCCACCCGGAGGTCTGCGACCTTCTCGGCGTCCCGGTGGCCACCGTCCGCTCGGACGAACGCCACGCCACCCGCTTCCTTGACTTCGCTCGGAACCCGCCGTCCGACAACGAAGGGAACTCCCCGCGACCCCCATCGAACGCGTCCTTGCACGGACACTCCTTCCCCGGAACCGCACCGTCCCCGCGGCATCGTCCCGCCCACCTGCCAATCGGCTCACAGCCGACCCAGGGCAGTCGTCGCCCTTGCCGGACGCCGGCGCGAGCGAGGCCGCCGGCCTCCGCGCCCTGTGCGAGAGCCTCCTCCCGCACACACGGGCAGCCGATGTCGAGGACTTGGTGACCGAGCAGGTCCCCGAACCCCGCAGCGCGCTCGCCTGCGTGCTGCAAATGACCGACACCGATGACGGCGCCCACTTCTGGCGGCAGTACGCCACCGGCGCCGGGCAAGCTGCCGCCTACTACCTCTACCTCCACCACCTTGCGCTCGGCGAGGATGTCACGGCCCGCTGGTGGCACCGGCAGACCGATCACGTTCAGCCGCAGCCCAGCTCCCTACGGCCGCCCGCGAATCCACTGGTCCCGAATGGGACCCAGCCCTCCACCGGGTCACCGGCACCTCCACCACCACGATCCTGCGGATCCTGCGCCACCTGGCGAAGAACACGGTTCGTCCGCGAAGGGCCGCGGTCGCCCACCTCATGGACTACATCCCCACCGCTGTCTCCGGCAGTTCTCAAGCCCGCCCTCTACCGCAAGACCGAGACCTTCACGAAATCGTGAACCACTGACACCAGCCCTCGGGTTCGCCGTAGGGGACGAACCTCAGGGCCGGCGAGCACCCCCTTGACGATTTCCGAGCAGCGCGAAACCGGTTGCCGGAGCGCGGGAGTGTCAGTCGTCGGTCCGAGGGGGGAGGCCGTCGTCGAGGACGATGCGGATGGTGTCGCCTTGCCCGTCGACGTCGGCAAGTTCGGTCGCGATGCGGTTGTAGGAGGTCGTGGCGAGGGCCCAGTCGCCTTGCAGCGGTGTGGCGGTGGAGCGGGTGTTCCACAGCTCGATCAGCAGGGCGATGAGGGAACGTCCGGACAGGACGGTCTGGACGCGTCCTTCTTCGATGTCCTCGACCGAGGGCGGGGTGCGGAAGTGGTTGGTGGTGTGTGGTTGGGGTGGTGGGCTGCTGCCGGGTGTGGCGGTGTGTGGTCGGTTCTGTGCAGGCCATGCTGGTGGCCTTGAGTAGCAGGACACCGTGGGCGACCTTCGGGTCCTGCGCGTCGGCGAAGGCTTGTGGGGTGGTGGCGCGGCTGTGGTGTTGCGGATGGGCTGGTGCCCTGGTGGGCGGCTTCGATGGCGCTTTGGGGAGCGGGGTCCTCCTGTTCCTGGCTTCCTGGCTTCCTGTCTCCGGCCGGCGTTCGTTGTCCTTGATGGTTGCCCCCTGGGAGTCGGTGTCTGATGCGATGGGTGGCTGTGTCGCTTCGGGGGTGACAGGGCCGTGGTCGAGGAACTCCACTCCTGGCTCTGGCGGTACTGCTGCGTTGGCGTGCGTGGGCCCGTCGTCGCTGCTCGCGCTGTGGAGCAGGGGGGTGGAGCGTGCCGGGGCAGTTCAGTAGTTGCCGGAGTTCGCCCCGGGTTTCGTTCGGATCACTGGTCATCCGTTTCTGGCGTCGGCGTTGTTCCCGGTTCTCCTCGCGGAGCCCGGTAACGCCACCTTGGACGGCTTCGGGGATCTTCAGGCGACCTTGCGTGGACTGTCCGTGCAGCGTGGTCAGTCCCACCGTCGGATCGTCAAGATGTCCGACCTGATGGCGTATCGCCTCCAGCTCTTTCATCGCGCCGTCAGACGTGTCTTTCCACTTCACGCGCCCTCTGGTTTCCGGCCGTTCTCCGGAGCGCGACCGCATTGCCTTGGGGTATGGGAGCGGTCGGCCGGGAACCACACACCGCACATGCGTGATTCATGTGCGATCTGAGGGTGAAATGGTGAGCGATCTGAGTGTGATCGGTGTATGGTGCGGCGGGAGGTGGCGTCTGTGTCCACTGAGAACGAGCTGTTCAGCTCTGTCGATGCGTTGCTGGAGCAAGTTGCGCAGGACGACCTGCCGGTGCCTGCGGAGCGCAAGCGTCTGCGGGAGGCGTCGGGGCTGAGTCAGGTGCAGATCGCGGCGGCGCTGGGGGCGCGCCGGGAGGCTGTGGGGAGTTGGGAGGCGGGGCGGACGGAACCGCGGCCGCCGAAGCGTGCCGCGTATGCCCGGCTCCTGGAGGGTCTCGCCGCCCGCTTCCCCGCCCCGGTCCCCGACGCGCCCGCCGCCACCCCGCCCCCGGCGGTCCCGGAGGCGTTCCCCGGCACGGCCGAGGAGCCGGCCACTGCTGGTCCGGCTGAGGGTCTGGCCCCGGCCGGGCCTGCTGCTGGTTCGGCCGAGGGGTCGGCTCCCGCTGCCCCGGCTGCTGCCGCTGCTGCTGCCGTTGCCGTTGTGCCGGTTGTGCCTGTTGTTGGTTCGGTTTCCCGTCCTATGGCCGGGGTGGCCGGTACGACCAGGCCGCCGGTGGCCAGGTCGTCGGTGACGTCTCGGCGTCCGGGTGCGGGGAAGACGCCGGCGGCGAAGACCACGGCGGTCGCCGGCGTGGATCCGCGTTTCGAGAACGGGCCGCTCGCGGTGATCGATGCCGACGCCGAGGGGCAGGTGTCGGCCTACTGTGTCGGTGGGTTGGTCCTGGACGTGCCCGCCAAGAGCATCCCGGCCCTGGTCGACTGGACGCTGACGGAGGCACGGCTGGGTCAGGCCCGCCTGCATCGTCATGGGCGGGACGCGGATCCGATCCTGGTCCTCACCGCGGCCGCGGTGGAGCGTTTCGCCCTGCCCGCCGCCCTGTCGGAGGAGGAGCGGCGTACGGGACGGCTCCCGGCCGGTCACAAGGTGGTCAAGCAGGTCGAGCGGGCCGGGCTTCGGATGACGCAGCGGGGTTTCGGCCCGTGGGCCCGGGTCTACCGTGATCCGGAGGGGTCGCTGCGGCGCTGTGTCCAGCTGTGTGTCCTGCCCTGGAACGCCCTGGACACCCGGGAGTGGGGACGGAAGGACGACCCGGAGCTGCTGCTGACGATGCATCCGGCCGATCTGGTGCAGTACCTCGGCCTGTACGCGGCCCGGGTGATGACGCCGCGTGGCTCCACCGCGACGACCGGCCTGGAGCTGATGACCGCGCTGCGCCCGCCGACCCGTGCGTCGAAAGACCCGGTCACGGGGGAGTTTAAGCCCGCGTTCAACGACGACGCGATCACCGGCCGGTACGACGTGGTGCCGTGCGAGGTCCCCGACGAACACCCCATCCTCAAGGGCCAGTTCGCCCGGCATCATCTGCGTACCCCGGCGGAGATGCTGATGGAGGAACCGTACGACTGGTGCCGGCCGCTGACGGACGAGGAGTACGCCCACCGGTACCTGGTCGTCGTCGACCTCAACATGAGCTTCGCCGCGGCCGCGAACGGCCTCACGGTCGGGCTGAACGGGCCGACCCACCTGACCGGCAACCCGGCCTTCGACCCGATGCTGCCCGGTTCGTGGCTGGTCGACCTCTCCCACGTCGACCTCTCCCGTGCACGGGTCAACGGCCGCACCGTCGACGGGGACCGGCTGCCTTCCCCGTTCACGCCCAGGGGCGAGCGCCCCACCGGCCCGGCGTGGTACGCGACACCGACGGTCGCGTACGCGGTGGAGCTCGGCTTCGACGTCGCGCCGATCGAGGCGTACGTCCGCACCCGGACCGGCCGCTACCTGGACGCCTGGTACAAGCGGCTGCGTGACGCGTACGTGGACACGATGGCCGACATGGGTGTCACCACCGACCTCCAGGGCCAGGAGTTCCTCGAGGCGATGGCCCGGCGCAGGCAGGCCGACCCGGTGCTGGCGTTGCTGGAGACCGCGATCAAGGCGACGGCGAAGGGCGCGATCGGGAAGCTGCGCCAGCGTTCCCGGGGCCAGGTGCCGTACTACGAGCCCTACCCGGCGCTGGAGCGGTGGACGTGGCGCCCGGACATCCGGGCCGCCGTGCTCGCGAACCAACGGGTCGGTCTGCACCGTAAGTTGATGAGGACGGCGGCCGCCGCCGGCCTTTACCCGGTCGCGATCGGTACCGACGCGGTCGTCTACCCCTCCTCCGGGCCGTCCCCGCTGGACGTCCTCCCGCGCACCGAGGAGGGCAGGCCGGTGCCCGGCGGTTTCCGGCTCGGTGTCTCGCCGGGGATGGTCAAGCACCAGGGCACTGGGACTGTCCTGTGGGCGGAGCAGCAGTTCGAGGAGCACGGTGGCGTCTTCAACATCTCCAACCTGATCAAGACGGATCAGAGCGTCGGGGAGGGGGAGTAGGCCGTGGTCGATTCGCTCGGGGACAGCCTGGATCGTGCGTTGGAGGGGGCGTTCACCCGCCGTATTCCGCAGAGTGCCCAGGCGCAGATGAAGTACCTGGTCAAGCAGCTCAAGGGCACCAGGGCCGTGGCCCAGGCGCTCGGGATCTCCCAGCGGACCGTGGAGCGCTATGTGACGGGCAGGCTCAAGCGGCCGCGCCGTGACCTGGCCGCGCGTATGGAGCGTGAGGTCAGGAAGCGGTGGCAGCCGCAGATCCGGGCGAGGGCCAGGAAGAAGGCGGCGTCGACGGACGGCATCGTCGTCTCCACCCGGGCCCGTTTCGGGTTCACCGCAGCGCCGGGCACGACCGACGACGCCCGCGTCCGGCACATCACCCAGGCGCTGGGCCCGCGGTGGGCGGAGCGGCTGTTCGAGGCCCGCGAGCAGGGTGCCACTGAGCAGCATCTTCTTGAGATTGCGGCTGAGGGCCTTGGCCGGTACTACTTCCGCGACGACGGGCGTCGCGCCCGTGGCCTGGACGTGGAGTTCACCGACGTCCAGGAGATCGAGATCGTCCTGTAGCCCCCGTACACCTGTAGTCCCCCGTACATACCAGGGGCCCGAACCGCCGGAAGCGGTTCGGGCCTTCCTACGTACCCGTACGTACCTGGTGACCTTCGTGAGCTGCGCGGCCGAACCGCCGGTGCCGCGGTGCCTGGGGACGGCGGTCGGCCGGTGGTGGCCGGGAGGATCCCGGTGGGGGACGGCGCCGGCAGGCCCCTGAGGCGAGGCGTTCACGGGGGTGCGGGGGCCCGGGCCGGGCCTGGTGGGTACGGGCGTTGGGGGAGGCGGAGCGGGCCGGGGAGTGCCTCGGGCTCCTCACGGGTCTCCTGGTAGGGACGCAGGGTGTGCTAGGGGCGCGGGGGTGCGCGCGTGCTCGGGGTCGGTGCCGGCGCCGACCCCGCGCGCTGGCGCGCCGGCACGGTGGCTGGGCGGTGAGGAGGCCGGCGAGCGCGGTCTCCCGGGGGAGGGTGAGGGGCACCGGCGCCGACGAGTCGGGCGGAGCCGGTGCGCGGGACGTCGTTGCTCTGCGTCCGGCGGCGGTGCGCGAGGCGTCGTTGTTCTCCGTGCTCCTGCTTCTCCGTGCTCTGGTGTGTCGCGACGGGTGGGTCTTTGGTTGGGATCCGGGGTCAGGGAGCAAGGCCTCGAACGCGGAATTGCATGACGCGGTAGGGCCATCCCGCCTTGGTGTTCCACTGGCTCACCGACAGGTGGAGGTCGTCGGGCGTGGACCCGGGGATGATGTAGCCGCCGTACAACTGCGCCACGTGGGTGTCGTCCTCGTTGCCCCAGGACGTGCCTCGCAGGAGGGTGCGGCGGTGCGCTGTGCGCAGGTTCGCCGTGGGGTGGTCCGTGACCAGGCCCTCGATCCGGTAGTCGCCCTGGTTGAACCAGGTCAGGATCCACCGGCCGTCGAGCAGTCGCAGGCACAGTTCGCCGAAGGTGCCGTCCAGGACGGGTGTGGGCGGGTTGCCCCAGGCCCGGCGGCCGGCGGGGTCGTGTCCCCACGGCTCGTAGGCACCGGGGTCGGTGAGTTTGTCGGGGTGGACCCGGTGCAGGATGAGCGGCTTGTCCCGCTGGAATCCGGTGGACAGGACGTAGACGTAGCCGTCGTCGCCGAGGGCCCAGGTGAGCAGCTGGAACATGCCGTCGTGCAGGTTCGGGGCGAACACGGCACCGGTGGGGGCCCAGGTCGTGCCCGAGTCGTCGGACCGCCAGATCTCGGTGCGTACCACGGTGCCGAGCCCCTTGTTCACCATGACGTGCAGGTACATGGTGCCACCGAGGGTGATCACGTCGGAGGGCAGCACGGTGGAGTACTCGGGGTTGTCGTGATCGTAGGGCCACAGTTGCCGGGCGTGCCGTCCACCGACCGCACCGGTCCAGAAGACCGGGCGGCCGGGGCCGTCGAGGTGCCCGTACAGTGCCGCGGGCGAGCGCCACCACCCGCCGCCGACCTTGGCCTCCTCGAAGGTGTCGCCGAAGACGAACAGGAGCCGGCCGTCGGGCGTTCGTACGGGTACGCCCAGGTCGGTGGCCTCCATACGGAACCGGGTGGTGAGGCCGGGACCGGTGAGGTCGGCGACCTTGGAGACATGGAGGGGATCTGTCGCGGCGTGGGCCGGGTCGCCGAGCAGGGGAGGGCCTGCGAGGGCCGTCGCGGCGGCCGCTCGCAGGAAACCGGCGCGGCTGAGGTGGACCGGGCGGATCGGGGGCCGCGGCGGACGCGGGGCGTCGTGGGGTGTGCCGTGGTGCATGAACGTTCCTTGGGCGATGTCGGGGGGGTTTTCGGGGCAGCCGGGGGCCCGGTGTGTGATCCGCCGCGGGAGCGGGGCACACACCGGGTTCGGCATCGGGTGTCAGTTGCCGTACTGGAGGGGGCGGTAGGCCTTGTACTCGCTGCCCGCCGTCAGTCCGTAGGTCAGGGAGCGGTGGCTGGTGCCGTTGGTGCTGCCCTGTTCGTATGCCGTGTAGGAGCGGTGGGCGGTGTCGTTCCACTTCTCGAAGATGACGGCATGGCGGGTGTTGTTGTTGCCGAGGGCGTCGATGACGAGGTCACCGGGCTGTAGCTCGCTCATGGGGATGGGGCGGGTGATCCTCGGGCCGGCCAGTCCCACGGTGTTCTCGCCGGGCGTGGGCAGGCCGAGCGCCATGGAGGCGTAGCCGGAGCAGTCCTGCCGGTAGCCGTCCCGCCAGTACAGGTGCTGGCCGTAGGGCACCGGACGCCCGTGGTGGGCTGTGAGCCAGGCCGCGGCCCGTTGCAGGGTCTGCTGCCGCGAGCCCGGCCGGGGAGCGGGTGGTGGGGGTGCATGGGGCCGTACCGGGACGCCCGGCAGCCGGTCCTCGGGGATGTCCACCGCGGCGACGGTCAGGAAGCCGGTGACGGGCCGGGTGATGTGGGCCATGAAGGTGGAGCAGGCGCTGCCCTCGCAGACCCTGCGGCCGGTGTCGACCTGGTAGTCGGCGGTGACGCGGTCCTGGCCGGGGGAGGTCTGGTTGATCGTTCCCGCGGACGGTGAGTCGATGTCCGAGGTGGTGTGCACGACCCAGCGGGTTCCCCAGGTGGGGAAGGAGGCGGCGGCCTGCCGGGTGACGGCCTGCTGAAGGGCGCCGGTGCCGGTGCCGGGAGTCGCTGTGCCGGGTGTGCCGTGGGCGGGCACCGCGAGGGCGCCCGCGGCCAGGCAGGCCAGGGTGAGCGCCGGCAGCAACCGGCGGCGCGGGCGGGTGCGGTGAGGGTGGTGGGTGGGCATGGAGTTCTCTCTTCGGGTACGGGGGAGGGGTTGCCCCTGCCGGGGGTGGGGGTGGGCTGTGCGGACCGGGTGACCGGTCAGCAGCTCGGCTTGATCCGGTCCACCTGCCGGCCGAACGCGTAGTCCGCCGACCAGTCGTTCGCCCTGACCTCGCGGGTCTTGCCCGGGGCGGGCGGCGGCGAGTCCTGGAAGCAGCCGTCGGCCGCGGCGAAGAACGAAGCGACCTTGTCGGCGAGTTCGTGGTCGCCGAGGAAGACGTTGCCCTCGTCCGGGCTCCAGTCGTAGCGGTCGCCCTGGAAGTGGGGCTCGCTCCACATGCAGATCTTGCCGCCCGGGCAGTACGGGGCGGCGCCCGCGGCCTGCCCGGCACCGGTGGCCGAGCCCGCCGTGGCCAGCGCGACGGCCGCCAGGGCGACCGAGGCCGCCATCGCCCCGATCACGCGCTGCCGCTTCTTCGTCTTCTCCGGGCCGTTCGTCTTCTCCTGGCCGTTCGTGTTCTTCACGGGATTCCCCTTTTTTCGATTCGTCGTCCGGTCCCCGGTGCGGGACCTGATGCACCGTTTGTAGCCGCTAACCTGTTGTTCAATTCGGGTCGGCCGACGCCGAACAAACGGATACCGAACAACAGGCTTCGACCGGGGGGAAGGGTGCACGCATGCCACGGGGAGAGAGTCCTCTGGACCCGGACGGCGGTCCTCTGTTCGAATTCGCGGCGCGTTTACGGAAACTACGGGAACAGGCCGGCCGGCCCACCTACCGGGACCTCGCACGGACAACGCACTACGGGATCGCGACACTGTCCTCGGCCGCGGCGGGACGTCAACTGCCCAGCGCGGCCGTCACCCTCGCCTACGTCCGCGCCTGCGGCGGGGACGAGCGGGAATGGAAGCTGATCTGGCAGCGAACGGCTGACGCGTGCACCGGTACGGACACGCCGGCCGCCCCCGGCGCGCAGGACCGGAAGAAGAGCGGTGCCAGGCCGCCCTATGTCGGTCTGCCCGCGTTCGAGGAAGCCGATTCCGGGTTCTTCTTCGGCCGCGAGAAACTCACCGCCGCGCTCGTCGAACACTTGAAGGAAAAACGGCTTCTCGTATTGTTCGGGGCATCGGGATCCGGTAAGTCGTCGGTGCTGCGCGCAGGTGTGCTTCCCGCCTTTCCCGACGTTTCCTCACTGGTCTTCACCCCCGGCCCGCATCCGCTGGAGGAGTGCGCCGTCCGCCTGGCGGCCCGCGCCGGCGTCGCCCGCGACCCGGTGCACACCGCACTCATGGCCGAGCCGCGCACCTTCCACCGGATGGTGCGGCAGATCCTCGCCGGGCGCGAGGAGACCTGCTCCGCAGCGGACGAACTGCTCGTCGTCGTCGACCAGTTCGAAGAGGTGTTCACGCTCTGCCGCGACGCGCGGGAACGCGAGCGGTTCGTCGACTCCCTCGTGCACGCCGCCCAGGCCCCCGACAGCCGCACGCGGGTCGCCCTCGCCGTGCGGTCCGACTTCTACACGCACTGCACCCGCCTGCCCGGCCTCGTCGACGCGCTGCCCCACGCCCATCATCCTGTCGGCCCGATGACCGCCGAGGAACTGAGGGCGGCGATCGTCCAGCCCGCCGCGCGCTCCCGGCTCACCGTCGAGAGCGCCCTGCTGACCACCCTCACCGCCGACGCACACGGCCGGCCGGGCGCCCTGCCCCTGCTCTCGCACGCCCTGCTGGAGACCTGGAAGCGCCGGCGGGGCAACGCCCTCACGCTGGCCGGCTACCGCGCGGCGGGCGGCTTCGAGGACGCGCTCACCCAGACCGCCGAGGAGTTCCACCGCGCCCTGGACGACAGCCGGCAGGAGGCCGCGCGACGGCTGTTCCTGCGGCTCGTCGCACTGGGCGAGGGCACCGAGGACACCAAACGCCGGGTGCCACGACATGAACTCGGCGACGGCCCCGATACCCGGTTCGTCCTCGAACGAGCGACCCGGGCCAGGCTGCTGACCGCCGACGCCGATCACGTGGAGATCGCCCACGAGGCCCTGATCCGCTGCTGGACCCGGCTCGGCCAGTGGCTGGAGGAGGACCGCGGCCAGGAACGTCTGCGACGCGCGGTCACCGAGGCCACCGCCCTCTGGGAATCCCTGGACCACGACCCCGACTCCCTGTACCGCGGGGTACGCCTCGCCACCGCGAAGGATCTCCCGCCGCGGACACTGACCGCCCGGGAGCGCGCCTTCCTCGACGCCGGCGAGGCGGCGGCACAGCGGGCACGACAGCGCGAGGGCCGCCGCCTGCGCCGGCTGCGCCGCATGGTCGCGGCCCTGGCCGTTCTCCTCGTGTCCGCCATGGCCGCCGCCGGTTTCGCCGTACGAGCACAGGGCACCGTCACCCGGCAACGCAACGAGGCCGTGGCGCTCCGGGCAGCCGAGGAGTCCGTCCGCCTCAGCCTGCACGATCCGTCACTGGCCGCCCAGATCGCGCTGGCCGCCTACCGCCAAACCCCGCAGGACCGCACGCAGGACGCCCTGCTCACCACCCTGTCCGTCGCCTCGATCGGCCCCGCACAGGCAGGCCCCGAACCGGCGGGCCCCGCACAGGCCGGGCCCGCACCGGCGCCGTACACACCGGTCGGCCACGCACCCGCCGTCACCGCCGACGGCCGCACCCTGGCCATGGCCGACGGCGCGCAGCTCGTCCTGTGGGACATGAAGGATCCACGACAGCCCCGCCGACTCGGCACCGTCGACGGCCACGGAGTCGGCCTGAACGCGTTCGAGTTCACCCACGACGGCAACACGCTGGTCGGTGCGGACAGCGACCGCACGCTCCGGCTGTGGGACGTGACCGACCCGCGGAACCCGACGCCGCTGTCGAAGCTGCCCACGGAGCACACCGACTCCGTGTACTCCGTCGCCGTGAGCCGGGACGGCCGCACGGCCGCCACCAGCAGCTACGACCACACCATCCGCCTCTGGGACATCACCGACCCGGCACACCCCGGCACACTCGACAGGCTCACCGGACACCGGGACAACGTCAAACCCGTCGCCTTCAGCCCCGACGGACGGACCCTGGCCTCGGGCTCCGACGACCACACCGTCCGCGTCTGGGACGTGACCGACCCACGGCACGCTGCCCCCCTCGCGGTCCTCGAAGGGCACCGGAACTTCGTGGACGCCCTCGCCTACAGCCCGGACGGCCGCACCCTGCTGAGCGGGAGCGACGACCAGACGGCGAAACTGTGGGACATCAGCGCACTTCCCCGCCACCGCCAACTGGGCGAACTGGCAGGCCACGCCGACATCGTCGCCGGTGTGGCCTTCGCCTCCCACGGCCGCACGGCGGTGACCGTCGGCGTGGACGGCGTGGTGAACGTCTGGGACGTGACCGACCGCGCCCGCCCCGCCTCCCTGGCCCACCTCACCAACCCCCGCGGGACGGTCAAGGAAGTGCGCTACCTCACGACGGACGGCATGTTCCTCACCGTGACCGCTCACCGCAGCGTCCAGATCTGGTACACCGACCTCGACCGGGCGCTCACCCACGCCTGCGACCGGGTCCACGCCACCATCAGCCGCGCCCAATGGGCTCGCCACTTTCCCCGCCTCGACTACGCCCCGCCCTGCCCGCGCCACACATGACCCGGGCCGACCGGAATCCCGCCGACGGATGATCCGGCACCGACCCGGCCCCCCTTGCACCTACCAGGTCGGGTCCCGGGAGTCAGCAGCCCAGGCTGCCCGCCAGGCAGTAGCCGGCGATCCGGGGCCGGCCGGTCGCCCCGGTGACCACGACATGGAAGCAGACCCCCGGAACGACGAACCGGATGCCAGGCCTCGCAGGCGTGCACGACCACGTTCCCGGGGCCGCGGGAGGCCGCCGCCCCGGCACGCCGAGCAGACCTGGCGGGCCTCAAATCCGCCGCATCGTTCTCTCTCCCCCCCCCCGAACGAACCACGGTCCACCGCACCGACCTCCGACAACGGCAGCCGCCGGCACTCAACTGGCCATCGGCAGCGCTCGGCCACATCCTGCTGCGCGATTCGGGCCGATCCACGGACCCCAGCCCTACGCCGTCACCGGATCGGCGGCGGTGGAGAACTGGCCGGTGATGGCCCGCCAGCCCGCCGGCACGCAGGGGTCGACCTGGTCCGTGTTCCCGCCCCAACTCGGGCACATGGCCCAGGGCGTCCTTGAGGCCGTGGCCGACAACACCACCCGTACACAGGCGCAGCGGCACAGGCCGCCGGGCCGGCCTCCTCAGGGCGACGATGCCCGAGGGCCTGGTGCACGACGCGATACCCGCCTCCCCGGCCCGGCCACACATCGCCTCCGCCATGGCCCCCCTCGACGACCAGGGCGTCGACGTCGCCCTGTCCCACCCCCGCGCGCACACTGCGGGGACCACCGTCGACCGCGCCGCCGCCCTCACCACCCCGCCCGCCCGCCGTACGATCCCCGGTCCCGCCGGCCGCGGGCGCGGCCGTCGTACCGACCCCGGCCACGCCTGTCCCTCCCGCGGCCGCCGTACGGTCCGCCTCTTCCCGGGCCGTCGTACGCTCCGCGCCCGCGCCCGTACCGGGGGCGGCTGACGCATCGTTCCCGCCCGCGCTCACCCCGCCCGCGGCCGTCGTGCCGTCCCGGACCGTGGCCCCTGCGGAGCCTGTACCGGCCCCGGCCGCCGCACGGACCCCGGCCGCGCCCGCACATTCCGCACCCGCGGCCGGGAACCGCGCACGCCTGCCCCGGCAGGACCGCCCGCTCTCGGATCGTCCGCTGCGCCGGCCTTCACGGTCCGCTCCTCAACTCCGGCTGCTGCTTCCCGGTCCGGGCTCTTTGACCTCACCCAGGCCCCGTACGGTCCGCGCCGGGCAATGTGCCAACGGGTGCGGGAGGTGTCGGTGAATCTCGACAGCGCGAAAGGCGCCAAGGGCGGCTACGCGTGCGGGGGCGCCGCGGTACGGGTAGAAGTTCGTCGACGGGGAGCTCGCGGACACCGAGCCCGGGGTGCGGGAGGAGGCCCGCCGGCAGTCCGTGCGGGCTTGCGCCGAACGCGAGGAGCACGAGCACCGGTACGCGCCGTCAAGCTCCTCAAACAGCAGTCCTGACGATGCTCCTGGGGGGAATCACCATGCTCGCAACGATCCTTGCCGTCCTCGGTACCCTGCTCGGTGTCGCCCTGTCCGGGGTCTTCGCGCTCCGTACCGCCGACCGCGCCGAGGCGGTCGCCGCTCGCCAGCAGTTGCGCCGCGAC
This sequence comes from Streptomyces liangshanensis, assembly GCF_011694815.1. NCBI lineage: Bacteria > Bacillati > Actinomycetota > Actinomycetes > Kitasatosporales > Streptomycetaceae > Streptomyces > Streptomyces liangshanensis. The sequence goes on from NZ_CP050177.1 coordinate 7,709,324, forward strand.
CAGATCACCGCGTTGACCGAGCTGGCTGCCGCGGGTTCCGACCACCGCATGTCCATGTGGATGCGCGGCGAGGCCATCGTCGCCGGTGCTCCCGAGGCGCAGGTCCACGAACTGCGCCTCGCCTCTCACGTCACCAGGTCGGCCCTCACCCGGCCCCTGGCGACCGTGCAGATCCTCATCCCGGACCCCGCCGTACGGGCCGCGGCCACCGAACTGGTCCACTCCTCGTACCGGATGCGCGACGGCAGCACCAGCACGGAAGATCTCATCGCCGCCCGCGAGATCGCGCGCACCGCCCACGACCAGTTCGTGGACCGGGCCGCCGCGTACCTCGCCACCGCCTGAGTGTGCGCCGGAGCAGGATCCTGTCCGGCACCCACTGTTGTTCGTACGGTGCAGGCTGTTCCACCCGTCCCGGTGTCAGCGCGCCGTAGCGGTCAGATCCCGGCCGAGGTCGGCGCCATCGGGCACGCCCCACCCCGCGTCGTCGCCGGGCGCAGCGGTTCTTCGTACGGTCACCCCTCCACGGTTCCTGAAAGGTAGGACGCCCGGCCGGTCGAGGCGCCCGTCGTCCGTCCCAGAACAACCTTGGACACCCGTCCTCTTCTCCGCAGGCACCCCCTTGGACCACACACACCACCAGGAGAAACCAGTGTCATACCCGCACCCGCTCACCCCCGAGGCGGAAGAGTTCACCCCTGAGGAGAGGCTCGCCGAAGCGAAGAAGCAGCTGAACCTCCCGCGTATCGTCGCGATCTGCGGCTCCACCCGCTTCATGACCGAGATGACCGAGGCCGATCTGCGGGAGACTGGCTCTGTCCACTTTCAGCAGCAGCGTTTGTTCGCCCGGTTCGGGAGGCGGTGGGTGACCCGAGCCACCGAAGATATGCACGAGAAGTAGTGCTGCGCGCCGCCCAGGAGCAGGCCGGGGTCCCGGCCGGGCGATGGACGGGCCGGGGACTTGCCGTGCTCGGGCTCGCGCCGGGTGAGGAGGTCACCGAGGCGCAGCTGCGGAACCTGTTCGGTGAGCGGGGCCGCCACCCGGACGCGGACCGTATCGAGGCCGACCTGCTCGCCCAGGGCGTCTCCCTGACGACGGCGTTCAAGGCCGGCGCCCTCGGACGCCGGGTGATGGTGACCGGGGTGGGCTTCGTGTTCCGGCCGCAGCCGACGATCTACCTCCTGCGGGCGATGGGGGATGAGGAGACCCGCGGGGTGATCGAGGTCGCGCACGAGCGGGCGATCGTACGGGTGCTGGGGTGGATCGAGGACGAGGTCGCGGTGATCCGGTACGGCAAGGACGGCGTCTACCGGGTGCGGCCGCCCGGCGGTCTGGTCGCCGCCCGCTTCCGCCACTACGAGGCACGCTCCGGCATGCCCCTGCTCCATGACCATGTGTTGCTGTCGGTGAAGGGGCAGCGCCTGGACGGGAAGTGGGGCTCGATCCACACGACCGCCCTGCACGAGAACACCGTCGCCGCCTCCGCGCTCTACAACGAGCTCGTGGCCGCGGAGGTCTGCGAGGCGCTGGGGCTGGCGACCGAGCCGCGCACCGTCACCCCGGGGCGCCGCCCGGTGACGGAGATGGGCTCCACCGAACGCGATGCGGGCTCCTCCGGCGCTTCCCACCCCATGTTCGTCAACGAGACTGTGATCGCGATGCTGCGCCCGAAGCCGGACCTGGCCAAGCTCGCCGACGACCCTCCGCACGTCCGGGCCGCAGCCCAGGCCGCCGTCGAGGCGCCGGCCGGGATCGGCACGATCGCCTCGTACTGGACGGAGGTCCCGTTGCCCGCCACCGGCACGTGGAACGCGCCGGGCAAGGGCGGCGCCCAGGCCGACGTCGTCGTCAACGCGCCGCAGGACCAGGTGCCGCTGTTGTTCGTCGAGGTCGACAACTGCCACGAGAGTGCGGAGGAACTCGCCGACAAGCTGGAGAAGTACGCCCGGTTCTTCCGTCGGAAGATGAAGGACACCGACAGCCGGGAGCGCCTGATGTGGCGCACCCCGCTGGAACGCTCCGGACACCTGGTCCGGCGACGCGTCGCACCCGCCGGTCCTGCTGGTGTTCAACCGCATCGGCGAGCGCAACCCCGACCGCACGGTCCCGCGCCTGATGGAGCTGACCCGGCATCTGTGGCAGGGGCGCCGGGAGGTGGGCTTCCACGACTACGACGGGAGGATCCCGATCATCGCGACCGGTCTGAAGGACCTGCGCGAGCACGGCCCGGAGGGAGCGGTGTTCCTCCGTTTCGGCCGCGAGAACAAGCAGCCCCTGCGGGAGGCGATCGGCAACCCCCGCCGCGCGGCCGCCGATGCCCGCGCCCGGAAGGAGAACAGGGCCCGGCAGAGGAGTACCGGGCGAAGACGCGGCGCGCGGACCAGGAGCAGGCGGCGAAGAAGGCAGCGGAGCGAGAGGCCCGCCGCCCGGTGTGTGCCGACTGCGGGGCGCGCTTCACCGACGAACGGTGGGAGGCGGTAGAGGTAATGGACTGGGGCACCCCGAAGGACATCCGCCCGCACCTGTGTGACGACTGCAAGCAGAAGGCCCTCACTGTCAGCCCGGCGGCCGGCATACGGGAGCGCCAGGAGCACGAGCAGGACCAGGCCGTGCCCGAGCAGAAGGCCACCAGCTGGTTCTCACGCCTGCGCGGCTGACACCGGCAAGCCACCCGCCGGCAGCGCGGGCAAGCCCACGGCCACCCCGGGCAAGCCCGCATCGTCGGTGGCGGCGAGGCGGAAACGCCGGGGGACTTGGTCGGCGACAGTTACTTCGCGATGGGATTCACCGTCGCGGGTAGGCCGGAGGCCCTGTGAGCTCTGGGTAGTGCAGACCCTGCGCGTCTTCGGGCAGCAGCGCAATGAGGTCCCGTTGCGCCTGGAGCGCGAGCGCGGTGGCCTCGCGGCCGTACCGGCGAGCTACGAACGCGGTCGCCTCCGCCCGGACGGCTACCGTGCGTTGGACAGTCACCGCACATGGCTCCGAGAGCACCCGGTGCCATCGGGCGTCCCTCCAAGCACGGAATCGGGCGGTCCCGTCTGCCTCCTGCAACCGGGCGCCGTACGAACGGGGCCGCGGCGCGGGCGGCAGCGGGTCGCGCACGGCGCGGCGCGCGGCGGCGGTGAGGGCGGGCACAGGTTCCAGGGCGGCGGCCAGCGGGCCGCCACGCTGCGCCGCCGCCGCGACCAGTACGTCGACCACGTCCAGAGCGTCACTCACGCTCGTGGGTGACCAGCCTTCGCTGGCCCCGGCGTCCAGCACGTCGATCGCGGCGTCCGTCAGCGTGTTGAGCAGCTCGGACAGACCGGGCGGAGGGCAGGGCGGGAGTTCACTCACGTCCGTACAACGACCCCGTGGTCCGGCGGACACCGACCCTCGTCAGCGGGGGGGGGGGGGGGGGGATGACTGACACCGCACCGTTGTTGTTCCCGCGGGCTGTTGAGGAGGCGCTACTCGCCCGCTTCGTGGCTGCCGCGTACAGCCCGGAGAAGGACCGATTGGAGCGCCCTGTGCCGTCTGGCGTCCCAGGTACGGCGGTTTGCGGCTGGCCACGCTGCTCGAGGCTCGCCGGGGTCTAGCCCGGGCTGCGCCTGCTGGCACATCATGTTCCACATGGTCGGGAAAACACCACACAGGCAGCCTGTACGTAGTCAGGATCAGCGCCCCGCCTCCGGACTGGGCATGCGTCTCGGTGGGGCGGTTTTCCAGATTGTCGGCTGTCTCCTGCTGCTGGTCGCGGCCAATCGGATACGTATGACGAGTACGGTGTTGAATTCGCCATACCGCTCCTTGCCAGTTTGGCAGACGCTGCTGGTCACAATCGGCATGCTCTGCGGCGGAGCTGTTGTGTTGTACGCCGGGAGACGATTATCCCGTCACGGTCGCCGACACTTCACTCGTGTCCTGCGTTCACCTCACGAGCTGGGTCCGGAGCCCTTCGTCCTTTTCCTCCGCCCGTTCAGCGAGGACCGCAAGACGTTTCAATCGGGTTCGGCCTTCTTCGCCTACGGTTCGGCGTTCAGCCTGTTCACGAGCGCAGGCTTGGAAAACCCCAGCTCCCAGACGCTTGAGGAGGGCATATCCCAAACGTTCCAACGGTTCGCAAAGTTGTTGGCCGTTGGTCAGCCGGGGGAGAAACTTCCCCTCCCCGGAGCTGACAAGCTCTACCTCCCCCTGGCAGGCTGGCAGCCCATCATCAGCGAACTTCTGAACCGCGCCTGCCTGGTCGTCCTTGTAGCCGCTCCTGGTCCTGGAACTTTGTGGGAGTTCTCGGAGGCTGTACGGCTTCTCCCGCCGGCGAGGTTGATCCTCCTCGTCCTGTCTGACGACACCTCGGCCCACGAGCCCAGCGCATACGACCGCTTTCGGCAATCTGTCGCTGAAGCCTTTGCCGCAAGGGACCCTCAGGTGCGGCCACCCCTTCTCCCCGACTGCCCCCCTCTCCAACATCCGGATCGCCTGCGTGGGGAACCCGTCGTGCGGGGCTTCGTTCTCTTTGATGCCGAGTGGACGCCAGAGTTCGTACGTCTGGATCTCACGGCCGTGAGGGCTCTGACGCACCGCGGACGAGCAAAGAAGCTGGTACGCCAGCAGATGGAGCCCTTTCTGGAACGTCTCCAGCGCGCACTGCCCTGAGCGGTTGTCCCCGCTGCGCCGGCGGTGGTCCGTACGGGTCCGGTGCCCACGGCGATACCGATGATGACCCGCTTCAGCCCGAGCGTGGGAGTACTGACCCCAGCGGAGACGCTCCGGGACCCGATCTTTTGCCCCCCAACGCCGCTTGTCTCGTACGGACCTTGACTGGACCGCCTCACCGAACCCTCCCGGCGGCTTAGGCTCGAGGGATGGCTATGACACCGCAGGAGCTCGAGGAGCAGGAGTCCAACCTGGAGCTGATCAACAGCGAGATTGCATCGCGTATGGTGCGGCAGTCGGAGGCCGGCGCCAAGGTGGACACCAAAGCCATCTTTGTTGTGGGCTTCGCCGCGACAGCCGCACAGTTCTTGGCGGCCCGGTCCTTCGAGCCGTACACCGGCACCGCGGCCTTCGTGGCGTACGCCCTCGCTATCGGCGTTGGCATCTCGATCTTCAGCCTCGCGAGGTATGAGGACATCGAACCTCGGGCGGTGCTGGAAGATCACGGGCGCAATCAGAAACCTGCAACGCTGATAGCCCTTGCCGCCACGCGGGTGACCATGTTCGAGAAGAACAAGGCGGTGCACACGCGCAAGTCGAACCGCTGGACAGTCAGTTTGACAGCCATCATTGTCGGGATCTGCCTCTCGACTGTCAGTATCGTGTTGCACACTGGCGCACATGACCGAGAACCAGGGAAACCAGGGAAACCCGCCCCCTCCGCCCCCTCCGCCGCCCAGTCTCACTGACACCTTCGCCAACCCCAATCTCGTGGGAACCGAGAAGAGGGGCGACGGCAAGACCTCTTCCCCCGTAGGAGGCAGGGGACGGACCCCCAATCGAGGCTGACACACCGAGCAAGCCCGTCCCTCCCGGCCGCACCTCGTGCCGGGAGGGACGGGCTTGTCCGTTGTGGCGCGGATCGCGCTCGGTAGGGGCCACTACCGCACGAAGGCCGGACTGCGCCAGCTCCGTCCGGATTGTCAGTGGTGGCCGATAGTCTCTTTGAAGAGCAAGTCACCAGCTTTTGCACGAGAGATGAGTGGCCATGACGGACAAGAAGACGATCTTCGTAGCCTTCGCGATGGAAGACGAATCGCGGCGCAATCTGTTCACGGGACAGCGGGTACACCCTGACTCTCCGTTCGAGTTCATCGACCTGTCGGTGAAGGACCAGTACGTGACCGACTGGAAGGATCGCGTCCGTACGCGCATCCGTCGTTCCCAGGGAGTCATCGCACTCATCAGCAAGAGCACGCCGGGGGCGACCGGCCAGCTCTGGGAGATCACGTGTGCCCGCGAAGAGGGCAAGCCGCTCCTGGGGATCTGGCTCGACGAGGACTACCGCGTCAAGCCGGCAGCGATGGGGTCCGCCCCGTGCAAGAAGTGGACCTGGGACAACGTCGCCAACTTCATCGACTCGGTCTGACTCCATGAAGCGGGCTCTCCTGGTCGGTATCGACCAGTACCACGAGTTTTCCCAGCTCAACGGTTGCGTCAACGATGTGACCGCCCTGCACCCGCTGCTGGCGCGTAACGAGGACGACTCCCCGAACCTCGACTGCCGGGTGGCCAAGGCCCCGCAGTCGGGGCCAGGTATCCGCCGCGACGACCTGCTCGCCATGCTCGACGACCTGTTCGCCCCGGGCTCCGACTTCGCCCTCTTCTACTTTGCGGGCCACGGCGCGTCACAGAGGGGTGACGTCGCTCTGGCGACCTCGGACGGCACCAGCGCCACGCCCGGGGTCAGGTTCAGCGAGATCCTCGAGCGCATCGTAGAGAGCGAGGTGAAGGAGACCGTCATCGTCCTGGACTGCTGCTTCTCCGGTGGCGCGGCCACCATCGCCGCCCTCGGTGCTGACCGGGCGATCCTGCCGAAAGGCACCGCCGTGCTGACCGCGAGCCGAGCGGATCAGCTGTCCCTGGAGACCGCCTCCGGGCGGGGGCAGTTTTCGACCTACTTCGAAGGCGCCCTTGACGGCGGAGCCGCAGATGTCCTCGGGCACGTCAACGTATCCGGCCTCTACGCCTACCTTGCCGAATCGTTCGGCGCCTGGGAGCAGCGCCCCACGCTCAAGGCCAACATCGACAGACACCACGACATCCGCGTCTGCGATTCACGGGTCCCGAAACCTGTGCTGCGCAAGCTCACCCAGTGGTTCCCCACCCCGGACCACGTCCTGCGTCTCGACCCGTCGTTCGAGCCGACCGAAGAGCCGTCACACCCTGAGAACGAGGCGATATTCGCCGGCCTGCAGAAGTACCGGGCTTGCCGCCTCATCGAGCCCGTGGGCGAAGATCACCTCTACTATGCCGCCATGAAATCAACGGGGTGCATCCTCACGCCCCTGGGCAAGCACTATTGGCGACTGGTCAAGGCGGACCGCATATGACGCGTATAGGAATCACAGGTCATCAAGGACTGCCCGCAGGAGCGGTTCCCTACGTCACGCAGAAGATCCGCGGCATCCTCACGCAGACAGCGCCGCCTCTCCTCGGGTACGGCTGCCTTGCCGAAGGCGCCGACCAACTCTTCGCGCACGAACTGCTTGCCGCAGGAGGAGACCTCCACGTCGTCATCCCCTCCGAAGGTTACGAAGGAACCTTCTCCAACACCGACAAGAACACCTACTTCGCCCTGCTCGACAAGGCGGCTGAAGTGACACGCCTTCGCTTCGATTCCCCGAGCGAGGAAGCGTATGACGCGGCTGGAAAATGGGTCGCGAACCACTGCGAAATCCTGATCGCGGTATGGGACGGAGAGCCCGCGCGCGGACTCGGAGGAACCGCAGACGCTGTAGCCCACGCCCGAAAACTCGGCCGGA